>DAIMZS010000258.1:0-5008 GCA_036733825.1 Rudaea sp.
AGTGTGGCCGTCGATGCGGGCATGGTCCGAACGTCCTTTCATCGAAACCGATGCCTGGGATTCTCCCACAACTCCGGCGCCGGGCGACCCGATTCGGATTCCCCGTAGGGGCTCGATTCATCGAGCCCCGCTCCCTCGCTCGTCATTCCCGCGCGCTTCTGGCGGAATCCAGCGACTCTGCTCGACTGCCGCTGAAAAATTTGGATTCCCGCTTTCGCGACGAGCAGTATCGGGCGACTCGCTTGTCTACGGACTAGGCGCCTTCTCGTCCTTCAACCAACGCGCCAACCACGCCTGCACTTCGCCGTACCAGAACTTCGAGTTCTCGGCATTGAGCACCCAATGGTTTTCGTCCGGGAACACGAGCAGCTTGCTCTCCACACGCTGGCGCTGCAGCGCCGACCAGTATTCGAGCGCGTTGTTGATCGGCACGCGAAAATCGTGCTCGCCGACCGAGACCAGCGTCGGCGTCTTGAACTTCGCCGCGTAGCGGATCGGATTTTGCTCGCGCCAGATCGCGTTCTGTTCCCATACCGGCCCGCCGTTGCCGACTTCGCGGCCGTAGATCGTATCCGACGTGCCCCACTGCGCTTCGAGATTGACCAAGCCGGCGTGGCTGACGAGGCAGCGATAGCGCGTCGTCGTCGCCTGCATCCAGTTCGACAGATGGCCGCCGTAGCTCGCGCCGGCGGCGCATTGGCGGCTCGCGTCGATGAACGCGTATTTTTTGATCGCCTCGTCGGCGGCCGCATTGATATCGTCGCCGGGGCCCTTCAGCGGATCGCCCTGGATCGCCTGCGAAAACGCCTCGCCGTAGCCGGTCGAGCCGACGTAGTTGGTCAGCAGCAGCACGTAACCCGGCGCGGCGAGCAGATGATAATTCCAGCGCAGCACCCATTGATCGCGCCACTGCGAGAACGGTCCGCCGTGCATCACGACCAGCAGCGGATACTTTTTCGCCGGATCGAAATGCGGCGGCTTCAGCAGCAGCGACTGGATGCGCTGCCCGCGCGCGTTGGTGAACCAGAAGCTCTCGAGCGGCGCGAGGTCGAGCTTGCTCGTCGCCGCGGCGGCGAACGAGGTCAGCTTGCGCATCTTGCCCGCGGCGTCGAGACGCACGATCTCGGGCGGCTCGGTCGCCGATTCGTATTGCGCGATCAGCACCGGCGATTTCACCGCGCCGCTGAGATTCGCCCAGGTGCCGCGCGCGGGCGCACCGACGAGCTTGGCTTCCTTGTCGGTGTTCGCGGCGCGATAGAGTTTTTCCTGGCCGGCATCTTCGGCGGTGAGATACACGCCGCGGCTGTCAGGCGTCGGCGCAAAGCTGCCGAGCGAGAGCCGGTTCGGCAGCTCGATACGCGCGTGCGGCTTGGCGCCCGGCCAGTCGAGCACGGCGAGGCGCGTCGCGTTGTAGGTCTGGCCGGTCTGCGGCGTCACCGTGGCGTACAGCGTGCGGCCGTCGGCGCTGAAGCGCGGCTTGCCGTAGCTGTCGCCGGCCTCGAGCGCGTCGGCGCCGGTCAGGCGTTTCGGTTCGCCGCCGTCGACGGCCACTTGGAAAAGATCGGCGTTCGTGAACTGCCACGCCGCGCGGTCGCGGTTGCGGCTGGCGGCGAAGACGATGCTGCGTCCATCGGGCGCCCAGGTCGCGCCGGTGTTTTCCTCCGGCGCGGAATAACCCGGGAGTTTCGCCAGCGCGCTGCCCACGATCAGATCGTGCGCGTCGTTCGCGCCGATCGTCTGCACGAATGGATGCGGACGCTTGTCGTCGATCCACTTGTCGAAGTTGCGCACCGGAAAGCCGGTGTAGACGTAGGCTTTGTACTTGCGTTCCTCGCGTTCCTTGGCGATGCGCTCGTTGTCCTTGTCGTCTTTCGCTTCGGTATACACCTGGCTGAAATAGAGCAGGCGCTTGCCGTCGGGCGAGAACTCGGGCTCGCTCGCGCCGGTCGACAGCGTCGTCGCCTTGATCGCCTCGCCGCCCTGAGCGAGATCGAGCACCCAGATCTGCGCGACTTTGTCGTCGCCGCGCTTCGCCGAGAACGCGATGCGCTTGGAGTCCGGGCTCCAGGCGATGCCGCTCTCCGCGGTCTTGCTCGCGGTCAGGCGCCGCGCGGGCGCGCTGCCGTCAGTGGCGACGATCCACAGATGCGTCTGCGATTCGTCTTTCTTGTAGCTCGGTTCGGTGACGTTGAACGCGGCGAACTTGCCGTCGGGACTGGTCACGGGCGAGCCTACGCGCGGCATCAGCCAGAGGTCTTCGTGGGTGATGATTTTGCCGGTGTCGGCGAAGGCCGGCGCCGCAGCGAGGGCGAGCAGGAAGATCAGTCGAGTCAGCCGCATACGTTCCCCATTCGATGTCAATGCCCGCAAATTGCGATAGTGTCTCAGTTTGAAATTTGCTTTCCGTTCGTGGTGAGGTATCGAACCACGAACGGCAACCTTGGCGTGCGGTTCGTCCTTCGATACCTCAGGACGAACGGTCCTGATTCAAACCGAGACCCTACTGACTTACGAGTCCGTGCTCGCATGCAGCGCAGTGATGATCTGCGCGATCGCGCCCTCCACGCCGCCATAGCCGATCCCCATGCGCACCACCACGAGCCGCTCCGACGGCACGACCACGATATATTGCCCGAGCGCACCGCGTGCGTAGAACATGTCTTTCGGCAGGGTCGGCATGCCCCACGGCGCATCCCACACCGGCACGCGGCCCTGGTCGACGAGATTGGTCCAGAAGCCGGCGCCGTAGCCGGTCGCGAGCGTCTGGCTCGCGCTGTAGGACACCCAGCCTTCGGGCAGGATGCGGCGTCCGCCGGCCATGCCGTCGTCGAGATAGAGCTGGCCGAAGCGCGCCCAGTCGCGCGCCGAGGCATAGGAATTGCTCGCGCCGTTCGGCGTGCCGGCCACGTCGCAGTCGAGCGTCGCGTTGCGCATGCCGAGCGGTTCGAACAATTCACGGCGCACGAAATGCTCCACGTCCGCCGCGCTCGTGCCGACCGCGTTGTGCACGAGGCGCGAGAGCACGATGTAGCCCGCATTGCTGTATCCCCAGGCCGTTCCGGGCGTGTGTTCCAACGGCACGTGCGCCGCGTAGGCGGCCATGTCGCGCTCGAGAAAGACCATGCGGTTGAGATGGTTGAGCGGATCGTCGTTGTCGTCGAACGGCAGGCCGCTGGTCATGCGCAGCAGTTGATCGACGGTGATCGCGCGGTGCGCATCGGAACCTTCCTGCCAGGCCGGCAGCGGCGCGGGTTCATCGACGCGCAGCTTGCCTTCGCGCACGAGGATGCCGATCAGCGCATTGGTCAACGACTTCGACAGCGAATGCGCCCAGATCGGCGTCGTCGGCCCGTAGCCCGGCGCGTAACGTTCGGCGATGAGCTTGCCGTCGTGGAGCACGACGAACGCCTTGGTGTTGCGCGGGAATTTCGGATCGGGCTCGGCGAATGCGCCGTCGAGCGCTTTGCGCAGCGCCGGATCGGTCGGTTCGACCACCGCGCTCTGCTCGGCGAACGCGTCGGCGAACGTCGGCGGCTCGATGCCGGCTGCTTCCGGCACGTCGCCGTGGGCGACGATGCAGCCGAGTCCCGGCCGATAGACCGAGCGCGCCGCGAAACCGCCGGCGACAGTCGCACGCACCTCGTGCTTCTCGCGGTCGACTTCGTAGCGCAACACCCAGTCGAGAGTTCCCAGATATTGCCGCTGTTCCTCGGCGTAGACACGATCGGGATCGACGCCGGACACGAACGCGGCTGCGCACAGCGAGCGGCTCACCGAACCGGTGGCGGTGCGCAGGATGTCTTTACCTTTGACCGCGATAAAAACAGCAACGCAAAGCACGAAGACCAAGAAGATGCCGAACAGCCATTTCAAAATCCGCCATCCCATCGCTACGGTCCTCGTGAGTTTGTCGTTGATCGCTATGCCAGTTCCGGCGCCGCTGTCGTTCGACGGCGCGGCCGGCGCGCTATAAGTCCTTCAACCGCTCGAACTGCTCGCGCAAGCCGTTCAGGGTCGTGGTGAAATCAGCCACGCGCTGCTTTTCCTGTGCCACGACGTTCGCCGGCGTTTTCTCGCCGAAGTTTGCCAGCTTCCCGCTCGACTTCGCGATCTCGCCGTCGAGACGCTTGATCTCCTTTTCCAAGCGCGCCTTCTCCGCCGACAGATCGATCAGCCCCGCGAGCGGAATCAGCAATTTCATCTCGCCGACGATCGCCGCCGCCGCAGCCGGTTCGGCTTCGCCCGCGGCGAGCCAGCGCTGCGATTCGGCGCGCGCAAGAAAAGCGATCTGCACGCCGAACTTGTCGACGCGCGCCCGATCCGCGGCGCTGCCGTTCGTGTACAACAACGGAATCGCCTTGCTCGGAGCGATATTCATTTCGCTGCGGATGCGGCGCACTTGGGTCAATACGGTGCGCAGCCATTCGATATCGGCGCTGGCCGTGGCGTCGTCCGCCGGCAGATCGTCGGCGCGCGGATAAGCGCGGCGGGTGATGCTCGTTTCCTGCAGACCCAGCAATGGCGCGACCGATTGATAGATTTCTTCGGTGATGAACGGTGTGATCGGATGCAGCGCGCGCAGCGCGGCTTCGAGCACGAACAGCAGCGTGTGCCGCGTCGAATCGGCCGCGGCTTTGTCTTCGCCGCTCAACGCCGGCTTGGCGAGTTCGACGAACCAGTCGCAGTATTCGTTCCAGACGAATTCGTAGAGCGCCTGCGCGACGAGGTCGAAGCGGTAGAGCTTCATCTGCGCTTCGACTTCGGCCAGCGTCGCGCGCATGCGCGCGACGATCCATTTTTCCGCTTCGGTTTTGAGCGCGCCCCCTTCAGCCCCTGCCGGGGCAGCTTCCCCCGCTTGCGGGGGAAGCGATGCAGGCGCTTCGCCGATTCCCGATTCCCGATTTCCGGTTCCCGCGTTCATCAACACGAAACGCGCCGCGTTCCACAGCTTGTTACAGAACGCCTTGTAGCCTTCCGCGCGCTTGAGATCGAAGTTGATCGTGCGGCC
>DAIMZS010000259.1:0-5002 GCA_036733825.1 Rudaea sp.
GCACTTCGCCATCCTCAAGGTCGGCCCCGGCGTCACCTATGCGCTGCGCGAAACGTTGTGGGCGCTCGCCTCCATCGAGGACGAGCTGCTGCCGGCGGCGCAGCGATCGAACCTGCGTCACATCGTGCTCGACGTGATGCGTGCGGAGCCGAAGTACTGGAGCAAGTACTACACCGACGCGAACCGTCTGACGCTCGACCTGCAATACAGCTTGAGCGACCGCGTGCGCTACTACTGGGCGCATCCGCGCATCCAGGCCGCGTGCAACACGCTGCTGCGCAATCTCGGCGAGCGCTCACCCACCGGCGCGCTGCCGTTGGCGCTACTCGCGCAATACCTGCCGCGGCAGCACGACGAAATCCGTGCCGGGCGCTTGGCGAATCGCGTGGCGGAGCTCTTGCGTTCGGGCGTGACCCGCGTGCTGCACGAGTACGCGCAGGCCTGCGCACTTTGAACCGGCGGCCTGAGGGAGAAGCCGACGGATTGTTCGGGTGAACGACGTTTACAAAAAAGGGAGAGATTTCTTTGCAGTTGGGGGCGCTTCGCTGACGGAGTGATGCGGCGTCGAACTAGAAATTCATTGAGGCAAAGACATGAGAATGAAAAGAACGGGGTCGCGTTGCGCGATGAAAAAGACCCTTCTCGCAGCGGGCTTGCTCGCCGCCTTCGGCACGAATGTTTCCTACGCGCAGATCATCACCGGCGGTTTGTACGGCAGCGAACCTTCTGCGGCGAATTCGAGCGTCGTCGTCACCAACCGCGCCACCGGCTATCGCAAGGAAGTGGCGGTCGACAAGTCGGGGCGCTACAGCCTCGACGGCCTCAATCCGGGCACGTACACGGTGACGGTGTCGCGCGACGGCAAAGAAGTGGGCTCGCGCAGCGTGCTGGTCAAGACCAACAACAACTCGCCCGTGCCGACGATCGCGGCCGCGGCGGAAACGGCCGGAACGCCCGGCAACGCCACCGAACTGGGCGGCGTCGTGGTGACGGCGAGCGCGCGCACCGTCGATATCGCGCCGATCGACGTGAGCACGCCGACCTATCTCAACCACTACGACATGCAGATCGTCAATGATCTGCCGACCGGGCGCAGCATGGAAAGCATCGCCCTACTGCGTTCGAACGTGGTCTACGACGATCAAACGACCAAGCTTGCCGTGCTCGGCGGCGCGAGCCCCGCGGAGAATCGCTACTTCTTCAACGGCTTCGACACCACCAACGAATTCATGAAAAGCGGGCCGGGCGCGAACCGCCTGCCGCCGGAAGCGCTGCAGGGCGTCGATGTCATTTCCAGCGCCGGCAGCGCAAGTTGGACCAACGTCACCGGCGGCCTGATGGCGGCGACGGTGCGCCAGGGCACGAACGAATACCAGGGCGGTTATTCCCTCTACCTCACGCCGCCGACGTCGAGCCTGCAGCCGGCGTCGCCCAATTCGTACTACACCGACGCCAACGGCCATCAGCAGTATTTCCGCTACTACTCCGACAACCGGCACAACACCGAAGTCACGCAATATTTCTGGGGTTCGGGGCCGCTGATCAAGGACACGCTGTTCGTCTACGCGCTGATCGGCAACTCGCCCAACTGGCAAAGCACGTCGTATTCGCAGAACCGCGCCAACGACATAACCAATCGCGACAAGATCGGCGTGGTCAACCTGACCTGGAATATCAGCCCCGACCAGACCGTCGACGTGGTCGCCTCAAAGGACGTCACCACCAGCTTCAACAACCAGTACGTGCTGACCCAGAACTACACGCCGGGCTCGATCGGCGCGTACAAAGGCTGGGCGCGGACCAACACGACCGACAAGTTCCTGATCGGCAATTACAACTGGCACATCAACGACAAGATGAGCCTCGTCGTCATGGGCGGCTATCTGAGCGACTGGCAGTACAACCCGACCTCGAGCAGCGGCACCGGCCTGCCCTATGTCACCGAGGTCGATCCGGTGACGCAGCAGCAGGTCAACATCGGCCTGTCGAACACCTCGCTGCAGACGTTCCCGCAGGACTACTGGAAGCGCGGCTTCACCGCCAAGCTCAGTTGGGAACTCGGCGATCACAAGATCTCGTTCGGCGCCGAGCACTATCACCATTTTGTCGACAGCCACGGCAACACGACCACCGATGGCGGCGTGTGGACGTACTACACCAAACCCGGCACGATCCTGCCGAACGGCGCGGCCGTGCCGGGCGACGGCAGCTACGTGCAGCAGTATTTCGAACGCGAAGGCGGCTCGTTCAACACGGTCAACAAGGGCGCCTTCCTCGAGGACTACTGGCAGGTCGCCGACCGCTGGGTGATCTACCTCGGCACGCGTTTCGATCTCTACGCGAACAAGGACGCCAACAACAATAACTTCATGCGCCTGCCGCTGCTCTCGCCGCGCATCGGCGCGGCCTGGGACGTGCACGGCGACAGCTCGACCAAGCTCGGCGCCAACCTCGGCAAATACGGCCTGGCCATTCCGTCGGCGGTGAACGCCGGCGTCGGCAGCGCCTCATACATCTGGAACCGCTGGTACACCTACACCGGCCGCGATCCGGTGACGCAGGCGCCAACGGGCCTGACCCAGCTTGGCCCACAACAAACGGTGCTCGGCGGCGACGGCGCGGTGCAGCCTTACTACACGCTCGCCTCGTCCAACATCAAGGCGCCGTATCAGTACGAACTGCAGGTGTACTGGCAGCAGGCGTTGCAGAACAGCTGGGCGTTTAACCTGGAGGGCGGATTCAGTCAGCTCAAGCGCATCGTTGACGACACCGACTGGTCCGACGGCATCACCGCGTACGCCAACGCGCACGGCTATCCGAACTACGTCGACAGCACGTTCCCGATGATCAACCCGGGCTACGCGCAACTCATCACGCGCGACTACAACGGCGACGGCAAACTCGAATCCTTGTTGTTCCCGGCCGGTTATTTCGGCCCGGAGGCGAAGCGCAACTATGCGCACATCACGTTTCAGCTGACGCACGCGCGCACCGACGACGAGCCCTATTTGCTCGACCTGAGCTACACCTGGGCGCACCTGTACGGCAACGACGACGGCTATCTGAGCCTGAGCGAGCGTGTCGGCGGCGGCGTCGCGCAGCAGCCGCTGTGGGACTATCCGGGCATGATGGAGTACGGCTACGGCGATCTCGCCTCGGACCGCCGCCACGCGCTGAACCTCAACGGCGCGTATTACTTCAACACCGGCCTGCGCGTCAGCAGCATTCTGCGAATGGCCACCGGGCGCCCGCTGAGCTGCTTCGGCAGCCATCCCTTGCCGGACCCGCTCGAAGGCAATTACGACGGTCCGCTCAATCACTACTGCAACAATGAGCCCGCACCGGCCGGCACCGCGGGGCGCCTGCCGTTCTTCTGGACGCTGGCGCTCGGCGTGGGCTACGACTGGAAGATCGGCGCGAAGAACCATTTCAGCCTCGATCTGCAGATGCAGAACGTCACCAACCGCAAGGGCGTGATCGACCGCTACCAGACCTTCGATACCGGCCAGCAGCTCAGCGACGGAAGCTGGGTGCGCAACCTGCAGTACGGCGCGCCGACGTATCAGGATCCGCGCACCACCACGTTGGTCTTCCGCTACAGCTACGAGTGATCGGACCGCGCTGGCACGATGCCGGCGCGCTTTTTTGCCGGCCGATCCGCTCTGCGCATCGGTCGGCCTTGCGGCCCTATCCGCAGCCGCAAGCGAGGAACGAACGACAGGGGTGCGGCCACGCGTCTTGTCTTGCTTTCACTACGGAGGTTTTATGCGAGAACTGATTTATCGCGTCTGCGCGGCATTGCTCGCGTCGGGCTTTTGCGCGTCGACGATCGAAGCGGCGCCGGCCGTCGTCCCGCTTGGCGGCAATGCGTACATCACCCAATCAAAGAACAAACCGGACGAATCGATCGACGACACCGGCCTGCACAATTGGGACTCGGCGGACACCACGATCAGCACCTACGTCGACGTGCTGCAGCCGGGCGACCTGCAGGTGTCATTGGTCGGCGGTCTGTTCGGCTCGACGCAGAGCACGGTCAAGGTGTCGATCAACGGTCAATCGCAAACGGTCGCGCTGACGCCGGCGGGCGTAGCGAACACGGTGTTTCCGGTCGGCACGTTCACGATCGGCCAGCCGGGCTACGTCAAGATCGATCTGCAAGGCGTGGCGAACGACGGCGGGTATTTCGGCGATATCTCGGCACTGCAGCTCGACGGTTCGGCGACCGCCGGCGGCCTGATCTTTGCCAATGATCCGGACAATTTCTACTGGTCGCGGCGCGGCCCGTCGGTGCATTTGGGCTTCAACGTGCCCGCGGCGACGGAATATTTCTACAGTGAGGTCAACGTGCCCGTCGGGCAGGATCCGGTCGGCACCTATTACATGGCGAACGGTTTCAACGTCGGCTACTTCGGCATGCAGGTGAACGCGTCGAACAAGCGCTGGATTCTGTTTTCGGTGTGGGACCCGACGAACGGCAGCACCACGCTCGTGAGTAAGGGCAACCAGACCATCGTCAACAATTTCGGCGGCGAAGGCACCGGCGGGCAAAGCCATCTGATCTGCAACTGGCGCGCGGGCAATACCTACCGCTTCATCACGCGCGCGCAGCCCGACGGCCAGGGCAATACGCTGTATTCCGCCTGGTTCGGCACACCGCAGAGCGACGACGGCTGCGGCGACAGCGGCCAGGGCAACGCGCAGGCGCAGGCCGGCGTCAAATGGCATTTCCTCGCGACGTGGAAATACCCGGGCACCGCGATGTACCACCAGGGCGTGTACTCCTTCCTCGAAAGTTTCAATCCGGACACCGGCTATCTCGGCCGCCGCGCGAATTTCGGCAACGAATGGGCGGTCAGTTCGAGCGGCGTATGGACCGAGGTCACCTCGGCTTGGTACGACGTCGATCCAACCGGATTGAACAAGCAGCGCGCGGACTTCGCCGGTGGCGCCGTGGATAATCAGTTCTATCTGCGCAACGACGGCTTCTTCACGCCGTCGG
>DAIMZS010000260.1:0-2034 GCA_036733825.1 Rudaea sp.
ATCAGCAACGGACCATCGTCGAAGGCATACGACAGGCTGGCCGTCCCGCTCGCCGCGTCGAAATCGCAGGCGACGAATCGAAAAGCTTTGGCATTACGCGGATCGGGCAAGGCACTCACAGCACGGTCTCCGGCGCGCGTCCGCGCAGATTGTAGTCGGACGACATGACCGCGCCGTAGGCGCCGGCTTGCGCGATCAGGATCACATCGCCCTCCTGCGAAGCGGCGAGGCGGCGATTGCTGCCGAGCACGTCGCCCGATTCGCAGATCGGTCCGACGATCTGCACCAGTTCGGTCGCGGGCTCGTCGATGCGCGAGAGATTGACGATCTCGTGATACGCCTCGTACAGCGCGGGGCGGATCAGCGTGTGCATGCCCGCGTCGACGCCGACATAGCGGAACTCGCCCTTGCGCTTGAGCTGGTTCACGCGCGCGAGCAGCACGCCCGCATCGGCGACGAGATAACGGCCGGGCTCGCTCCACAGTTCGAACTGCGGATAGGCCGCCTTCACTTCGGCCAGGCTCGCGGCGACGGCGGCGAGATCGAGCGGCGCCTCGTCCGCGCGCGCCGGCACACCGTAGCCGCCGCCGACATTGAGCGAACGCACCGTGCCGATCTTCTCGGCGAGGCTGCCGAGCTGCACGTGCACTTCCTTCCAATGCTTCGCATCGAGAATGCCGGAACCCAGATGCGCATGCAGGCCGATGATGCGCACGCCGTGATGCGCGGCGAGGCGGCGGAATTCGTCGAGTTCGTTCAAGGCGAGGCCGAACTTCGACGCGGCGCCGCCGGTCTTCACCTTGTCGTGATGGCCGCGGGCGAAGTCGAGATCGAGGCGCAGCTCGATTTCGCGCCCGGCGAACAAGTCGCCCCAGTGCGCGAGCGGATGCAGATTGTCGAGCGTGAGGCGCGCACCCGCGGAGATGCCGGCGGCGTAGTCGTCGCGCGAAGCGAAGTTCGGCGTGAACAGAATATCGACCTGCGCGCCGACGGCCTCGCGCGCGCGCGCGAGCTCACCCGGCGAGACGCATTCGAGGCCGAAACCCTGCGCGGCGATCTCGCGCAGGATCGTCGGATGCGAATTCGCCTTGATCGCGTAGAACCAACGGTCGACCGCGACAATCGTGCCGCGCAGCGCCTGCGCCTGCGCGCGCACGGTGGCCAGATCGTAGACGTAGTGCGGCGTCGCCTGCTGCGCGAGCTTCAGCAGTTCCTCGCGACGCGCGCGCCACCAGGGCGAATGCGGCACCTGCGCGGGTTTGTACAAATCCGTCCAGCTCGGGCCGAACACGGCGGCGTCTTCCACGCGCATCGCCTCGGCCTTGATCAGCAGATCGTGCAATTGCGGCACGAGATTCGAGGCGACGCTCTCGTCGACGACAAAGGTGAGGTTGAGATTGTTCGACGACTGCGAAATCAAATGCACGCGCAGCGAACCGAACTCGGCGAGCACCGCGGAAAACTTGTGCAGCATCGAACGCATGCCGCGGCCGACCAGCGTGATCGCCGCGCACGGCGCGATCACTTTGACGCGGCAGATCTCGGCGAGATCGGTGCACAGCGCGGAGAGCACGTCGGTGTTGACCAGATTCTCGGTCGGATCGAGCGACACGGTGACGTTGGTTTCCGCCGTGCCGACGAGGTCGATCGACAGGCCGTGGCGCTTGAAGATCTCGAACACGTCGGCGAGGAAGCCGACCTGCTGCCACATGCCGATCGATTCCATCGAGATCAGCGTGATGCCGCTGCGCGAGGAGATCGCTTTGACACTCGGCAGCGCATCGGCAACCGCGGCGGAAATCTCGGTGCCGGCGAAATCCGGCTCGTTCGTGTCCTTGATCGCGAGCGGCACGCCCGCCTCGCGCACCGGATTGATGCAGCGCGGATGCAGCACTTTGGCGCCGGTGGTGGCAATTTCCTGCGCTTCTTCGTAGTCGAGCCGCGACAGCAGGCGCGCGGTCGGCACGCTGCGCGGATTGGCGCTGAACATGCCGGCGACGTCGGTCCAGATCTCGACGATCTCGGCGTCGAGCA
>DAIMZS010000260.1:2134-4984 GCA_036733825.1 Rudaea sp.
CATCTCGCCGAGCGCGAGCACTTCGGCCTGCCAGGTCAGCGCGCCTTCCGCGCGGCGCGGGTCGGCGAGCAAATGTTCGAGCTTGGTCAGCCAGGCGTCGAGTTTGCCGGCATCGTTCAACTCCAGCTCGGCGAACATCGCACGATGGCGCGCGATGATTTCGTCGGCCACGGCGCGGCATTTGCCGGCGTCGGCGTGACCGTCGCAGATGGCTTTGAGCTTGTCGGTCGTGCCCGACAGCGCCGAAACCACGATGAGAACGTGTTTGCCTTGCGCCCGTTTTCCTTTGGCGATCGTCGCGATCTTGTCCCAACGCAGACGCGTCGAAACACTGGTCCCGCCAAATTTGAGCACAACCCACTCGGCGCCGTTCACCGGCGCGGCATTCACATTCACGATGGCTCCCATTGTTGATTCGAGGAAAAGCTAATGCCGATACGGGCCGCGGAGGGGGTATCGGGCTGGCAATAGTAAGGCGAAATGCTGCGCCCGCAACAGGTTGCGGCCGGCGGACGCCGTGCAGAGGCCGTCCAACGAGCGAAACGAACGATCGATTTCTTTTCGGCAGTGCACCACAACTTCTGTAACAAATGTAAAATATGCTTAACATTTGTCTCCAAACAGAGGACTGCTGATGCTTGCTTCGATTCGCGCCAAGGCCCTTCCCGCCGCGATTGCCGCGCTGCTGGCGATTTCCACGGCCCATGCCCAGAACATCACCACCTCCGGCATCAACGGCCGCGTCCTCGACGCCGCCGGCAAGCCGGTCGCCGGCGCGACGGTGACCATCGTCCACGTCCCCTCGGGCACCTCCAAGGAAGTGACGACCGACGCCGAGGGCCGTTATTCGGCGCAGGGCCTGCGCGTCGGTGGCCCGTTCGACGTGCGCGCGAACGAGGCCGGCAAGCCAGTGGCCGAACAGCACGACGTGTATCTGCAGCTCGGCCAGCCCGCCTCGATCAACCTGGCCGCCGCCAGCGCGGGCGGCACGGCCGCGACGCTCGAAGGCGTGACCGTGACCGCCTCGGCGCTGACGACCGTGTTCGCCGCGGAGAACAAGGGCCTATCCACGACGATCTCGCAGCAGCAACTGCAGGCGACGCCGCAGGGCAACCGCTCGATCGACGACGTCGTGCGCCTGGACCCGCGCATCACCGTCATGGACCAGGGCACCGGCGCGGTGTCCGCGCTCGGCATGAACAACCGCTACAACAATATCGCCGTCGACGGCGTCACCCAGGGCGACCCGTTCGGCCTCAACGCCAACGGCCTGCCGTACCTGAAGTCGCCGATTTCGCCGGAGACGATCGCCGAATACAACATCTCGACCGCGAACTACGATGTGATCAGCGACGCCGTCGGCGCCGACGTCAACGCGGTGACCAAGTCCGGCACCAACGATTTCCACGGCTCGGTGTATTACTCCTACCGCAACGCCAACCACCTCGTCGGCGACGCCGGCTGGCTGCCGTCGAGCAACCCGGGCTACAAGTACAACGGCTACGACAAAGACTCGACCTACGGCTTCACCGTCGGCGGCCCGATCGTCAAGGACACGCTGTTCTTCTTCCTTTCGGCGGAAAAGGAAAAGACCACCGGCATCGGCGCGGACTCGGCCAACGGTCTCGATTACAGCCTCGGCGACGGCGCCTCGACGCTGACGAAAATCTCGCCGGGAGACGTGCAGAAAGTCATCGACGCGGCGACCAAGCTCGGCCTCAAGCCCGGCTCGTTCGGCGGCTCCTCGGCCCTGGTCTACGACGACAAGCGCTACCTCGCCAAGGTCGACTGGAACATCTCCGACCGCCATCGCGCGAGCTTCACCTACCAGCGCAGCAAGGAATCGCAACCCGCGGTCGGCGGCAACACCCCGACCAGCATCGGCCTGTCGAGCTATGTGTGGACCAAGGCGATCACCACCGACAACTACGTCGGCCACCTGTTCGACGATTGGACCGACAACTTCTCGACCGAACTGAAAGTCGGCTACCAGAAGTTCGTCCAGGACACGACCGCGCCGTACCAGCAGCCGCAAGTCGTGGTGAATCTCGATCCCGCCGGCAAGGGACCGACGATCAACCTCGGCGAAGAACAGTTCCGCCACTACAACCACATCGACACGAAGAAGACCTCGGTGTTCTTCGCCGGCACCTACACGCTCGGCGAGCACGCGATCAAGGCCGGTATCGACTACTCGCAGAACAAGATCAACAACCTGTTCGGCCAGACCGAATTCGGCGCCTACACGTTCTGGGGCATCGACAACTTCGCCAAGGGCATCTACAACCGCTACTCGCTGTTCCACCCCGCGCCGGGCTACACCCTGCCCGACATCGCCGGCCAGTGGACCTACACGCAGTACAGCCCGTTCATCCAGGACACCTGGCAGGCCACCGACGCGCTGTCGCTGCAGGCGGGCCTGCGCTGGGACATTCCCGACGCGAACAAGGCGCCGGCGTACAACGCCAAGTTTGCCGCCGCGTTCGGCTACCCGAACAACTACACCGTCGGCTCGCGCAACAGCGTGATCGAGCCGCGCGTGTCGTTCAACTACAACTTCGCCACCGAGTACAAAACGCAGCTGCGCGGCGGTGTCGGCGTGTTCCAGACCTCGCCGCCGACGGTGTGGATGACCAATCCCTACCAGAACAACGGCGTCACTCTGCTCTCGTACACGAGCTTCGATGCGTCGAAGGCGCCGTTCAGCGCCGATCCGTTCAATCAGCCGATCCCGGCCGGCGGCGGCGCCGGCTCGGTCGACACGATCGCGAAAGACTTCAAGCTGCCGACCGTGCTCAAGACCAGCCTCGCGCTCGACCGCGAACTGCCGTGGTGGGGCATGGTCGGTTC
>DAIMZS010000261.1:0-1886 GCA_036733825.1 Rudaea sp.
GCGCTGATGCCGATCACCGGCGTGATTCCGTTCGGCGAAACGATCTTCCTCTGGCAGTCGATCGCGCTGACCGCAATTCTGATCGTCGTCTCCGCGCTGATCGCGTGGTGGTCCGCGCCCGGCGCGAGCCAGGCGCAGACCGGGCGCGAATTCACCGGTCTTGAGAAGGATCAGAACATCGGCGCGGACAATCCGGCCGAACGCAAGCCCGGCGAATGGCTGGAACGCACGCCGGTGCTGACGATCCTGCTCATGCTGCTCGCCCTCGGCTGGTTGTGGCGCGAATTCGCGACCAAGGGCGCGGTGACGGCCGTGTCCAACCTCAACACCTACAACTTCCTCTTCATCATGGCCGGCCTGCTGCTGCACTGGCGTCCGCGCAGTTTCCTCGACGCGGTCAAGCGCGCGGTGCCGAGCACGACGGGCGTGCTGATCCAGTTCCCGCTGTACGGCGGCATCGCGACGATACTCACCGCGGCCAAGGGCGCCGACGGCCATACGGTCGCGGAAAAGCTCTCGCATGTGTTCGTGCAGCTCGCCTCGCACGACACTTACGCGTTCGTGATCGGCGCGTATTCGGCGATCCTCGGCTTCTTCGTGCCCTCCGGCGGCGGCAAATGGGTGATCGAAGCCCCATACGTCATGCAGGCCGCGAACGACCTGCAGTACAACCTCGGTTGGGCCGTGCAGATCTACAACGCCGCCGAAGCGCTGCCGAACCTGATCAACCCGTTCTGGATGCTGCCGCTGCTCGGGGTGCTCGGCCTGAAGGCGCGCGACATCGTCGGCTTCACCTTCCTGCAGCTGATCATCCACACGCCGCTGGTGCTGTTCCTGCTTTGGATCTTCGGGCAGACGCTCGGCTATCACCCGCCCGCGGTACCCGCCGCGCCCTGAGTGTGGCCATTCGACGCAGAGCGGTAACGGCAATGCCGTCGCCGCCCTGTACAATGGCGCCCATGCGCGCCCTCACCGCCCTGGCCAACCAGTTTCTGATCGCGATGCCGAACATGCGCGATCCGAGCTTCGTGCGCAGCGTCGCGCTGATCTGCCAGCATTCGAACGACGGCGCGATGGGCGTGGTGATCAATCGCCTGTCCGAATACCGCCTCGGCGACGTGCTCGCGCAGATGGGACTGAAATCGCAATTCGCCGAAGTCGAGGACGCGCCCGTGCTGATCGGCGGCCCGGTGCAGCCCGAGCGCGGCTTCGTCCTGCATTCCTCGGACGGCGTGTGGGAATCCTCGTACAAGATTTCCGACACGCTCTGCGTGACCACCTCGCGCGACGTGCTTGTCGCGATCGCCGAAGGCCGCGGCCCGCGCCGCGCCCTCGTCGCGCTCGGCTACGCCGGCTGGGGCGCCGGCCAGCTCGAGGAGGAGATCAAACAGAACGCGTGGCTGACGGTCGAGCCTGAGCAGCGCATCCTGTTCGATCTGCCGCTCGAACAGCGCTGGGAGGCCGCGGCGAAGCTGATCGGCGTCAGCGTGGCGAACCTTTCCAGCCAGGCCGGGAATGCCTGAGGGCCGCATCACCACCGTGCTCGGCTTCGACTACGGCGCGCGCCGCATCGGTGTCGCCGTCGGCAACCGCGTCACCGCGAGTGCGCGGGCGCTGGACGTCGTCGGCAATGGCGCGAATGGGCCCGATTGGGCGCGCATCGCCGCGCTGCTGCGCGAATGGCGCCCCGACGCGCTGCTCGTCGGCCTGCCGCTGACCCTCGACGCGGGCGAGCAGGCCAACAGCCAGAACGCGCGCGCCTTCGCCGACGCGCTGCACGAACGCCACGGATTGCCGGTGACCCTCGTCGATGAGCGCCTCACCTCGCGCGCCGCGTCCGACCGCTTCGCCGAGCGCCGCGCCGGCGGCACGGCGAAACGCAAGCA
>DAIMZS010000261.1:1986-4972 GCA_036733825.1 Rudaea sp.
ATGAACGACCTGCAACTCACCACCGACGGCCGCCTGCGCCACCTGATCACCCTCGCCGGCCTGCCACGTGCGACGATCGAACGCCTGCTCGAGCGCGCTGCGGCGATGCGCCGCGACAGCCACGGCGGCGCGCGCCCGCTCGATCTGCTTGCCGGGCGCACGCTGATCAATCTGTTCTTCGAGCCGTCGACGCGCACGCGCACCTCGTTCGATCTCGCTGCGCAGCGGCTCGGTGCGCTCGTGATCAACTTCGACATCGAGCGCTCCTCCACGGTCAAAGGTGAGAGCCTGCTCGACACGATCCACACGCTCGAAGCGATGCACACCGACGCTTTCGTCGTGCGTCACAAGGAATCGGGCACGCCGGAGACGATTGCGCGTAACCTGCGCTCCGACGCCGCCGTGCTCAACGCCGGCGACGGCAATCATGCGCATCCGACGCAAGGCTTGCTCGACGCGCTCACTCTGAGCCGTCACGCCGACGATTTCTCCAAACTCAGCGTGCTGATCTGCGGCGACATCCGCCATTCGCGCGTCGCGCGCTCGGACGTGCATGCGCTGCGCACGCTCGGCGTGCGCGATCTGCGCCTGTGCGCGCCGGCGGAATTGCTGCCCGATGCGAAATCCGAGGAATTCGCGCACTGCACGCTGCTCAGCGACTTCGACGCAGCGATCGCGGGCTGCGACGCGGCGATCATGCTGCGCCTGCAGAAGGAACGCATGGAAGCCGCCGCCATTCCTTCGGAAGCCGAGTATTTCGCGCGCTACGGCCTCACTCCAGCGCGCCTCGCGCGCGCGAAGCCGGGTTGCCTCGTCATGCATCCGGGGCCGATCAACCGCAACGTCGAGATCGCCGACGCGGTGGCCGACGGTGCGCAGTCGCTGATTCTCGAGCAGGTCGCCAACGGCGTGTTCGCGCGCATGGCCGTGCTCGCCGAGCTGCTCGAAACCTGATCACATTTTTCTCTCGCACAAAGGACTACCTCATGAACAAGGCCGCTCGTTTCACCGTCCTCGCCCTCTCCGCCGCCGTGCTCGCCGCTTGCGGCAAATCCGCATCGAACGGCGATTTGCCGCTGACCTACGCGCCGGCGGACACGCCCTACGCCTACGCCAACCTCGAGCCGCAGCCGAAGGCGCTGATCGACTGGTCCTCGCGCCAGATGCAGACGATGTGGCCGATGCTGATCAACATCTACGAGCAGCTGACCAGCGACGCCTCCAAGCTCGACGCGCGCGAGAAAAAAATCATCGGCGCCGTGCTCGACGAACTGCGCACGCGCGACACGATGGATAAGCTGCGCGAGATCGGCTACAAGCCCGATGCGCGCATCGCCGTCTACGGCGTCGGCCTGATTCCGGTGATGCGCGTCGAGCTGTCCGATCCCGCTGCGTTCAAGGCGATGATCGCGCGCGTCGAAACGAAGATCGGCGAGAAGATTCCGACCGGCAAGACCGGCGAGCAGGAATATTGGCAGCTCGGCGATACCGATGTGCAGATCGCGATCGCCGTGCAGGGCTCGCATCTCGTCGCCACGCTGTGGGCGCCGGGCGCGAGCGATGCGGTCAAGCAGCTGCTGCTCGGCGTGAAGAAGCCCGACAAGAATCTGCTCGACGCGGGCACGCTGCAGGCGATCCAGAAAAAGTATAATTTTTCGCCTTACGGCGAAGGCTACGTCGACCTCGCCGCGCTCGCCAAGCGTCTGTCGTCCGCGCCGAGCGGCGCCGACCTGGAAATCGCCAAAGCGATGGGGCTGCCGACCGCCGCGGCGACGGACGACCCGACCTGCGTCGCCGAGGCGCAGGCCCTTGCGCAGAAATTCCCGCGCGCGGTGTTCGGCGCCGAATCGATGACGCCGCCGCAGCTGAAAGTGACCGCGCAGCTCGAGATGGAACCCGCGCTCGCGCAGGCGCTCACGACGGCGTTCACCGCCGCGCCCGGCACCGGCGCGCCGGGCGAAGGGTTGGTCGATATCAGCCTTGCCACGCCGCTGCTCAAGCTCAAGGATTTCTGGATAAAGCAGGCTGACGCGGTCGCGGCGAAACCGTTCGTCTGCCCCGAATTCGCCGAACTCAATGAGTCGTTCGCCAAATCGAAAACCCAGCTCAGCACCACGATCCCCCCGCCGTTCAGCGATCTGACCGGCCTGCGCCTCACCCTCGACAAACTCGAGCCGCGCAAGGATTCGAAAGTCCCCGACGTCGCCGCACGGCTGCTGCTCGGATCGAACAATCCGCTCGCCGCCGTCGGCATGGCGCAGATGGCGGTGCCGCAGCTGAAGGATCTGCAAATCAAGCCCGACGGCAAGCCCGTCGCGCTGCCGGCCGGCCTGATCCCGGCCTCCGCGCAGATGCCGCCAGTGTCGATCGCGATGACCGACAAGGCCATCGCGCTGACGACGGGAGCAGGCGAAGACGCGACGATCGGCGCCTACTTCGCCGCGCCGCCGAGCGCGACGCCGGTATTCTTCCGCCTGTATTTTTCCGGCGCGCTGTACGGCCTGCTCGGCAAATATTCCGACCTGGCGCTCGCCAACCTGCCGGCCGCGCAGAAAAACAACATCGTCGACCAGGCGAAGCTGTTCGCGCTGTACGAAAAGATGATTCGTTCGGGCGAATTCACGTTCGAAATGAATCCGAACGGGCTCGGCGTGCGCGAGACGGTGACTTTGGGAGAGTAATGTCTATACCGTCATTCCCGCGCAGGCGGGAATGACGAAGTGCGGAGAGCACAGACGCGATTTCATCGCTGCTAACTTCCTGATTGCATTTGGCAACGCACGCAATGTCCGTTGCATGGCCTGATTTTGTCCGGATTTTGGGCGTCAATTGTCCCGAAGAAAATGAGGCGGAGAAATATTCTCCTGGCCCAGGTTTGCAGTTCACTCAGCCCGAGGCGGGCGAACCCGCAACCTGTATTCCCCCATTTCTTCGAGGAACAAGCAGTGAACATTCGTCCGTCGCTGTATCTAGCGATTTCAATTCT
>DAIMZS010000262.1:0-4958 GCA_036733825.1 Rudaea sp.
ACTGCTCGTTCGGACGCCATTCGACCGTGGTCAGCAACGCATCGCGCGTGCCTTCGGTGGAATCGGCGTAGACCTTGCTGCCGCCGAGCGCCTGCACCGTGCCGCCGTCGGGCATGCCGGGCGTGCCCGCCGGCACGGTGACGCCGGTGTAGCCCCACGACTCCCAGCGCGTATCCTGCGTCGGCGACTGCAGCCGCGCGTAGCCGATGGCGACGCCGAGGGTGTGGTCGAGGTATTGATCGATGTACGAGGCGTTGACGCGATAACCCTTGGAATCGGTGTTCGCGTTCACGCTGCTGTTCGACAGCGCTTCGCCGCGCGCGCCCAGCTGGACGACGCGCTTGTTGTAGTCGAGCGGACGCACCGTCTGCATCGCGATCGTGCCGGCGATGCCCTGGCCGACCAGCGAGGCTTCCGGCGTCTTGTAGACGACCACGCCGCTGAGCAGCTCGGACGGATACTGGTCGAACTCGATCGCGCGGTTGTCGCCGGTCGAGACCTGTTCGCGGCCGTTGAGCAGCGTGCCGGAGAAGTCGCCGGCGAAGCCGCGCAGGCTCACGGTCGAGGCGCGGCCGGCGACGCGCTGCGCGGCGAGGCCGGGCAGGCGCGCGAGCGATTCGGCGATCGAGTTGTCGGGCAGCTTGCCGATGTCTTCGGCGGAAATGGCTTCGACGATTTCGTTCGAGTTCTGCTTGATCGAGATCGCGCGCTCGATCGCGGCGCGCACGCCGGTGACCTTGATCTCGCCGAGTTCGGTGGTCTGGTCCTCGTTCTTCTTCGCCTCGTCGGCGCCGGGCGCGGCGGTGGCCTGATCCGGGGCCGGAGCATCGGCCGCCGGGGCCGAATGCGCGGCGCCGACCAGAATAGAAGCGACGGCCAGCGCCAACAGATTACGCTTGAGTCTCATGTGTCCTCCCCGAATTGTTGTGGACCCGGCTTTTTTCAGCCTGCGCCACCGGTTTTTAATGGATTTTTTTGTGCGCGCCGCGGCAGGTCGTGCCGGCCGCTTTTTACGCTGTTTTAACCTCGGGCTAGCCTAGTCCCGTGGTTGCGGCCTTACAATTTCTTGCATACGTATTCATTGAAATTTCGCATTCGTATGCGGCCGTTGCGCGCGGCCGGATCGGCGATCATCGCGGCAAGAAAACGGTTCGGGGAGGGAGGAAAATGCGCTCGAAAATGATGCTGGCTTTGGCGGCGGTCGCTGCGTCCATGCTGGCGGCGGCGCCGGCGCGGGCGGCGTGGGAAACGGTAGGCGCGGTGACCTCGGCGGCACGCAGCGGCGACACGGTGACGTTCGCTACCGCCAGCGGGGCACAGGTGGCGGTGAGCTTCGTCACCCCCGACGTCGTGCGCGTGCGCATGAGCCCGAAAGGCGCATTCGGCCGCGACTTTTCCTACGCGCTCGTGGGTAGCGCGCCGGCGCGGGCGACGTTCGAGTTCGACGACAGCGCCGAGCGCGGCGAACTGCGTACGCCCGGCGGCGCGCGCGTCGTCGTGCAGAAACGCCCGGTGCTGACGCTGACCGTGTATGACGCGCAAAACCGGCTCGTCACCGCCGACGATCCCGCGCGGCCGATGGCGCTCGACCCGGCGAACGGCGCGATCGAAGCATCCAAACAGCGCGGCAGCTACGAGCTGTACTACGGCTTCGGCGAACAGGCCCTGCCGACGATTTCGCGCGAGGGCCAGTTTCTGGTGAACTGGAACACCGATTCGTACAAATATCCCGTCGGCACCAATCCGCTCTACCAGACCATTCCGTTCTTCGTCGCGCTGCGCGACGGTCTGAGCTACGGCATCTTCTTCGACAACACCTGGCGCAGCTATTTCGACATGGGCAAGACCGATCCGCGCCGCTACACCTTCGGCGCGGACGGCGGCGAGCTGAACTATTACGTGTTCACCGGCGGCGCGGAGCGCTCGCCGGCCAACGTGCTGCGCGACTACACGGCGCTGACCGGCCGCACGCCGCTCCCGCCGCGCTGGGCGCTCGGTTATCAGCAGTCGCGCTATTCGTACATGTCGCAGGCCAAGGTCGAGGAGATCGCGCGTACCTTCCGCGAGAAGAAGATTCCGGCCGACGTGATTCACCTCGACATCGACCACATGGACGGTTATCGCGTCTTCACCTGGAACCCGAAGACGTTCGCCGAGCCGAGGAAGATGCTCACCGACCTGCATCGCGACGGCTTCCACGTCGTGACCATCGTCGATCCCGGGATCAAGTTCGACGAGAAGTATTCCGTGTACCGCAGCGGCCGCGAGGCCGGCGTCTATGTGCTCGACGCGGCGGGCAAGGAACTGCACGAAAAAGTCTGGCCCGGCATCTGCGCATTCCCCGATTTCACCAACGCGAAGGCGCGCGCGTGGTGGGGCGAGCTGTACAAAAAGCCGCTCGACGAAGGCGTCGACGGCTTCTGGAACGACATGGACGAGCCGGCCGTGTTCTCGCGCGACGATTTCGGCGATCCGCCGATTCCGCAGGGGCCGCAGAAGACGTTCGCCCTCGACGTGAAGCACGGCGGCGACGGCGATCCCGGCACGCACGCGCGCTATCACAACGTATTCGGCATGCAGATGGTGCGCGCCACGTTCGAAGGGCTGCGCAAGCTCGCGCCGGAAAAACGTCCTTTCGCGATCACGCGCGCCGGCTACGCGGGCGTGCAGCGCTATGCTGCGGTGTGGAGCGGCGACAACGACGCGACCTGGGACCATCTCGCGCTGACGATTCCGCTGCTGACCAATCTATCGATCTCCGGCGTGAGCTTCGTCGGCGCCGACGTCGGCGGCTTCGCCGCGACGACCACGCCCGAGCTGTACACGCGCTGGATGCAGGCCGCCGCGCTGACGCCGTTCTACCGCACGCATTCGGCGACCGACACCGACGCGCGCGAACCGTGGACCTACGGCGGCGATTACGAACGCATCAACCGCGCCGCGATCGAGCTGCGCTACCGTTTGCTGCCGTACCTCTATACCTTGTTTGCGCAAAACGAGAAAAACGGCCTGCCGCCGCTGCGTCCGCTCTGGTTCGCCTATCCGCAGGATGTCGGCGCCACACTGGTCGCCGACGAGTATCTGGCCGGCGGCGATCTGCTCGTGGCCCCGGTCGTGGTGCAGAACCAACGCGCGCGCAGCGTGTATTTTCCGAAAGGCGACGCGTGGATCGACTGGTGGAGCGGTGCGCGCTACGAGGGCGGCAAGACGGCCAGGATCGACGCGCCGCTCGATCGTCTGCCGCTGTTCGTGCGCGCGGGCGCGAGCATTCCGACGCAGCCGGTGATCCAGCACACCGGTGAAATGAAGGACGCGCCGGTGACGCTGGTGATCGCGGCGGGCGGCGCGGGCGCGAGCGAGATCTATCAGGATGCAGGTGATGGTTACGCCTATCGCAAAGGCATGTCACGCACTATCAAGATCACCGCGAGCACGAACAAGGTGAGGTTGGATATTCCGAAGTCGGCGGCTTACCAGCGCGTCGCCGCGATCGAGCTGCTTGGTCTCGATGCGGCGCCGTCTAAGGTCGAGATCGATGGCAAGGCGGCGCGCGAGGTTGCCTTCGATGCAGCGACCAAGCGTTTGCGCATTGCGTTGCCGAGCGAGAACGTCAGGGAGATTTCGTTCACGCAGTGAACGTGTCTTTAGCCTCCCCCTTCAAGGGGGAGGTTGGAGGGGGATGGTGTTCGAGTTCAGCCCGTTTCAAACAACACCATCCCCACCCAACCCTCCCCTTGAAGGGGAGGGCTCAAGCCAAGAGCATCCTTATGCAGGCTCTTTCACGCGCAGCGTGCAAACCCCCGCCACGATGAGGCTGACCCCGCCGATCGCAAACGCCCCGATCGGCGCGCTGGCGAAGAACGTCTTGAGCAGCACGCCGAGCAAACTGGCCGCGCACAACTGCGGGATGACGATGAAAAAATTGAAGATGCCCATGTACACGCCCATCTTCTTCGCCGGCACGCTGTCCGAGAGCAGAGCGTAGGGAATCGACAGGATCGACGCCCACGCGCAGCCGATGCCGACCATTGAGGCGAGCAGCCACGTCGGGTCGCGAATGACGAGGAACGACAACAGGCCGGCTCCGCCGAGGGCGAGATTGATCAGGTGGGTGACACGCAGGCCCAAGCGCCGTGTCATCGGCGGAATCGCAATCGCCGCAAGCGCGCCGAAGCCGTTATAGGCGGCGAACAGCACGCCGACCCAGTTCGCGCCGTCGTTGTACGCCGCGCTCGCGGTGTCGGTCGTGCCGAAGTGCACCTGGGTGACCGCGCTGGTTGTGTAGATCCACATCGAGAACAGCGCGAACCAGGAGAAGAATTGCACCACGGCGAGCTGGCGCATCGTCGAGGGCATCGTGCGCAGGTCGGCGAGGATGTCGGTGACGAAATTGCGTTCGCGCATCGCGCTTGCCGCGAGCTGGATTAGGCCGTAGAACGCGACCATGCCGGCGATCAAGTAGAGCTGCTTGTCGATTTTCAGATACCAGACCACGGCCGCGAGGGCGGCGCCGACCAAAGTCCAAATTAGGCCGCTGGCGCCGAGTTTCGCGGTGCTCGGTGCCGGCGTCTCATCAGTTGGCGTCGCGTCGAAGAACTCGAACAGCGCGTCGGGCGAATATTCGCGCGTCGAAAACACCGTCCAGGCGATCGCGCCGAACAGCACGACTGCGCCCGCGTAGAACGAGTACTTCACCGTGTCGGGCACCAGCCCCGCGGCCGCCGTATTGGCGATACCGGCATGCGCGAACAGCCACGGCAGCACGCTCGCGACGATGGAACCGGCGCCGATGAAAAAACTCTGCATCGCGTAACCGGCCGGCCGCTGCTGCGTCGGCAGCTGGTCGCCGACGAAGGCGCGGAACGGCTCCATCGAGATATTGATTGAGGCGTCGAGAATCCACAGCAGGCCCGCGGCGATCCACAGCGCCGACGAGTTCGGCATCGCGAACAGCGCGA
>DAIMZS010000263.1:0-4914 GCA_036733825.1 Rudaea sp.
ATCAAGAGCAAAGGCACTGGATTCCCGCTAAGAGCATGCGGGAATGACGAGCTAACAAAAACGTCGCCGCGATGCTAGGAGGAGGCCTTCTGCCCCCTCAGCAAACTCAGCGCGAGATAACCGATGCCTCCCGCCGCCGCGATCAATACTCCCCAAAGCAGAAACGTCTTCCAGTCGTACGTCGGCGCGGGCGATGGCGGCTGCAGCGCCGCTTCGCCGGCCAAGGATTCGCGGTTGCCGACGACGGCGAGCGGCGGTTGCCAATCCGGGCCGAGCTTGCCGCGCAGTTGGGCGAGCGCGACGTCGACCGGGTAGTCCGCGCGCCGCGCGATCGCGCTGCCGGCGGCGAGCCGGTAATGCTGCCGGCTTTCGCCAAGGAAGACGAGGCGATCGCGGCGCCAGGCGACACTCAAGGTCGGCGCGCGGTTGAGCGGTGTCGGCGACTGCACGCGCCACTGAATGTCGCGCGCCGGATTCGCCAATGCGATTTCGTCGTTGACGATGGTCTCGGCACCTTGCTGCAGGCGGAAGGCGGTGAAGTCGGCGCGCGGGGTCCACGCGTCGTTGTCGCCGCGGCGGCTGGCGATGCTCACGCGCGCGACGGAATTGTCGTTCCCTAGATCAAGCCGGATCGCTTCGACGGGCAATCCCGCGGGCAGCGCATAGCGATATTCGGCGCTGCTCACCGGCTTAGTATCGGCCGAGGGCGGCTTCGATTCCAGCGCCAGCCATTCGCGCGCGGCGCGCGTCGGGCTGCGCTGCGCTGAGGTGATGGCGCTGACGCGCAGGCCCGGCAAGGACGTGCCCGCGTCGATGCGGCGCAGGCGTAGATATTTTGCGCGCGTGCCGGCGATGCGCACGTCGTGGCGGTCGAGGCGGTTGCCGTCGCGCGCGAGGCCGAGTACGTTGGCGCTGGCGAGAACGTCGCGCCAGATCTGCAGATCGTCGCTTGCGCTGATCGCGAATTGGGCGTTGACGGGCTCTGCGCTCGCGTCCCAATCCAGGCGCAGGCTGTCGATCGCGGAGTCGAGCTTGCTTGCGTCGACGAGATAATCCTCGGCTGCGCCGGCTCTTTTCGTATTCGTTTCGCCGAGATTGGCGCCGATGCTGCGCACGCGTCCGTCGGTATCGCGTTCGATACGCAGGTTGAGCGGACCATCGGCGGCGCCGGTCGATGCGTTCGCGGGCAGAACGAACAGGGGCAATTCGGTGCGCGCGGACACGGCGCTCGCCGACTCGGCCGTGCGCCACGCGGTCGGCACGGCGTTGCCCTGATTGTCGATGACGACGAGGTCGCGCAGTTGCGGATCGGCCGCCGACTGATAGACCTCGACGGGCAGCTCGACCTGCCACGCGGCGCTGTCGCCGTCCAGCGTCAGCGGCCATGACCAGGCGTAGCGTTTGAGTTCGTCGCTCTGCGCCGCGGCGGCAAGTAAAAGTACAGAAATGGAAAATGCGGCAATGCCGGCGCGTTTCATGTCTGGTCTCCTGCGGCCGCCGTTTTCGGCGGCACCGGGGCGAAATATCCGACCGCGACGAGCAGCACGCCGACGACGAGCACGCCGACGATCGCGGACAAGTCGTTGAGATAGTTGCGGTCGATCAGCATCAACTTGATCAGAACGAGCGCCATCAACGCGGCGCCGCCGAACCAGACCGCGCGCGAGCCGCGTCGCTTGCCGGCAAGCATCGCCGCGATGCCGGCAAGCGTCCAGACGATCGACAGCGCCGATTGGGCGAGCGGGGAAGACGCCATATGCTCGTCCCATGGCACGCCGCCGAAGAAATGCACGCTGCGCAACGTGACCGAGGTCAGCAACACGAGGCCGGCGCCGGCGAGCACGCGCGCGCGCAGTTCGGCGTCGAAGAACGCGCGGCCCTCGGCCTGCGCCTGGCGATACCAGAGGCCGAGCAGGACCAGCCAGGCGATCTGCGCGAGTTCGAGCGGATTGAGAATCGGCAGATAGGGCAGCGGCGCAGGCCGGCCTTCCTCCATGAGACCGACGATCCAGGCGATGCCCATCACCACGGCGAGGCTGCCGAGCAGCGGCGTGCGCGGCGCGCTGGTGCCGTCGTCGAGCGGCCAGCGCATGATGGCGGAGCGGCGCAAGGTGAGCAGGAACAACGCCGCCGGCGGCGCGAGCATGGTCAGCGCGAGCCAGATATCGCCGAGCTGCAGATGATCGTGGCCGACATGGCCGAGCTCCAGGCTCAGTGCGAGTACACAAATCCACAAGTAAACAAAGTGCAGAATGCGCGCGGCGCGGGTTTGCTCGACCGCAACCGCCGGCAGCGTGCGCCAAGTCGCGGCAAGCCACAGCGCCCAGCCGGCGAGATGCCAGCCTTCGAGCGGGCCGTGGTTGTCGAGCACGGTGAGCGCGATGAACGGCAGGCCGAGCGCGATCGTCGCCGCGGCGGGAATCAGCAGCTCGCGCCAGGCGAGGCGGCGCGCGGCTTCGACGGCGATCAGCGCGCTGACGGCGAGGAATCCAAGCCAGACGTCCCAGCGCCGTTCGGGCGCGACGAAACGTTCGATCTCATGCCCGCCCGTCGTGTACCACCACAGGCCGCCCCAGACGAGGAAGACCACGCTCAGCGGCGCGCGCGCATCGCGCTGGAACAGCAGACGTGCGCTGACGAGCCCGGCCAGGGTGAGAATGGCGGAACCGAAGAATTCGCCGTTGAGGATCGGCCGCAGGCTCTCCGCGCCGGCGAGATGATCGATGAAGATCGCGCCGGCGGCAGCCTGCAGCGCGTAGCCGATCCAGCGCGGCAGGCGGCGCGCCTGGCGCAGGCCGAGCCAGACGAGAGCCGCGCCTTCGAGCGCGAACGTGCACGCGGTCGCCTGCGCCGACAGCGCGAGCGGCACGGCGAGCGTGGCGAAGCCGAGCGCGAGCAGCGCGTGCGACTCGCCGAGCAGGATCCAGCGCCAGCGGCGCAGTTCCAGCGCGGCCAGCACGAAGTAGATCGCCGCGGCGCCGAGCGCGCTGAACGCGAGCGGCAGGCGCGCGTAGTCGAGCAGCACGGTCTGCAGTGCGAACGCGACGAGCGGCGTACCGAAGACGAGGCTGCCGTCGATCAAATCGCGTCGTTCGCTCGGCTGTCGGCGTGCGTAGAACAGCGGAATCAGCAGATAAAACGCGAAGAACAGCAGCAGGAACGGCTCGGTCGAGGCGAACAGCTCGGGCCGGTATTTGAGCGCGCCCCACGCCGTGCCGATGCCGAAGGTGAAGACGAAGCCGGCGATATTGAGCACGCGCCAGGGCTTGATCCAGGCGATGAAGAAAATCGCCGCGTTGAGCACGGCGTAGTAGGAGAACAGCACGACGTGGTTGCCGCTGCCGGACGACGCCAGAATCGGCGCGAGAAAGCCGCCGACGATCGCGAGCGCGGCGAGGGAAAGCGCATCCTGCAGCACCGCGAGCACGCCCGCGCCGGCGACGATGACGACGAGCAAGGCGAATGTCAGCGTGGGCGGCAGCAATGCGTAGAGACGGTAGGCGGCGAAGACGGTCAGGATCAGCACGCCGATCGCACCGCCCTGCAGGCTCAGCGCGAACGTGCGGTGCGATTCGCGCTTGCGCCAGGCGAACGCGAGCGCGGCGAGCGCGACGACGGCGACACCGAGGAAACGGAACTCGACCGGTACGGTCAGCCAACCCTGGTCGGAGGCGTACTTGAACAGGTAGGCCACGCCGAAGAAAACCACGACGACGCCGACCTTGACGAGCGGATTGCCTTCGCTGAGCCAACGCTTGATCCAGGCGATGGCGGGATTGTCCGTGCGCGGCGGCGCTGGCGCGCGCGGCGGCGTCGGCGGCAGCGCGTGCGCAATTTCGGCTGCTTTCGGCACCGGCGCCGCGGCCGTGCGCAGATCGATCACCGGCTCGGCGGCGACCGGAACCGGCGCGACGACAGATGGCGCTGGCGCCTGTACGGCGGAAGCTGCCGGCGTGAGCGGCGCCGCCCGGCGTGCCGGCTCTTTCGCATCGAACGCCTGCAGCCGCGCTTCGAGCTGATCGATGCGCCGGCCGAGCTTGATCGTGCGCGCCAGCAGCAGGCCGCAAATCAGGCCGAACATCGTGCCGACCATGCCGACGGATTCGTCGAAGACGATCCAGCTGATCCAGCCGCCGAAGATCGCGCCCACCAACATCAGAAGAAACGTCATGTCTCTCGCTCCCCCGCTCGCCGCGGCGAGTGTGTTTGATGAATCCCCGGGCGGATGCTAGCAGGTCAGTAGAGCGGCGGCGCGCCGGCAGGCCGCGACTTGAAACGCTTGTGCACCCACAGGTATTGCTCCGGCGCCTCGCGGACCATGCGTTCGATCACGCTGTTGATGCGCGCGGTGTCGGCGGCGACGTCGTCGGTCGGAAAGCGGTCGAGCGGCGCTTCCAGGCGCAGCGCATAGCCTTGGCCGCCGGGCAGGCGCTTGTGGAAGAACGGAATGACCGCGGCGCCGGACAGGCGCGCGAGATGAGACGTCGCCGTGATCGTCGCCGCCTCGATGCCGAAGAACGGCACGAATACGGCGTCTTTGCCGCGCATGTCCTGGTCGGGCGCGTACCACAGCGCGCCGCCGCGTTTGAGATATCTCACTGCGGCGCGAGTTTCGTCCTTGGTGAACATCGCTTCGGCATAGCGCAGGCGTGCGCGCAGTACCGCAGCCTCGAACACGGGATTATCCATCACCCGGTACATGCCGGCGATGCGCAGACGCTGCGAGACGAGGCGCGCGCAGAGTTCCAGGTGCGAGAAATGCGCGCCGACGAGGAGCACGCCGCGGCCGGCGCGGCGGCAGGCGTCGAGATGCTCGAGGCCTTCGATCACGCACGGCACGCGCGCGATCGCGCGGTCGCTGCCCATCCAGGCGTAGGCGAATTCGACGAGCATCATGCCGAGGTCGGCGAGCGT
>DAIMZS010000264.1:0-2676 GCA_036733825.1 Rudaea sp.
CCAACCGGCTTGCCGGACTGGATCAGCAGCGTCTCATCGTCGTTCAATTCGCGCAAGGAACGCAGGATCGCATCGAAGCACTCCCAATTGCGCGCCGCGCGGCCGATACCGCCGTAGACCACCAACTCGTGCGGATTCTCGGCGACCTGCGGATCCAGATTGTTCTGGATCATGCGGAACGCGGCTTCGGTCAGCCAGCTCTTGCACGTGAGCGTGTTTCCGCGCGGGGCGCGGATCGTACGCGCGGTGTCGATGCGGGTGGGTGCGTTCATGGCGAAATCCCGGGTGAAGAGGTCGCCAATTATCCACCCCGCACGGGGGAATTCCTACGATCTTACGGCGCGCATCTGTTCCGAACGGTTGCGCGAGAACACGAACACCGAGGCCGGCGGGATATTGCGCCAGGCAAAACCGCCGCGGCGCACGGACAGGCCCAATTCGTCGAGCAGCTCGCGCGCCAGCGGCGGCTTCGGCGAGTAGGTGAACTGGATAAAGCTGCCGCCCGGCCGCAGCACGTCGAAGGCGGATTGCATGATCGACCGCTGCAAATCGCGCGACATGTTGAGCAGGCCGAGACCGCTGACGACGGCGTCGACCTCCCCGGCCTTGGAGAATTCTTTCTCCGCGACGATATTCGTCAATTCGCAGGCATTGCCGCAGACCACGCGCGAATCGGGGAATTGCGCACGCAGATGTTGGTACAGTTCTTCGTTCAATTCGACGACGAGCAATTGCTCGGGGGCGATACCGCTGTCGAGCATCGCGCGGGTGAACACGCCCGTGCCGGCGCCGAGCTCGATCACGCGCTTCGCGCCGGTCGGCAGCTCGGCGGTCATCAGCCCGGCCAGCTGCGTGCCCGACGGCGCCAAGGCGGCGATGCTCAGCGGATTCTTCAGCCACTGGCGGAAGAACAGCCAAGCCTGCGAGCCGGAGGCGGACGGCGACGATTGCGGTTGAGTCACTGGAAATCCTGTGAAAAAACAGGAGCCATCATAATGTGACAGGCCACAGACGGCCAGCCTGCCGGAAGTCGTGCCGCGGCTGCGAACCACACCACATCGTCGGTATTCGCGCGCTGCACGCAAAAGAAAAACCCCGCTGCCGAAACAGCGGGGCCTTGAACCGACGCTCAAACGGGGGAAGGAAGGCGCCGGGTAACCGCTTAGTGATGGTAGTAGCCGCCGCGGCTGTAGTAACCGCTGCGATAGCCGTCGCGGTAATACCCGTGACCGTAGTAGCCGCCGCGATACACCGGCCGGCTGTAATAGCCGCCGTAGTACGCCGGGCCGTAATACACCGGGGCCGGGGCGTAATAGACCGGCGCCGGCGCGGCGTAATACGCAGGGCCGTAGTAGCCCGGCGAATAATAACCGCCGCCGACGCCCACGTACGTGTGATGCGGGCCCACGCCGACCGCCAGGCCCGGCACGCTGATGCCGAGGCTGAAGTGATCGCGCGCGGACGCCGCCGACGCGAATGCGAGCCCGGCCACGGCGACGAGGCCGAACGCCATCGCACGAAAACCACGCTTGCCGAATTTCATATGCTTGCTCCGATAGATGCGAATGCGATCGTTTTGATCGCAACTGCATGCTGCGGTTTTTCGGCTGAATCGACTCTGAAAAATCGGCGGCTTTCCCTGAACCGTTCAGCCTCGCCCGGCGCGGTGCGGGCGCTGGCTGAACGAGCCTACTTTTTCTTCAGTTCCCAGGCTTGGTGGATGCGCCGGTTGCGCTCGAAATCGAACGGAATCGTAGCCGCACTGATGTCGCGGATGTCGAAGCCGGCCAGTGCCGCCTCGTCGAGCTTGAAACGGCGGTAATTGTTCGAGAACAAGATGATTCCGCCCGGCAGCAAACGCTGGCCGCAGAGTTCCAGCAGGCGCGCGTGGTCGCGCTGCACGTCGAAGTCGGCCGCGCTCTTCGAGTTCGAGAACGTCGGCGGATCAACGAAGATCAGGTCGTACATCGCCGAATGTCCGCTCAAATATTCCGCCGCGTCGGCACGCACGAGCTTGTGCCGATTATTCGCGAAGCCGTTGAGCGCAAGATTGCGCGTCGCCCATTCCAGATAGGTCTGCGAGAGATCGACGCTCGTGGTCTCCGCCGCACCGCCCGCGGCGGCGTAGACGCTCACGCTGCCGGTGTAGCAGAACAAGTTGAGGAAGCGCTTGTTCCGCGCGAGCTCGCGGACCCGCGCGCGCAGCGGGCGATGATCAAGGAACAGCCCGGTATCCAGGTAATCCCACAGATTGACGAAGAAGCGCAAACCGCCCTCGCTCGCCTCGAAGAACTCGCCGCGATGATCAAGGTTGCCGTATTTCTCGCCGCCTTTGCCGCGGCGGCGCTGCTTCAGCGCGATGCGCTCGCGCGGCACATTCAAGGCCTCGCCCGCCGCGCGCACGAGCTCGCGCAGGCGCGTGCGCGCGAGGTTTTCATCGACACTCGCGGGCGCCGCGTATTCCTGCACGTGCAGCCAATCGACCGGCGCGCCGCCGTCGCGCGGATGTTCGCGGTAGATATCGATCGCCGCCGCGTATTCGGGCAGATCGGCGTCGTAAACGCGCCAGCACTCGACCCCCTCGCGCTGCGCGATTTTGCGCAGATGGCGATGATTTTTCTCGATGCGGTTCTTCGCCATCTGCGCGCCGGGCGAGAGCGGCTTCGGCTCGGGCTT
>DAIMZS010000264.1:2776-4886 GCA_036733825.1 Rudaea sp.
AGCGATTGCTTGCCGAGATGGATGAATCCGGACATCTGCGCGTACTGCGCGTTGTGCACGGCTTCGCGCAACACGCCCGCATCGCGGTCGAACCCGAAGAACACGGGACGCAGACTCTGCGCCCCGGCCAGCGCACGCGCCTGCGCTTCCTCATGCAATGTTTTCCACAGCACCGCATCGTGACCGCACCAGCCGAGAAAGCCGAAATAATCGCGGCGCAGGCCGGGTGCGACGTCCGCCGCCATCAGCGCCGCCTCGATCAGCAGCGTGCCCGAACCGCACATCGGATCGACAAGGCCGCCGCCGGCCGCATACACCGCGGGCCAGCCCGCACGCAGGAGCATGCCGGCGGCCAGATTTTCCTTGAGCGGCGCCAAGCCTTTGCCGAGCCGGTAGCCGCGCTGATGCAGCGGCGCACCGGACAAGTCGATGCCCAGGATCGCCTGCCCTTTGCGCAAGACGAGATTGACGCGCACCGCAGGCGCCTCGGTGTCCACGTTCGGACGCTCGCCGCCGCGTTCGCGGAACTGATCGACGATTGCGTCTTTCACGCGCAACGCGGCGAACTGCGTGTGCGTGATGCCGCGCGTACTGCCGACCGCGTCGACCGCAAAGGTGTCGGCGGCGCCGAAATGCTCGCTCCAGTCGACCTCGTGCGCGCCGCGGTACAGATCGTCACCGTCGGCGACGGCAAACTCCGCGATCGGCATCAGCACGCGGCTCGCCAGCCGCGACCACAGACAGGCGCGATAGCCTGCGTCGAGCCCGCCGCTGAAATGCACGCCGGCGAGTGCCTCGTGCACCTCGCTCGCGCCGAGTGCCTTCAACTCGTCGACGAGCAGATATTCGAGCCCTTTCGGGCACGTGGCGAAGAATTTCCGCGCCGAAGGCTCCGCCGCGTTCAAGCGAATCGCCTCAAGAACAAGCCGAATTGGTCGGCGATGTAGTCGACATGCCGGCTCAGCCGATGATCGTCGCGCAGCAGCGTGATGCCGTCGCCGCGCATGCGCGCAAACGCGATCGCCGCCTCGACCGGACAGAGTTCATCGTCCCATCCGTGGACGAGCGCAGTCGGTACGCGCGCCGCCTCGAAAGCTCGCGCGTAGCCGGGAATCGCCACCGGCAACGCGATCAGAAACAGGCCCACGCAATTCAACGCAGTCGATGCCAGCGCGGAGGTGAAGGCGCCCATGCTCGATCCGGCGAGCACGACCGGCGACCCTTCCGGCGCGTGCGCGAGGAGGCGCGCGATGCGCTCGTCGATGCGCGCGGGGTCGCGATGCACGTCGAGGTCGCGGTAATCGGGACGCACACTGCGGAAGCCGAGCGGCTCCGCGATCTTTGCGAGCGCCGTCACCTTGGTCGCCTCGGGCCCGCTTTCGAGACCGTGGGAGAGTATGAGGAAGGGTTTCATCGCGCGATTATCGCATGCGGCTGGCACCGCGCCCGCACGCGTGCGAGACTCATTATGACCGTGCGCGAGCTACGCTCAGCGCGAACAGAATATCCGCACTCGTGACACGCCCATGCCCATCGCCATACCGCCGCCCAACCTCGTCGTCCACGACTGGCCCCTGCCGTACGAGACGAAACTCAGCCATCGCGAGCTGTCGGCGATCGACCTCGTCGTCATCCACTGCACCGAACTTCCGGATTTGGCGATGACGCGCGAGTTCGGCGAGCGCGTGCACTATCCCGAGAAGGGTACCGGCAACAGTGGCCACTACTACATCACCGAAGCCGGCGCGGTGTACCGCTTCGTCGCACCCGAGCGCGTGGCGAACCACACCAAAGGTTGGAACACGCGCTCGCTCGGCATCGAGATATTCAACCTCGGCCGCTATCCGCACTGGGGCGACAGCCGCCATCAGGCATTCACCGTCCCCTACACGAAAGAACAGATCGCCGCGCTGCTCTCCCTGCTGCGCCAACTGCGCCAGGATATTCCGAGCCTGCGCTACATCGCCGGCCACGAAGACCTCGACACCCGCCTCGAACCCGCCACCGACGACCCCAAAATCATGCTGCGCCGCCGCCAGGACCCCGGCCCCCTGTTTCCCTGGGCCGACATCGTGCCCGCCGCGGGATTGGCTCGATTCCACCCATAATC
>DAIMZS010000265.1:0-3001 GCA_036733825.1 Rudaea sp.
GCGGTGACCGCGCGCGTAAAGATTCTCGGCCGCATGGACCTCGCCGAGAAGCGCCGCCCGCAGGACGGGCGCATCAAGACGCGCTCGACCGGCGGCCGCGAAGTGGAACTGCGCCTGTCGACGATGCCGACCGCGTTCGGCGAAAAAGTCGTCATGCGTGTGTTCGATCCGGACATCGTGGTCAAGGAATTTCGCCAGCTCGGCTTTTCGATGGACGAAGAATTGATCTGGCGCGGCATGGTCGAGCGGCCGCACGGCATCGTCCTCGTCACCGGCCCGACCGGCTCGGGCAAGACGACGACGCTGTATTCGACGCTCAAGCACTTGGCCACGCCGGACATCAACGTCTGCACGGTCGAAGACCCGATCGAAATGGTCAGCCCCGAGTTCAACCAGATGCAGGTGCAGACCTCGATCGACCTGGATTTCGCCACCGGCGTGCGCACGCTGATGCGCCAAGACCCGGACATCATCATGGTCGGCGAAATACGCGACCTGGAAACCGCGCAGATGGCGATCCAGGCCTCGCTGACCGGCCATTTGGTGCTGTCGACTCTGCACACGAACGACGCGCCAAGCGCGCTGCCGCGCCTGCTCGACCTCGGCGCGCCGCACTATCTGATCTCCTCGACCCTGACCGGCGTGGTCGCGCAGCGCCTCGTGCGCACGCTGTGCCCGCACTGCAAGGCCGAGGCCAAGCTCGACGCGCGCGCCTGGGACGCGCTCGTGCATCGCTGGAACATCCCGCCGCCGGCGCATACCTATGGCCCGACCGGCTGCCTGGAATGCCGCAACACCGGCTTCCTCGGCCGTACGGGCATCTACGAGATGATGCGCATTTCCCCGCCGATCCGGCGCATGATTCAACCGGAGATCGATCTCGGACGGCTGACCGAAGCTGCGCTCGCCGAAGGCATGCGCCCGCTGCGCGTCTCGGCGGCTGCGCAAGTCGCGCGCGGCATCACGACGATTCCGGAGGTGATCGGCGTGTTGCCGCCGGTCGAATAGAACGTTTCGAGTTATTGCTCGCAAAGCGCCCCCTTCAGTCGCTTCGCGACAGCTTCCCCCGCTGCGCAGGGGAAGCAGCAGCTTTCCCTTCCTCCGCGCAGCGGGGGAAGGTGCCCGAAGGGCGGAAGGGGGCGCCCTTCGCGGCAACACGTGAGTCGAAGCTACCCCAGCCGTCGTGTTGCAGCATTGTATAAATTGCTGCAATTTTCCTTCCACGAAAACAAAAAAGCGGCCTCGCGGCCGCTTCCTTTTCCCCAAACCGTAGCGATACCAGCTACGGGTCGTGCAATTCGTTGGTCTTACTTGCTTCTGGTCTTGCGCGTGGTCGACGCCTTGGCCAGGAAGTTGTTGATCGCCTCGTTCGTCACGTCGTACAACGGCCGGCCCGCGTTCGCCGCCGCGGCCTTGAGCGCATCGCGCACCTTCTTGGAAACGCGCAACGAGGCGTCGCGGGCTTCTTCTTCGTTCTTCGCCATAGGGTACTCCGAATAGGGTGGAAAGCTGCCGAGAGTGGTTGCGGCAACATTGTATACCGGAGCCGATGAAAATCAACGTGCAAACGCAGCACTGTGTACATTGTTACAATGATACAAAGTCGACCTGCGGCGGAACGCGCGTTCAGGTACCCGTGGCGTCCGGCCGGTCCTCGGCTTGCGGCTTGATCAGAATGCGTGCGCCGATGATGCCGAGCTCGTAGAGCAGGCACATCGGGATCGCCAGCATCAGCATCGACAGCGCGTCCGGCGGGGTAAGGAACGCGGCGGCGACGAACGAGGCGACGATCGCGTAGCGGCGGCTCTCGACGAGCTGCGCCGGCGTAACCACGCCGACGACGACGAGGATCAGCAGCACGACCGGAATCTCGAAGCACAGGCCGAACGCGAGAAACAGCAACAGGGTGAAGTCGAGATATTTGCCGATGTCCGGCGACACAGTCACGCCGGCCGGCGCAAACGCGGCGGTGAATTTCGCCACCGCCGGCAGCACGAGGAAATACGCGAACGCGCAGCCGATATAGAAAAGAACGACCGCCGAAACGAGGATCGGCATCGCGAGGCGCTTCTCGTGCTTGTACAGCCCCGGCGCGACGAAGGCCCAGAGTTGGTAGAGCACGACCGGCATTGCGATGACGAGCGCGACGAAGAAGGCGAACTTGACCGGGATCAGGAACGGTGCGATCACCTCGATCGCGATCATCGTGCCGCCCTGCGGCAGATGCGAGACGAGCGGCAGCGCCAGCCAGCCGTAGAGTTTGTTTGCGAACGGCAGCAGGCACAGCAGCACGACCATCACCGCCACGACCGCCTTGAGCAGGCGTTCGCGCAGTTCGATCAGGTGCGAGATGAAACTCTGCTCGCCCTCGCCGTCCGGATCAACGTTGCTCATGACCGATGGCGTCCGGCGGTGGGGAAGCGGGGGGCGGCTCGACGGGCGGCGGCGTGTGCGCGGCTTCGATGTCCGCGGCGGTCTTCTCGATCGAGGACTGAATGCCGGCCGAGGTACTGTGAATTTCGTTGTGCAAATCCGAAGCGGCTTGCTTCGCTTCGTCGAGGCTGCGCTTCAAGTCCTCGGCCTGCAGTTCGCGTTCGATTTCGTCGCGCACGCTCTGCCAGCTGTTGCGCGCGCGCCGAACCAGCGCGCCCGCGGTGCGCGCCACGCGCGGCAGGCGTTCGGGGCCGAGCACGAGCAGCGCGACGACCGCAATCAGCCCCATCTCGCCGAAACTGAAATCGAACATGGCGCGGCTACTGCAAGTCGATTACTTGGTATCGACCTTGTCGGTCTTGGCCTGGGCGTCCTCGCCCTGCGCGGGCGGGTCGGCCTTCAGCTGCGCCTGATTGTCCGGCTCGGCCATGCCCTTGCGGAAGCCCTTGATCGCCTGACCCAGGTCCTCGCCGATGTTGCGCAGCCGCTTCGTGCCGAACACGAGCGCGACGATGACGAGAAGAATGAGCCAATGCCAGATGCTGAAACCACCCATATGCGACCTCCG
>DAIMZS010000265.1:3101-4863 GCA_036733825.1 Rudaea sp.
CCGCCCGACATCGAAATGAAGCTCGGATTGCTCCAGGTGCCGTTGTCCGTCTTCACCGAGATGAGACCCAGGCCGTGACGGCCGCCGATGACCAGGCCGGCTTTGATCACGTCCGGAATCACGGCCACGGCATAGGCGTTGGCGATCATGTCCGAGGGCAAACCACGGTCGGGCGCCTGCATCAGGTCGCGCAGCACACGCACAGCGTTGGTGGCGCGCTGATTTTCCGCCTCGCCCGCGAACGCGGCCGGAACGAATCCCAGAATCAACAGAAGAGCGAGCAAGCGATGCTTCACGGATCAATCCTCAATGCTGCAATGTGGAAAAAGTAACGCCATGCCCATGAACACGACGACAACCGCGCCCGTATAATCGCGCGATGAGCGACATTATCGCGCCGTCAACGGCGTCTGCGCCGGCTCCCGGCGGAAAAACCGCGGTGCTTCTCGTCAATCTCGGCACGCCCGATGCGCCGACGGCGGCCGCGGTGCGTCGGTACCTCGCCGAATTCCTTTCCGACCGCCGCGTGATCGAAACCCCGCGCTGGCTGTGGTGGCCGATCCTGCACGGCGTGATCCTGCGCGTGCGTCCGGCCCGCTCGGCGCACGCCTATTCGAGCATCTGGACCGCGCAAGGTTCCCCGCTGCTCGTCTACAGCCGCGCGCTGACCGACAAACTGCGCGCCATCTTCGCACGCGACGGCGTGCGCGTGGAGCTGGCGATGCGCTACGGCAACCCGTCCGTGCGCAATGCGATCGCGCGCCTGCATGCTGACGGCGTGCGCCGGCTGCTCGTGCTGCCGCTGTATCCGCAATATTCCGCGGCCTCGACCGGCGCCGCATTCGACGCGGTGACCGACGCGCTGCAAACCCTGCGCTGGCCGCCCGAGCTGCGCTTCATCAACGATTATCACGACGAGGCGCGCTACATCGATGCGCTCGCCGCGAGCGTGCAGGCGCATTGGCAGCGGCACGGCCGCGCGCAGAAATTGCTGCTTTCGTTCCACGGCTTGCCGCAGCGCTGCATCGAGTCGGGCGATCCGTATCTCGATCAATGCCGCGCGACCGCGGCGCTGCTGCGCGCCAAGCTCGGTTTGAACGAGGACGAATGCGCGCTGAGCTTCCAGTCGCGCGTCGGCCGCGAGGTATGGATCCAGCCGTATACCGAAGAAATTCTCGACCGCTGGCCGGGCGAGGGCGTGCGCAAGATCCAGGTGCTCTGCCCCGGCTTCGCCGTCGACTGCCTGGAGACGCTCGAAGAAATCGCCATCCGCGACCGCGCGCGTTTCATCGCCGCCGGCGGCGAATCGCTCGACTACATTCCCGCGCTCAATGCGGACGATACGCACATCGACGCACTCGCGCCGCTGATTCGGCGGCATTTGCAGGGCTGGCCGGTGGCGACGAATGCAAGTACGTGAACGCACGCTCGCCACGCCGCACCTGCAACTCGCGGCGAAAGAATGGGGCGATTCCGCACTGCCGCCGCTGCTCGCCGTGCACGGCTGGCTCGACAACGCGGCGAGCTTCGATGCGCTCGCGCCGCTGCTCGCCGGGCATTTTGATGTCGTCGCTCTCGACCTGCCCGGCCACGGCCGCTCGCAGCATCGCCCGCCCGGCGTGCGCTATCACTTCGTCGACTATCTCGACGACGTACTCGCCGCCGCAGACGCTCTCGGCTGGAAGAAATTCAGCCTGCTCGGCCATTCGCTCGGCGGCGGCATTTCGAGCTTCATCGCCGCGGCGTTTCCCGAGCGCGTGCA
>DAIMZS010000266.1:0-4804 GCA_036733825.1 Rudaea sp.
TCCTCGATGCCCTTCATCGCCACCTGCATGCGGCGGCGGCCTTCGAACGGGAACGGCTTGGTCACCACCGCTACCGTGAGGATGCCAAGCTCCTTCGCCAGCTGCGCCACGACCGGCGCCGCGCCGGTGCCGGTGCCGCCGCCCATGCCGCCGGTGATGAACACCATGTCGGCGCCGGTCAGAATTTCCACGATGCGCTCGCGATCTTCCAGCGCGGCCTGGCGGCCGACTTCCGGATTCGCGCCCGCGCCGAGACCCTTGGTCACGTTGCCGCCGAGCTGCAGCGTGATCTTCGCGCCCGAATTCTTCAGCGCCTGCGCATCGGTGTTCGCGCAGACGAAGTCCACGCCTTCGATGTTGGATTGGACCATGTGGTGGACCGCGTTGCCGCCGCCACCGCCGACGCCGATGACCTTGATGACCGCATTCGGCGCGAGTTTTTCTACCAGTTCAAACATATCCCATACCTCCGCTAGTTGGCATTACTCAATGTAGTTATCGATCACCGGCCAGACGCTCCGCGTCATCCCGGCCTTGCGACGAACAGGCACATGTCCGCCGCAACGAATGGATCCATTTCGGATCCGCACCGCGCCTCCTGCGCAGCATCTTCAAATCAAAGCGGTCCGCAGATGGACGCGGATGAACGCAGATAAAAACTACTCACCGCGCTTCTTGATCTGCGTTCATCCGCGTTTATCTGCGGACATATTTCTTCATGGACTTCATTCAAAACTCGCCCTTCACCCAATGCTTCACCTTCCCCCAGAAACTGCCGACATTGCCGACGACCGAGCCGCCGCCCGTGCGCGCGAGGCCGTCCTGCCGGCTGCCATACAGCAGCAAGCCGACGCCGGTCGCATGGATCGGATTGCTGACCACATCCGCGAGCCCCGTCACGTGCTGCGGCAAACCCACGCGCACGGGCAGGTGGAACACTTCTTCGGCGAGTTCGATGACACCTTCCATCTTGGCGCCGCCGCCGGTCAGCACGATGCCGGCCGCGACGAGCGACTCGTAACCCGAACGGCGCAATTCCGCCTGGACCATGCCGAACAATTCTTCGTAGCGCGGCTGTACCCACTCGGCCAGCGTCTGGCGCGCGAGGCGGCGCGGCGGGCGGTCGCCGACGCTCGGCACCTGGATCGTTTCCTCCGCGTGCGCGAGCTGAGCGAGCGCGCAGGCGTACTTGACCTTGATTTCCTCGGCGTGCGCGGTCGGCGTGCGGAAACCCTGCGCGATGTCGTTGGTCACCTGATCGCCGCCGATCGGCAGGCTCGCGGTGTGGCGGATCGCGCCCTGGGTGAAGATCGAGATGTCCGTCGTACCCGCGCCGATGTCGACGAGGCAGACGCCGAGCTCGCGCTCGTCCTGGACGAGGATCGCCTTGCTCGACGCGATCGCGCCGGGAATCAGATCGTCGACCTGCAGGCCGCAGCGGTTCACGCATTTGGTGATGTTCTGCGCCGCGCTGACCGCACCGGTGACGATGTGCACGTTCGCTTCCAGGCGCACGCCGCTCATGCCGATCGGATGGCGGATGTCTTCCTGTCCGTCGATCACGAACTCCTGCGGCTCTTTATAAAGCACGCGCTGGTCAGCCGGAATCGCCACCGCGCAGGCTGCGTCGAGCACGTGATCGATGTCGCCCTGAGTCACTTCGCGCTCGCGGATCGGCGCCGTGCCGTGCGAGTTGCGGCCGAGGATGTGGCTGCCGCTGATGCCCGCGTAGACCGAGCGGATCTCGCAGCCGGCCATCAGCTCGGCCTCCTCGACTGCGCGCTGGATCGACTGCACCGTCGATTCGATATCGACGACCACGCCGCGCTTCAGCCCGTGCGAGGTGTGCGAACCGATGCCGATGATTTCGACCGGCTCGCCCGGCGCGTACTCGCCGACGATCGCGACCACCTTCGAGGTGCCGACGTCGAGGCCGACGATCAGGGATTTTTCGGCTTTGTGCTTCATGGAGAAATACTCTGGGCGGGTCATATGCCGATCCCGATGGGCGAGTGGCGGGAAACGAGGGACGCGAAGCCGTCCGCAAGGACGGCCTGCGTATTGGCTTGAGGCGCCGGCTTCGCCGACGCGGGTTTATCGGCCGGCGGCTTGCCGTCCGGCAGAGGCGTCGTGGCGAGCCAGCGGATCGCGAAGCCGTTCGCGTAGCGCAGATCCACGCGCGCGAATGCGTTCGTGCCGCGGCCCGCGGCGAGGCGCGGAAACACGTCGAGGAAGCGCTTGAGATTTGCGTCGACGTCGCGCTGGCCGAGCAGAATTTCCGAACCGTCGACCAGGCTGATCGTCCAGCTGCCGCGCGCGGACAGGCTCACGCCGGCCAATGCCAGGCCGCTGCCGCTGAGCGTGTTCAGCGTCTTCTGGTAGAAATCGATGACGTCGGCAAGCGCGGTATCGGGCCCGGAGAGTTGCGGCAGCCCTTGAATCGTCTCGGTGCCCGGCGCCTCGAACAGCTGCCCGGTGCGCCCGACCAGACGCTTGTTGCCCCAGCGCGCGAACGGCTGCTGCTCGAGCACGCGCATCTCGATCGTGTCCGGCCAGCGCTTGCGCACTTCGACATGCTCGACCCAGGGCAGCGCCGCGACCGACGCGCGCAGATCCTCGAGCTTGAGCGCGAAGAATCCGGTGCCGAGATAGCTCTTCGTCGCCGCGCGGATCTGCTCCGCGCCGACGTGGTTGAACTCCGCCTCGACCTGCAGGTTGCGGATCGGCCAGCGATCCTGCGCGAACCAGCCGTTGAGCACGCCGACGATCGGCAGGCCGATCAAGGTCAGCGCGATCACCCAGGCGAAGAGTTTGAGCACGGTGCGGTTCATGCGTGCCGCCCGGCCTCGCTGTCGAAACTCGTTTCGAGAATGCGCCAGCACAACTCCTCGAACTCGATGCCGACCGCACGCGCGGCCTTCGGCACGAGCGAGTGACTGGTCATGCCCGGCGTCGTGTTGACTTCGAGCAGGAAGAACTGGCCGGCGCGATTGCGCATGACGTCGACGCGGCCCCAGCCCGAGCAGCCCGCAGCGTTGAATGCGCGCAGGGCTAGATCGCGGATCTCGCGCTCGCCTGCCTCGTCGAGACCCGGGCAGATATATTGCGTTTCGTCGGAAACGTACTTGGCGTGATAGTCGTAGAACTCGCCCTTCGGCACGATGCGGATCGACGGCAGCGCCTCGCCCTGCAGAATGCCGACGGTGAATTCGTCGCCGTCGATCAACTCTTCGACGACGAGCTCGCCGTCGTAACGCGTGGCCAGTTCCACGGCGGCAACGAGATCGGCTTCTTTGCGCACGCGCGTGATGCCGACGCTGGAGCCCTCATGCGAAGGCTTCACCACTACCGGCAAACCGAGCTGCGCGATCGCCGCATGGATATCGCCGCCTTTGGCGAAACGCACATAGCGCGGCGTCGGCAAACCGACCGCCTGCCACACCTGCTTGGTGCGGATTTTGTCGAGAGTCAGCGCCGAACCGAGCACACCCGAGCCCGTCACCGGCACACGCAGCGACTTCAGCGCGCCCTGCAGCACGCCGTCCTCGCCGTCGCCGCCGTGCAGGATGTTGAATACGCGCGCGAAGTGGCCCGCGCGCAGCGCGTCGAGCAGCGCCGGGATGCCATCGATCGCCTGCGCATCGACCCCACGCGCCTTGAGCGCGGCGAGCACGTTGCGGCCGGAGTCGAGCGAGACCTCGCGCTCCGCGCTGACGCCGCCCATGACGACAGCGACCCGGCCGAATTGTTTGGCGTCTTGAATGCGCATTACTTTACTTTTCCACTTTTGGATTTCTTCGCCTTGGCCGGCGCGAGCGCAGCCAACTCGCCCACCGCCGCGCCGATGTCGCCCGCGCCCATGACAAGAACAAGATCGCCGTCGCGCAGCAGGCCCGGCAGCATGGTTTTCAGATCGCGCGGATGCTCGACCAGCACCGGCACGACCTTGTTGCGCGCGCGCACCGCGCGCGCGAGGGCGCGACCGTCGGCGTCCGCGATCGGCGCCTCGCCGGCCGGATAAACCTCGGTCAACACGAGCACGTCGACTTCGCTGAGCACATTGGCGAAGTCGTCGAGCAGATCGCGCGTGCGCGTGTAGCGATGCGGCTGAAACGCGACGACGAGGCGGCGCTCCGGCCAGCCGCCGCGCGCGGCGGCGAAGACGGCCGCGAGTTCGCGCGGATGATGGCCGTAATCGTCGACGAGCAACGCGCTGCCCTTCTTCAGCGCAATCTCACCGCGCATCTGGAAGCGCCGACCGACGCCCTGGAAGTTCTCCAGCGCGGTCGCGATCGCCTTCGCGTCGACGCCGAGCTGCCAGCCGACCGCGGCCGCGGCGAGCGCGTTCTTCACGTTGTGCAGGCCCGGCAGATTCAGGCTGACGGCGATCGGCTTCTTCTGTTCCGGCAGATGCAGGTCGAAGCGCATGCGCCGGCCGTCCTGCGCGATGCGGCTCGCGCGCACGTCGGCGGCCTTGTGCGTGCCGTAGGTGAGCATGCGCCGCGTCGTCGTGCTCGCCAGTTCGGCGACTTCGGCATCATCGATGCACAGCACGGCGACACCGTAAAACGGCAGGCGATGCAGGAAATCGTCAAACGCCTTCTTCACCTGGGCGAAGTCGCCGCCGTAGTTTTCGAGGTGATCGGCGTCGATGTTGGTGACGATCGCGATCACCGGATTGAGCATGAGGAACGAACCGTCGCTCTCGTCCGCCTCGGCAACGAGATAGTCGCCCGTGCCGAGGCGCGCGTGCGTGCCCGCGGCGAGCAGCTGGCCGCCGATGACGAAGGTCGGATCGAGGCCG
>DAIMZS010000267.1:0-4766 GCA_036733825.1 Rudaea sp.
GGCGTGGTCTTGTCGCAGCCGGTGGTCAGCACGACGCCGTCGAGCGGATAGCCGTGCAGGATTTCGGTCAGGGCGAGCGCGCACAGGTTGCGGTCGAGCGCGGCCGTCGGCCGCCGGCCGGTCTCCTGGATCGGGTGCACGGGAAATTCGAGAGCGATGCCGCCCGCCGCGCGGATGCCTTCGCGCACGCGCGCGGCGAGCTGCAGATGATGGCGGTTGCACGGCGCAAGATCGCTGCCCGACTGGGCGATGCCGATGATCGGCTTGCCCGATTGCAGTTCCTCGCGCGTGAGGCCGAAATTCATGTAGCGCTCGAGGTAGAGCGCGGTGTCGACGGGCTGCGAGGCATCGTTGAACCAGTCGGCGCTGCGCAGCGTTTTCTTCTTCTCGGCCATCGCGTGATTCGTCTCCGCCCGCGCGCATCGTCGCTTCGGCGTGTGTAGGAGAACCACGCAAGAATTACCCGCCGGACGATACAAAACTCGCCGCCGCACAACGGTGTTGTCGCCGCAGCGCAGCATCGACAGCGAACGATTAAGCCTGTATGCGTATCGGGCAAACTGACGCGTAGGCGCTGCTCGCATCCACATGCGCTAATCGCCGCACCGACAAGCTGCCATTTCTTGGCCGACGATGACTTGTTCGGCAACGACTCAGAAAAAAATCGAGGGGATGACGATGCAGGACTTACGTCCGATGACGTTTTCAAAGCTTTCCATCGCCGTGCGCCGCGGCCTGTTCACCGCGCTGGTGCTGTCTTCCGGCGCATGGGCCGACACCGGCGACGCCGGCGCGGTCGATACGGCGCCGGCTGCCGCGGCCGCGGATCAGCCGCCGGCGGACGGCGCGAAAAACTCCACGGAAGCGAACAAGCCCTCGATGATGGGTGTGGTCAAGGTCATCGGCTATCAGACCAGCGAGGCGACCAGCGCGACCGGCGTCGTCACCGCGATCATCGACACGCCGATTTCGATTTCCGCGATCAACAGCCAGTTCCTGAGCGATGTCAACGCCTCGCAGGCGATGCAGGCGATCGGCGCGCTGACCGGCGTGACCGGCCAGTCCAACAGCGGCGAGACGCTGACCAATTTCGCGGTGCGCGGCTACAAGGTGACGCCGCAGGTGGACGGCTTCGATTCGCTCGCGATCGTCTCCGGCCTCGGCTCGACGGTGGGCGTCGACCGCATCGAGGTGATCAAGGGTCCCTCGGCCGTATTCAACGGCAATGTGCTGCCGGGCGGTTCGATCAACATCATCTACAAGAAACCGCAGCTCAATTCGAACACGACCTACTTCGAAGGCGAGGTGGGCAGCTGGGATTACCGCAGCGGCGAGTTCTACTCGTCCGGTCCGGTCGGGGACAATTTCGCCTATCTCGTCGACCTGTACAAAAAGAATTCCAACGGCTGGGTCGACTGGACCGGCCAGGACGAGAAGACGGCGATCCTCGGCATCACCGTCAAGCCGACCGACGCGCTGAGTCTCAACCTCAACTATCGCCGCATCGACAACGACGCGCAGATCTCCACGCTGCCGGTGACGCACGAAGGCTTCATCGGTTCGGGTCTGCCGCAGAGCACGTTCCTGGATGCGTGGGTGGCCGCGGTCTACGGTCCCAACGAACCGCCGCAGACGACGACGGTGCCGGCGAAATATCTGCCGGGGGGCGTGCGCTACAACGTGATGGGGCCGCAGAACTACAACAAGGAGAAGCTCGATTTCTGGTCCGGCGAGCTGTCGTACGCGATCAACGACCACATCGAAATTCGCGACGACTTTGCGCGCGCCTCGTATACCTGGAGCATGCTCGGCCTGCTGCAGAGCGGCGCGAAAGTGATCGGGCCGAGCGGGCTCGTGAGTACGTTCTTCGGTTCCTCCGGCCTGCTCGCGGGTACGCAAAAAGGCGAGGGCTGGGAGAACAAGCTCGAAGCGGCGATGTATTTCGACACCGGTCCGGTCAGCCATTCGATGCTCGTCGGCTATCAGGCGTCGAATTCCTGGATCGAGTCGTTCAAGGTCTGGGTCGGCCCCGGCCAGCTCAACAGCAGCGGCCAGCCGTGGAATTTCTTCACCGACGGCCCGCTCCTGCTGCAGAACGAATACAACGCGCTGCTGAAGGTCTTTCCGAATCCGAATTATCCGACCTCGACCGCCGGCAGCCAGGTGCTCACGCACGCCTACTATGTCGCGGAGCAGATGTCGATGTACGACGATCGTCTGCACGTGCTGCTCGGCGCGCGCCACACGCAGACGGCCAACGGCGGCCTGGAGACCAGCGATACGACACCGCAGGTCGGCCTCGTCGCCAAGCCGTTTTCGCCGGATTCGTTTTTCGCCGATACGGCGTTTTTCGTGAACTACTCGAAATCGTTCACGCCTTCCGGGCTTCAGCAGCCCGGCACGACCCAGGTGGTGCCGCCCGCCACGGGCACCGGCAAGGAATTCGGCGTGAAGACGGCGTGGCTGAACGGCCAGATCACGAGCACGATCTCGTTCTTTCGCGACGACCTGCAGAACATCGCGACGCCCGACTATTCCCAGCAGGGCCAGACCAGCACGCTGGTCAAATACAACCTCGGCGGCGTCGGCCGCGCGCAGGGCATGGAGGCCGAACTGACCTGGGCGCCGTCGCGCAACCTGCAGTTCTCAGCCAACTTCACCAATCTGCCCGTGGCGAAATACACCGACTATCCCGGCGTGCCGCAGCAGATCGGACTGCGCTTTCCCTCGGCTCCCAAGCAGCAGGCGAACCTGACTGCGAAGTATTCGTTCGACGACGGCGCGCTGTCCGGGTTTTATTTCGGCGGCTGGGTCCATGGACAGACCAAAACGCGCGGCACGCTCGGCAGCGACTGGCATTACGGCATCTGGATTCCCGGACTGGTTCAGGTCTCCGGTTTCGCCGGCTACAAGGTCGGCAACCTCGATGTGCGCCTGAACATCGAAAACCTGTTGAACCGCGATGGTTATGTCATGAACAACGTCTTCCAGCCGCAACCGCCTCGCGCGTACTATCTGACGGCCAAATACACGCTGTAAGAGGGTCGGGATTCGTGCAGGGTGCAAGCGCGGTCGATGAGCGGCGACGGATACTTCTACAACGCATGGGCGCCGCCGCCCTGTTCGCCGGTTTCGATGAAATGCTTCCGATGCGCGCATTCGCGAACGCGGATGCGGCGCTCGAAACCCGCGGCATCGCGCCGGCCGCGGTTGTCGCGTTTCTCGACGCCGCCGCGGCGAAGGGATACGAGCTGCACAGCCTCGCCGTCGCGCGCGGTGGCCGCATCGCGGCGCGAGGCTGGTTCGCTCCCTACCGCGCCGACGCGCCGCACAGCCTGTATTCGCTGAGCAAAGGTTTCACTTCGACCGCGGTCGGATTCGCGATTGCCGAAGGCAAGCTCAGGCTCACCGACAAGGTCATCGATTTCTTTCCGCAGCAGCGCCCTGCGCAGGTGAGCGAACATCTCGCCGCGCTGTGCATCGAGCACCTGCTGACCATGTCGGTCGGCCATCCGACCGACGCGACATTGACCGTTACCCGCGACGAGGATTGGGTCAGGTCCTTCCTCGCCTTGCCGATCGAATTCGCACCCGGCAGCGTCTATCTCTACAACAGCGCGGCGACGTACATGTTGTCGGCGATCGTGCAGAAGTTGAGCGGCGAGAAGCTCGTCGATTATCTGCGGCCGCGTTTCTTCGATCCGCTCGGCTTGCCGAAAATGCGCTGGGCCGAATGTCCGCGCGGCATCAACACCGGCGGCTGGGGACTCTCGGCGACGACCGAGTCGTTGATCAAATACGGCCAGTTCTATCTACAGAACGGCCGCTGGAACGGCAAGCAGCTTCTGCCGTGCGAGTGGATCGAGCGCGCGACGACGTTCAAAATCCAGCAGCCGGCGCGCAACGGTGAGGATCTCGAGCAGCTCAAGAAAACCAGCGACTGGCATCAAGGCTACTGCTATCAGATCTTGCGCTGCCGTCACGACGCGTTCCGCAACGACGGCTCGTTCGGGCAGTACTGCGTCGTGATGCCCAAGCTCGATACGGTCGTGGCGATCACGGGCAACACGCTCGATCTGCAGGGTGCGCTCAATCTCGTCTGGGATCATTTGCTGCCGGGCCTGGAACAGCCCGGACCCGCCAATCGCGACGCGCAGGAACATCTGCGCTCACGGCTTGCCGGCCTGACGTTGCCGCTGCCGCAGGGCAGTGCGCACTCGCCGCGCGACGGCAAACGTCTGAACTACGCCGTCGAAGCCAACGCGCTTGGTGTGCGAAGTGTTTCCGTGTCCTTCGAAGACGACAAGTGTCGCGTCGTGTTCGATGTCGCCGGCCGCATGCATACGATCGACTGCGGCATCGGCCGCTGGCACGACGGCGAAACCGAGCTGCCCGGCACGCCGCCGGAGTTCGTCGAGCTGATCGGACGCACCGTGAATCCGCAAGGGCCGGCAAAAGTCGCCGCCGCGGGCGCGTGGAAAGACGCCGACACGTTCCAGATGCAATGGCGCTACTACGAGACGCCGTTTTCCGATACGGTCACGCTGAAATTTTCCGGCGACGCCCTCGAAATCGTCTTTCTCAATAGTTTCACGCAAATGGCCGCCAAGGCGCATCCGGAACGGCGGCCGATTCTCAAGGGCAAGGCGAGGTCTTGACGGTGGGGTTCATCGATGCCGAAGCGGCGGGAAAGCGCGAATACGACGTCATTGTCGTCGGCTCCGGCGCAGGCGGCGGGCAGATGGCCTACACGCTGGCGATGAACG
>DAIMZS010000268.1:0-2199 GCA_036733825.1 Rudaea sp.
CATCTGCACAACTGGATCGACATGGCCGAGAAGCGCATCGACTTCCAGGGCCTGCCGGCGCGCATCTGCTGGGTTGGCCTCGGCCAGCGCCATCGCCTCGGCCTCGCGTTCAACGAAATGGTGCGCAAGGGCGAACTCAAGGCGCCGATCGTGATCGGCCGCGACCATCTCGACTCCGGCTCCGTCGCCAGCCCGAACCGCGAAACCGAAGCGATGAAGGACGGCAGCGATGCGGTCAGCGACTGGCCGATCCTCAACGCCCTGCTCAACACTGCGGGCGGCGCGACGTGGGTGTCATTCCACCACGGCGGCGGCGTCGGTATGGGTTATTCGCAGCACAGCGGCGTCGTTATCGTCTGCGACGGCAGCGAGGCTGCCGACAAGCGCATCGCGCGAGTGTTGTGGAACGATCCGGGCACGGGTGTGATGCGGCATGCGGATGCGGGCTACGAGATTGCGCAAGCGTGTGCGAAGCAACAGGGATTGAAATTGCCGATGGAGTAGATGTTGTTATTGGTAGGGGCGCGATTCATCGCGCCCGGCTTCCTCGGCTAAAAGCAGGGCTCAATGAATTGAGCCCCTACGAAAGCAAGCTCTAGCCAGGAATCTCTGCCTCGACAAGCTTGCCGAGCAACACCAACGACTCCTGCCACCCGAGATAACACATTTCCGGCGGAATCCCGTCGGGAATGCCTTCCTGCACGATGTTCAACTCGGTGCCGCAAAACACGGCGCGCAGGTCGATCGTGGTGATCATTGTGCCAGGCAGATTCGGATCGTCGAAGCGGTCGTCGTGACGGATGCGTTCGTTCGGGACCAGTTCCAGATACGTGCCGCCGAAGCTGTGGCTGCCGCCGGAAGAAAAATTGGTGAAGGACATGCGGTAGCGGCCGCCGACTTTCGCCTCGAGTTCGTGCACGGTGCAGGTGAAGCCGTTCGGCGGCAGCCATTTGCACAGCGCGGCGGCATCGAGGAAGGCGCGATAGATGCGCTCGGGCGGCGCGCGCAGGACGCGGTGAAAACGGACGGTATTGGACATGGTCGTTGTTCGTTGGCAGAGGAAGAGCCCTCATTGTCCATGACGAGCGACCGGCACGGAAATCGACACCACCGCCGCACGGGCAGACGGAAAGCTTGGTTTCGCGTACCCTCGCATCCCTGTGAAACCAGTGAAGGACACCTATGACCGAGGATAGGGCTCTGCCGGGCGCCGCCGACGCCGAAACCACGCATCCGCATTTTCCGCGCTGGAACGGAATCGCGCCGCTGCCGAACGCGCGCATGATGCTGCATGTGGGCGCGGAGACGGTCGAGAATTTTCTCGTCGTCGGCGATGCGTGGGGGCAACTGGTGGCGATGGAATTGCCAGCGCATGCGCGCGTGCTCGATATCGGCTGCGGTTGCGCGCGCACGGCGCGCATGCTGCTGCATCACCCGCAGATCGAGGATTATCTGGGTGTCGATGTGATCCGGCCCTATATCGAGTGGAACACTCGGTTTATTTCGCCGTTGACCGACGGGCGTTTTCGCTTCGCGCATCTCGACGTGCGCGGGCCGCGCTACAACCCGGACGGAGCAGTGAACGCGGAAGAGGTGGTTTTTCCTGCCGCGGACGGCAGCATGACGTTGGCTTTCGCCGCCTCCCTCTTCACTCATCTGAAGGAGCCGGCGACGATCCGCTATCTTCAGGAATCCAGACGCGTGCTCAAGCACGGCGGCAAGCTGATCGCTTCGATTCATGATCGTCCGGAAGGCGACAGCCAGTTCAGCGGCGACGAATTCCGCGCCGACGTGTTGCCCGACTATTTCGTCGCCTTGGCCGAGAAAAACGGATTCGGCCTAGGTCGCCGTGTCGGAGACGTTTGCGGACAAGAGACGTTCGTCTTTACCGCAAAATAAGCTGCGCTGCTTGGGCGGATCGCTAAAGAAGCATCATCGAGGGGGCAGGATCGTGGCGATATCAGGTGCAGGCGGTACACCGGGCGGCGTGGGGCAATTCCTTGTCGGTCTCGTGCTCGCCGTGGTCGGCGGCTGGCTGCTGATGAATCAGGTGACCGTGGCGAGCGGCGCGTGGACGCTCTGGGGCTACCATTCGTTCGGACTATCGTTGATACCGTTCATTGTCGGCGTCGCGTTGCTGTTCTTCAACGGTAAATCGGTGCTCGGCTGGCTGCTGTTGCTTGCGGGCCTCGCGATTGT
>DAIMZS010000268.1:2299-4755 GCA_036733825.1 Rudaea sp.
GGCCGATTTCGTCAACGCGGCCGTCCATCAACCCTCCAGGAGACCAAACCATGCGATTTCTTTCCCTGATCCGCGTCCAGGAAAATGCCGGCAAAGCGCCCAGCGAACGCTTGATGAGCGAAATGGGCAAATTAATGGGCGAGATGCAGCGCAGCGGCAAGCTGCTCGACACCGCCGGCCTGCTGCCGACCGAGAAGGGCAAGCGGGTGCGCCTGCGCGGCGGCAAGATCACGCTCATCGACGGCCCGTTCACCGAGACGAAGGAAGTGGTCGGCGGCTACGCGATGCTGCAGGCGGATTCGCTCGGCGAGGCGATTGCGCTGACCGAGCGCTTCGTCGAGCTGCACATCGCCGACGGCTGGGAGCTGGAGTGCGAGGTGCGCCAGCTCGTCGAGCCTGATTTCGGCTAGCCGCGATCCGCGAAAGAAAGGCACGCGCACGCGGCTGCGAATCGGCGCGGCGACTTAAAGTATCCTTTTCGTCCGCCCTGCGCCGCGTGCTTTTTCATGTCCGATCATGCCGAACTCGACAATCCGTTCTGGTCCTCCCTGAACAGCGTGCATCGCGGCCTCGCGCTGCGTTCGGGCGACACCGCGCGGTATCCGGCGCCGTATGCGCCGTTTCTCGGCATCGCCGACGCGCAGGCCAATGCCGCTGCGGATCTCGACGCGCTCGTCGGCCGCGACGAAAGCGTGTACCTGCTCGGCATCGCGCCGAAGCCGCCAACGCGCTGGCGTCTCGAAGCGTTCCGGCCGCTGGCGCAGATGATCTGCGAGCAGCCGATCGCGATGGTCGACGGGCCGGACATTATCGAACTTTCCGCCGCGCACCGCGCCGATGTGCTGGCGCTGACACGCCTCGTTTACCCGCACTATTTCCGCGAACGCACGATGGACATGGGCCGTTATTTCGGCATCTACCAGGACGGGCGGTTGGCGGCGATGATCGGCGAGCGGCTCGGTACGGACTCCGCGCGCGAGCTGAGCGCGATCTGCACGCATCCGGATTTCGCCGGCCGCGGCTATGCGCGCCGCCTCACCGCGATGCTGACCAACGACACGCTGCAGCAAGGCCGGCTGCCGTTCCTGCACGTGAGCTACGAGAATCCGAAGGCGAAGCAGCTGTACGACAACATCGGCTTCCGTCTGCGCCGCGATATTCCGTTCTGGTCGCTGCAGCGTTTGGAGAGGTGACGAGCGGAACCGATCCTTATCGGTCGAGCCGTTCGGCCAGCGCTTTCGCGGCCGCGGGATTGCGCTCCTTCGCGGCGCTGATGAAATAGATGAAAACATCGCGTGGGGCTGACTTTTTAGGGTTGCCGGGCACCGTCTCATCAATGCGCGGAAGATCCGCCGGGTCCGCGCCGGCGGCCCAGATTTGCGCGCGCTCTGTCCACGTGTCGAGGTCTTTCGCCGCGTAGCCGGTATCGACCGACGATTCGCTGCGCATCAATCGGGCGTAGACGAAGTCGCCGGTCACGTCGGCGAACGAGGGAAATTTCGGCGAGTCGGTGAACACCGTGGCGATGTGCTGCCGACCCGCGAGCTCCAGATATTCTGCGCAAAGAAAGCTGGCGTGGCGCACTTCGAGCACGTGGCGCAGGCGCAGGCCGTCGAGCGCGCGCGGCAGCAGGTCGATGAAGGCGGCGAGGTCGTCGCGTTCGAAGCTTTTGTGCGGCGGCAGCTGCCAAAGAATCGGGCCGAGCCGGTCGCCGAATTCGGCGAGACCGCCGAAGAGAAAACCGTCGACCGTCTTGCCGGCGTCCGCGAGCACGCGGCGGTCGGTGCAGAAGCGCGGCGCTTTCAGCGAGAACACGAATCCCTCGGGCGTTTCGCTGCGCCAGCGCGCATAGGTCGCGGGTTTCTGCGGGCTGTAGTAGGTACTGTTGATCTCGATCGTCGTGAGCTGGCGGCTGGCGAATTCGAGTTCGCGCTTCTGCGGCCATTTCGGCGGATAGAAATTGTTGCGCCACGGCGCGTAGTTCCAGCCGCCGATACCGACGCGAATGCGAGTGCTCATCAGGATTGCCTCCAACGGTTTGAATCGTATTGAAAACGGGACCATCTCGCCAAGCGTCGTTGTTTTCCTGACCGCTACGCTAGACTAAGCTGATGAAAATCGCACTGGCTCAATGGCGCATCGGCGCGCCGGCGTCGTTCGAGGAATTCGCCGCGCGCGTTTCCGCGGAAGCGGCGATCGCGGTCGGGCAGGGCGCGCGCGTCGTCGTGCTGCCGGAGTATCTCGCGCTCGAGTTGGCCTCCATGCTCGATGCAAAAACGCGCGCCGACTTTCCGGCGACGCTCGCCGCGCTGCAAACCGTGCGCGAGGATTGGCTGCGCCTGTTCGCCGGATTGGCGACGACGCACAACATCCACCTGCTCGCCGGCACTTTCCTGCTCGCACAGCCGAACGGCAAGTATCGCAATCGTGCCTGGTTGTTCGCGCCCGACGGATCA
>DAIMZS010000269.1:0-4711 GCA_036733825.1 Rudaea sp.
CCGCGGATTGACACCGGTGTCAGTTAATCTTAGTTTGATCCCCGTTGCATATCGGGGGCACGATGAGCGCGGCAATCGACCATTCAGATCGACTGGCCACACCGTTTCTGGCGGCGGACATCGGCGGAACGCACGCGCGCGTCGCCCTGATTCAGGCCGTGGGAGACGACGCACTAGGGGTCGAGGTGCTGGCCTATCGCAAGTTCGCCTGTGCGGACTTTCCCGGGCCGGCAGAACTGTTGCGGGCATTCGTCGACGGCGATGCGCGCGCTCCGGTGCGACGTTGCGTATTGGCCTGCGCGGGCCAAGTCATGGGCGACGAAGTCTTGAACGACAACTCGGCCTGGCCCATCCGCCTGGCGCAACTGCGCCAGGCACTTGAACTGGACGAGATTGCCGTCCTCAACGACTTCGAGGCACTGGCGTACGCACTCGACAATCATCTTGCCCGCAGCGGTCGCCTCCTCTGCGGACCGGACATCCCCGCCGACGGCCCGGCCGTGGTAATCGGACCGGGAACCGGCCTCGGCGCGGCAGTGCGCTTGCCCGGCCCGGCAGGCGGCCAGGTACTGACCACCGAGGCCGGACAGACGGACTTTGCCCCGAATTCGGTTCGCGAACGCGAAGTTCTCGCCCATCTGGCACCGCACGGCGGCTACATGGCGTACGAACAGATCGTCTCCGGTCCGGGCCTGCTGACCTTGTACACCGCGCTGTGCGAATTGAACGGAAAGACGCCAACGCTCGCAGCGCCTCGAGCGGTCACCGCGGCCGCGGCCGCAGGCAGCGACGCGCAGGCCGTGGAAGCCGTGGAGATCTTCTGCGCGTCGCTCGGAAGTTTTGCCGGTAGCCTCGCCATGACCTTCATGACGGGCCGCGTCTATCTGGCCGGCGGCTTCCTGTATTCCATGTTCCCGTTGCTCGAGCGCAGCGCTTTCGCAAGCAGATTCCTGCACGGACGCAGCGCGCGCGCATTCCTGGCGAAGGTTCCCGTGTGGGTGACGGAGCACGATCGCAATGGCGTGCTGGGAGCAGCCACCTGGTACCTGCGTAGCGTGCACGACGAAGCGGCGCCGCGCGATGGCGTGTCAAAGGGCTCCGTCTCACGGCACGACCGAAACCCAATGCATCGAGAGGCGAAGACGCCGTGATGCGCCACGCAGCGGGCGTATGGATGCCCGCACGAATTCCCGCAGAGCAGTAGAGATCCGACAGACATCAACCCAGAGGCAGAGCCCATATGTCCGCCACACATCGCAAGCACCCCTTGTCGTTTGCCATATCCGTGTCGCTGCTCGCCGCCGTGGCGACGTCAGCCATCGCATCGCCGCTCGCGAGCGCCCAGGCGGACAACCAGGGAGCGCAGGCCTCCGCCCCCCAAGCCGTGCCGGCGACGCAATCAGCCGATCCCGGCAAGACCCAGTCCCAGGGCGGCGATGGCGGAGCAGGCAAGGAGACCGCCGAGCTGTCCGAAGTCACTGTCGTCGGCGTACGCGCATCGCAGATGCGCGCGATCGAACTGAAGCAATCGGCCGACAACATCCAGGACAGCATTACCGCGGAAAGCATCGGCCAATTGCCCGACGTGACCATCACCGACGCTCTGCAGCGCATCACGGGCGTGCAGATCAACCGCGATGCCGGCGTCGGAACCTCGGTGGACGTGCGCGGCTTGCCTCAGGTCGGCACCATGCTGAACGATGAGGTGTTCATCACCCCGGATCAGGTCGACTCGCAGCAACCCGACTTCACGACGCTGCCCGCCACATTGTTCCGCGGCGTGGACGTCATCAAATCGTCAACCGCCCAATTGACCGACAGCGGCATCAGCGGTGCGCTCAACCTGCACACCTATCGGCCTTGGGATCTGCCGACCGGATTCACCTACAGCTATTCCGCCAACGAGGAACACGGACAAACGACCGACAAATGGGGTCCGGCGGCAAGCGGCCTGGTCGCGTATCACGGCGACGACTGGGGTCTGCTGGTTTCGGGCGATTTCTCCAACACCACGCGCAGGAACGCGACCGAAGGCCTCGATCAGTACGGTGTCGTCCTCAACGGCGAGAACGCCGCGAGCGCGGGCAGCTACAACGGCTTCCTGACCGGTTGGAACGGTGCGCCGATTCCTTCGCAAATCGTGCAGAATGCCGACGGCAGCGTCAGCGTGAAAGGCGACGGGAAATCCAACGGCGTGTTCATGGGCAGCCAGAACATCGGCCTGTACGACACCACCACGCAACGGCGGCGCAAAGCCGGCAATGCGTCGTTCCAGATGGATCTCGGCAGCGGGTTCAGCCTGACCAGCGATTACTTCTACGCGCATCAGAATCAGTACGACCGCACCGTCGGCATCCAGTTCAACTCGACCAACTGGCAGGGCGCCACCTACGTACCGCTGCAGTTCCGCAACACCGGGCGCCCCGTCGCCGGCTCGTACGGAACGCCCGAACCGGGCTGGGACGGCATGCAGCTGTATACCACCCAGGTGTACGAAAAGTGGCCGGGCGACGTGGAGTCCTTCTCGCAGATCATGCAGAAGAGTTCCACCGCGCGGAACTTCAACATCCAAGTGGATTACGACAACGGCGGCGCCTTCACCGGCAGTGTGCGCGGCATTCGCGATACCGCGAACCAATCGAACGTCGAGACCGACATCAATATCTCCGATTCCGACGGCGCGCTGTGGTCCAACGTGCTGATGCCCGGCGTCGATCCCAATTCCGTACCGCCCGGCACCTTCATCTATCCCTCGCAACTGGGCGGGAACCGGGTGTTCAACGCCAACGGCGTTCCGCAGAATACGGTTCCGGTCGTCGCGGATTTCCGCGGCCGCTATCTGACGATCAACATGCCCTCGTCGCTCGCCGGAAATTTCGCCAACCCGAACGACTGGACGATGAAGACGCTCGAGTCCTCCGGCGACTACGACCGCAGGGTCGGACTCAGCGCACTGCGCTTCGACGGACACTTCAAATTCGACGATGGCTTCAAGCTCGACTTCGGCCTGCGCAACAGCATTCGTAATGCCGACAACGTCGGATTTACCCTGGTCACTCCCGTGTACGCCGGCATGGGCGCCAGCGATCCCAACGGCTGCCTGGTGCGCTACGTCGGCGCCGACGTGGTGTTGAACAGCGGTTCGTGCACTGCGGGAAATTCGCAGGGGTACTTCCGCGCCGGCCCCTTGTCGGCGCTGCCGATGCCGAGCACGGCGGGACCGCTGGCCAACAACTTCCAGCAATACTCCAACCTGCTCGGCTCGGGAATCAACTTCTGGGCGATCAATCCTTACGCCATGGACAATCCCGAGGCCTATTGGAAATCACTCTATCCGCAAACCATGCGCCAAGGAGAACCGGGAACCACCTGGGCCGTGTGGATGAAGGAGTTGTCGGGATACGTGCAGGCCGATTTCGCCGGCGACCTGGGCAGCATGGCGTATGCCGGCAACGCCGGCGTGCGCGTGATCAAGACCGATCTGAACATCACCCAGCATTTGAGCGGCGACCCTGGCGCCTACGGCACCGAACCTGCCGATGCCGGGACTCAAATTACCCAGCGCGGCTACCGGGACATTCTGCCATCGGCCAACTTCGCGTTGAACATCACCGACGAGCTGAAGCTGCGCCTCGCCTATTCGAAGAACATGATGCCGCTCAACCTCAGTACCTGGGGAGGCGGGCTGCAATTGAACTACTCGCTCGTGGAAACACCGACAGGGCCGTTGTTCCGCGTCGCGGCCGGCCAATCGACCGGCAACCCGAACCTCAACCCGTGGCGTTCCACGAACTACGGCGGCTCGCTCGAGTACTACATCAACTCCACGAGCATGATCAGCCTCGCGCTGTTCCGCATCGACGTGCGCAGTTTCATCAAGAACGGCAGCACGATCAATTGCACCCTGCCGGACGAAGACGGTGTCGTCCGCGACCATTGCATCACGATCACCGAGCCGGTTCAGGGCACGGGCAACAGCATCCAGGGAGCGGAGTTCGACTATCGCCAGGGGTTTACGTTCCTGCCCGGGTTCTTGTCCAAGACCGGCATGGAATTCAACGCGACGTACGCGCCAAGCAACTCGGGAGAAACCGACCTGGCCGGGAACAAGATTCCGTTTCAGGACAATTCGACCAAATCCGGGAATTTCATCCTGTGGTACCAGGACGATCGCTTGCAGGCTCGTGTCGCGTACAACTACCGTTCGCGTCGCGCGGTGATGGAAGACGTGGGCAGCATCGCGGGCATGGAGATGTACGAGGCGCCGCAGAGATACGTCGATGCGTCGATCTCCTACAAGTTCAACAAATACGCGGAAATTTTCCTCGACGGCACCAACCTCACCAACGAGTACCAGCATTACTATCTCGTATGGCCCGACCAGCCGGCCCACTCGAATTTCTCGGAGCGCATGGTCATGGTCGGTGTACGCGGGCAGTGGTGATGGAAAGCGATCGCCTCGAAGGTTTGGGCGCTCATCGCGGAAGCTTTCGCGCAACGCATCCCGACCCTAACCGACACGGCAAGCTAGACATGCAGGATTCCGATATTGCCGCGCCCCCGCGGGAGGGTCACTTCCATCGCTCCATCGGCCTGTTCTCGGCGATCGCGATCAACATGACCCAGATGTGCGGCATCGGGCCGTTCATCACCATTCCGATCATGGTCGCCACCATGGGCGGGCCGCAGGCGGTGATCGGCTGGATCGCCG
>DAIMZS010000270.1:0-4706 GCA_036733825.1 Rudaea sp.
AGGCGTTCGAGTTCGAGCAGCAGTTCCGCCGCCAGCGCGCCGCTGCCGGGGCCGAGTTCGACGATGTCGCCGCCGGCTTCCAGCTCCGGCAGCAAGGCACGCGCCAGACAGCGCGCGAAGACGAAGCCGAGTTCCGGCGCCGTGACGAAATCGCCGGCGGCGCCGAACTTCGTCGTGCCGGCGCTGTAATAGCCGAGCCCCGGCGCGTACAGCGCCAATTCCATGTAGCGCGCAAAATCGAGCGCGCCTCCCGCCTGCGCAACTTCTTCGCGAATCCGCATCGCCAGCCGTTCGCTGTGCGAGCGCTCCTCAGGCGAAGGTTCGGGCAATTCGACGCGCATACGGTGTTGTGGAAGAATCGAAGCGAAACGTCGCGCAGCATAGCGCGCGGCGCAAGGAATGCGAATGAGCCCCAGCGATCGTCCCGTCGTTCTGATCACCGGCGCCGCCAAGCGCGTCGGCGCGGTGATTGCGCGCACGCTGCACGCGGCCGGCTACGATCTCGCCCTGCACTATCGGCATTCACGCGCCGAGATGGACGCGCTCGTCGGCGAACTCGAAGCGCAACGCGCGGGCAGCACGCTGGCCGTGCAGGCGGATCTGGCCGACATCGAGCACCTGCCGCGCCTCGTCGATGCCTGCCTCGCGCGCTACGGGCGGTTGGACGGCCTCGTCAACAACGCCTCCGCGTTCTATCCGACGCCGATCGGCGAGGCCACGCCGCAGCAATGGAACGAGCTGTTCGCGAGCAACGCGCAGGCGCCGTTCTTTCTCGCACAGGCCGCCGCGCCGCATCTGAAAAATGCGCGCGGCAGCATCGTCAGCATCGCGGATATCTATGCGCTGCAGCCGCTGCCGCGCCATGCGATCTATTCGATGGCCAAGGCGGCGCTCGTGGCGATGACGCGCGCGCTCGCGCGCGACCTGGCGCCCGACGTGCGCGTCAATGCGGTGGCGCCGGGCGCCATTCTTTGGCCCGAGACGGGCAAAGCCGCCGCCGATCAATCCGACTTGATCGCGCGCACGCCGCTCGCGCGCACGGGCACGCCCGAGGACGTCGCCGCCGCCGTGCTGTTCCTGCTGCGCGATGCGAAATTCACGACCGGGCAGATTCTCCGGGTCGACGGCGGACGCGAACTCGCCGTCTAGCGGCGGCGCAACATATCGTCGTTCTATTTCGGCCGGAACGCGTGCGCGATCAGCGCCTGATCGAACCCCGCGCCGACCACGCCTTCCTCGGCGTAGCGATAGATCGCCGCGGCGTAGATGCCCTGCAGCGCCGACTGCACGAGCGCCACGAGCATCACCGCAATGACGAGCACCGCCACCGCGACGGCCATGGCGACCGGCGAATGCGAGCCGATCGACGCGGCGATCAAGACGACGCCCAGTGCGACCACGAGGAAAGTGACGAGGCCGAACACCACGCCGATGCCGGCGTTGCCGATCAGGTTTTCACCCCAGGTGCGCTTGAGCAGGTCGACGCTGCGTTTGACCGCGTCGACCGGACCGACATCGCTGTTGACCAGCACGGGCACGACGAGGAACGTCGCCAGCGTCCAGGCAAGGCCGATCAAGCCGACGACCCAGCGGCCGAGGAATCCCGCGCGCTCCTGCAGCGAACGCAGCAGCATGCCGACCGTCGCCGCGATCGCCGCGTAGCCGAGGATGGCCGGCAGGCGCGCCTTCGCCGCATTGAAGCCGTCGGCGAGCGTGGGCTCGCCGCCGCGCAGGCGGATCGACGCTGCGGCGACGAGCGCCGAGTTGAAGAAGATGATGACGCTGTACTGCACGAAGTAGAAGGCGAACAGTCCGATCAGCCGCAGCGGCGTAACGTGTTCGGCCATGTGCCGGGTGAACACGCCGGCGAACGCCGCCGGAATGAAGAAACTCAAACTCACGACGAGCATGCACAACGCCGAGAGCGCCGGAAACACGAGCAGTTTCTTGTCGGCCTGCAGCACCGCCGCGCTGGCCTTGACGAGAGCCCAGCTACGCGAGAGTTTTTCGAACATCGCTCCATCCCCGTGTTGGTCGATGCGGCTTTTTAGCATCGAGGCGAACGGCGGGTAAAGCGCAGGAAGTCACGTTTTACGCTTACAGCTCGACGCGCTGCATCGATTCGCCCGCCGCCGGCACGTGGTCGGCCCAGAGTGCGGCCATCGTTTTGCCGGAAACGGGATGCCGCGTCTGCGGCGCGATATCCGCCAGCGGCTTGACCACGAAGGCGTGCTTCAGTTCGGGCCGCGGCAGCTCGAGATGGCCTTCGCCGCGCAGCACGAGATCGTCGTAGAGCACGATGTCGACGTCGAGCGTGCGGCTGGAAAAACGCGGCACGTCGCGGCGGCGGCCGTGGCGGTCTTCGAGCGCGTGCAGCCAGTCGTTGAGCGCGGCGGGATCGAGATCGGTGTCGATCGCGACGGCAAGATTGAGGAAATCCGGCCCGTCGAAGCCGACGGCTTTGCAGCGGTAGACCGGTGAGACAGCGATGTCGCCGAAATGGGCGCGCAGTTCGGCGAGCGCGGCGCGCAGGTGTTTTTCCGGCTCGAGGTTCGAGCCTAGGCTCAGGTAAGCCCGACTCATGCGGACGGTTTCGTACCGCGTTCGATCACGACGCCCACCGATTTCGCGCCGCGCACCGCGCCGGGCTTGGCCAGCTTCAGGCGCAGCCACGCGACCTTGAACTCGTTCAGAACGATTTCCGCGCAGCGTTCGGCCAGCGTTTCCACGAGTTCGAAATGCGCCGCCTCGACGAACGCGATCAGGCGTTTCGACACGGCCTTGTAGTCGAGCGTGTCCTCGATGCGGTCGCTTGCGGCCGGCTTGCGGTTGTCGAAGGCCATTTCCAGATCGAGCGCGACGACTTGGCGGATCTTGCGTTCCCAGTCGTAGATGCCGATGACGGTTTCGATGCGCAGGTCTTCGATGAAAACGATATCCGACATAGAAGTCATGCCGGCGCCGCCGGCATTCAATTTATCCTTGGCCTTGAATTCTATACCGCCACGAGGCTTTCCAAATCCCAACGCGGCGTGACTTTGATCTGCGCGCCGTCGTGCAGCCCCGCATGCAGGCGCAACGCGCCGGCCAGCGCGATCATCGCGCCGTTGTCGGTGCAGAATTCCGGCCGCGGGAAGTAGACGCGGAAACCTTCGCGCTCGCCCGCTTCGGCCAACTGAGCGCGCAGGCGTTTGTTTGCGCCGACGCCGCCGGCGATGACCAAGCGCCGCGCGCCGGTCTGCGCCAGCGCGCGGCGGCACTTGATCGCGAGCGTGTCGACGATCGCCTCCTCGAAGCCGCGCGCGACGTCGGCCTTCACCGCCGGATCGTCGGCATTGGCTTGGTAGGCGAGCAACACCTGCGTCTTCAGCCCGGAAAAGCTGAAGTCGAGACCGGGCCGGTCGGTCATCGGCCGGGAGAACTTGAACCGTCCCGAGGCGCCGGTTTCCGCCAGTTTGGCCAAGGCCGGGCCGCCGGGGTATGGCAGGCCCATGAGTTTGGCGGTCTTGTCGAAGGCTTCGCCGGCGGCATCGTCGAGCGTGTCGCCGAGCAGGCGGTAGCGGCCGATGCCGGACACCTCGATCAGCATCGAATGGCCGCCGGACACGAGCAGGGCCACGTACGGCGGCTGCGGCGGGTCGGCTTCGAGCATCGGCGCGAGCAGATGGCCTTCCATATGGTGCACGCCGATCGCCGGCACCTCGAGCGCCCAGGCCAGCGCGCGGGCGCAGGCCGCGCCGACGAGCAGGGCGCCGACCAGCCCCGGCCCGGCCGTATAGGCCACGCCACCGAGATCGCGCGTGGTCATTCCGGCCTTGCGCAGGGTTTCGCGGATCAGCGGCAGCAGCTTGCGCACGTGGTCGCGGCTGGCCAGCTCGGGCACGACGCCGCCGTAGTCGGCGTGCATCTTGATTTGGCTGTAAAGCGTATGCGCCAAGAGGCCGCGGGCCACGTCGTAAACGGCCACGCCGGTCTCGTCGCACGAGGTTTCGACCCCGAGAACGGGTTGCGAGTTGGGGATTGCGTTTTGCTGTTTCATCGCGTTAGAATGCGCGGCTCACCGCCCGGTTAAGGGCGCTTATTCTATCCGGAGTTTCCATGCCCAGCGTCAAAGTTCGCGAGAACGAGCCTTTCGAGTTCGCTCTGCGCCGTTTCAAGCGCACCTGCGAAAAGGCCGGCGTCCTGGCCGAGACCCGCAAGCGCGAGTTCTACGAAAAGCCGACCCAGGAGCGCAAGCGCAAGGCCGCTGCGGCCGTCAAGCGCCACCTGCGCCGCGTGTCGCGCGACGTGACCAAGCGTCAGCGGTTGTATTGATCGCATATCCCTATGCTAGAGCCCGGCCATCCTTGGCCGGACTTTTCAAATAAGCAACGGCCGGTCGCGCGAGCGTACCGGCCGTTTGTTTTGTGGCCGACCATTTGTTCTTTCGAGGTGCCGAATATGAGCCTGAAAACCCAACTCACCGACGACATGAAGACCGCGATGAAGTCCGGCGACCGCACGCGCCTGGACGTGATCCGCTTGATCAACGCCGCGATCAAGCAGCGCGAAGTCGACGAGCGCATCATGCTCGACGACGCGGCCGTGCTCGCCGTGCTCGAGAAGATGCTCAAGCAGCGCCGCGATTCGATCACCCAGTTCGAAGCGGCCGGCCGCAACGACCTCGCCGACAAGGAGAAATTCGAGGTCGGCGTGATCCAGCACTA
>DAIMZS010000271.1:0-4679 GCA_036733825.1 Rudaea sp.
AGAAACGCCGCCGCCGCGCAGACCGAGATCAGAATCGTGTAGCAGGTGCCGATCACGCTGTATTTGAGCGTGGTCATGATCCATCCCTGTTTGTATACTTTTTTCTGCATGAGAAAAAGGTAGATCGGCAGCCACCAGCCCATCAGGAACATCAAGAGGTTCAGCAGCCCGACCAGCCCGGGCGCCGCGGTTTGCGCCCAGCTTTTCGCCATGCCCACCAACACGAGAAAAAACAGCGACTGGAAGATGAAGGCATGGCTGTGCAAGGCGACGATCATGTGTTCCATGTACAGGCGCCGTTTGAACACGTAGAGAATCTTCAGCAGCAGGGCGAACACCGGCATCAGCACGAACAGGGTCTGCGGCAGCGAGCCGATCGCGCCGAGGATGAGAGGCTTGGGATCCTTGCCGACCTTGTCGAGATTCTCCTTCGCGTGCGCCAGCATCTGGTTGGCTTTGTCGTCGAGGAACTTCGGGCCGCCCAGATGCACCGGATTGGCCTTCGGATCCCAGGCGTTACCGCCGATGTTGAAATTGAGATCGTCGCTGTCGGGATCGGACGGCGGAGAGGTACCCTTGGCCTTGGCTTCTTCGATACGTTTTAGATAATCCAGACGCTTGTCGGCCTTGCGGTTGATCTGCGCGATCCCTTTTTCGATGCCCTTATTGCCTACGGCGGGCACCACTGTCTCGGTTTTCTTCAGCGCCGCGATCGCCGAATCGCGCGTCTTGATCACCTCGTCCGCGCTCTGCGCCTTGCTGATCGAGTCGCGCATCTGGTCCGTCGGGTCAACGACGCCGAAATTCTCGCCGTCGAGAGCGAACTGCATGAGGAAGAACGCGAGAATGCTCAGAAAGAAATACAAACGGAACGGCGTGACGTAGCGCACGCGCCGCCCCTCGAAATACTCGTTGGTGAGATACCCCGGCCGGAAATACAGCGGCAGCAGCGTGCGGAAGATGCGCGAGTCGATGTTGAGGATGGTATCGGCCGCATCGGCGAGGATGCTCGACAGATGCCGCACCATGCCCTTGACCGGCTGGCCGCAGGCATAGCAATGCGGGCCGAGCAGCACGGTGCCGCAATTCGCGCAGGCCGCCTGCGCGGGCGCGGTGTGCGTATCCGGCTGCTGCGCGGCAAATTCGGCATCCTCCGGCGCCGGCGCAGGCGGCGCAAACGGCACGGGCGGCAGAGGGTCGAGCGGTGCTTTGTCGTCGGCGGGCGTGGTCATGGCGCGCCATCCTAGCGGATTCCGGCCCGCTTGGAGGAAACCTTCCACGCCGCGCTCGCGATGCGCATCGGCTAAACTGTGCAACCTCGGTTTGCACGTCTTTCCATGCTCTCCTCTCCCGTCTCGGCGACAGGCGCGGCGCCGGTATCGTTCGGGCGCGAGTTGCGCGACACCCTCGTCCTCGCGCTGCCGCTGATCGCCGGCCAGCTGTCGGCGATCGGCATGAACGTTGTCGACACGCTGCTAGCCGGCCACTACAACGCGCACACGCTCGCCTCGGTGGCGGTCGGCGCGGGCGTGTGGTCGCTCGCGATCGTGACCGGCATCGGCGTGATGATGTCGGTGCCGCCGAGCGTCGCCCAGCTTGCCGGCGCGCAGCGCCGCGCCGAGATCGGCCCGCTGTTCCGCCAGGCGCTGTGGCTGGCCCTGCTGCTCGGCGTCGGCCTGCTGCTGTTCATCCGCTACGCCGGACCGCTGCTGTTCGGCGGTTTCGGCGTCGATCCGGGCATCGTCGAGGACACGACGAAGTTCGTCCGCGCGGTCGCCTGGGGCGCGCCCGCGCTGACGTTCTACTTCGCCATGCGCGGATTTTCCGAAGGGCTTTCGCTGACCCGGCCGACGATGTACTTCGGCCTGTTCGGCTTGTTCCTGCTCGCGCCGATCGGCTACACGCTGATGTACGGCAAGCTCGGCTTCGCCCCGCGCGGCGCCGAAGGTTCGGGCGAGGCGACGGCCATCGTGCTCTGGGTGGAGGCCGCGGCGTTCGCGCTGTACCTGCATCGCCACCGCGACTACCGCGACATCGCGCCGTTCGGCCAATTCGATCGGCCGCGCTGGCGCGAGATCGGCGCGCTGCTGCGCCTGGGCGTGCCGATGGGCATCGCGCTGCTGATGGAGTCGGGGCTGTTCGTGTGCACGGCGCTGCTGATCGCCTCGCTCGGCGCGGTCACGGTGGCGAGCCATCAGGTCGCGCTCAACGTCGCTTCGATCACCTTCATGGTGCCGCTGGGCCTGGCGATGGCGACGACGGTGCGCGTCGGCAACGCGGTCGGCCGCGGCGATCAGCGCGGCATGCGCCTGGCCGGATGGGCGGGGATGACGCTCTCGCTCGGCACTCAGCTCGTCGCCTCGACGGCGATGGCCGTGTTTCCGCACGCGATCGCGCAGGCCTACACCGACGACATCGATGTCGCTGCGCTGGCCGCGCAGCTGCTGGTGCTCGCCGCGATCTTCCAGTTGTCCGACGGCATTCAGGTCACCGCGGGCGGCGCATTGCGCGGACTCAAGGACACGACCATGCCGATGATCATCACCGTGCTCGCCTACTGGGCGATCGGCATGCCGGTCGGCTACTGGCTCGCGTTCCGTCAGGGCCTCGGCGCGCGCGGCATGTGGATCGGCCTCGCCGCCGGCCTGACCGCCGCGGCGGTGCTGCTGACCTGGCGCTTTCTGCGCGCGAGCCGGCCGAAAACGGCATGACTTAAGGCGTATGCCGATGTCAGAGAATTCGGGTACTCTGCTTAACAGTTCACTTTAAACTGCGTCACGAGGATGTTTTATGGCTGAGAAAAGCCGCGGCGTGTTCGCCACCCTGTTCTTCTGGATCTGGGGTTTCTTCAATTTCATCCGCCGGCTCGTGTTTGGCGTGATCGCGCTGGTCCTCTTGCTCGTCTTCCTCGTCGCGCTGCGCGCGGGCGGCGGCCTCACGCTGCAGGAGCGCACGGCGCTCGTGCTCAATCCCAAGGGCAACATCGTCGAGCAGTATTCGTCCGATCCCGCGCAGCGCGCGTTCGCCGGCGTGTTCGGGCAGAAGGTGAAGGAAGTGCAGCTGCGCGACATCATCCGCGCGATCGACACCGCCGCGGCCGACAAACGCATCGAGCGCCTCGTCATCGAACCGGACGAGATCGCCTCGGCCGGCCTCTCGACGCTGCACGAAATCGGCGCCGCGATCGAGCGCTTCAAGGCGACCGGCAAAGACGTCGTCGCCGTGTCGAACGCGATGAGCCAGAGCCAATACCTGATCGCCGCGCACGCGAACCAGATCCTGCTGCATCCCGATGGCGATCTGCTGCTGGAAGGCCTCGGCCGCTATCGCACCTACTACAAGGACGCGCTCGACTGGCTCGGCGTCGACGTACACCTGTTCCGCGTCGGCGAGTACAAGTCCTACGCTGAACCGTACATCCGCAATGACGCCTCGCCCGAATCCAAGGAAGCCGATCTGTACTGGATGAACGGCGTGTGGAACGACTACCTCAAGGAAATCGGCGCCGCGCGCAAGATCGATCCATCGGTGATCGCCGCTCAGATCGAGAACTACTCGACCGCGATTAAGGCCGTGAACGGCGATCTTGCCAAGCTCGCGCTGAACAGCAAGCTCGTCGACAAGCTCGCCACGCACGACGAAGCCGAAGCGCTGCTGATCAGCAAGGGCGTGAAGGACGACAACAGCTACCGCAAGATCGACTTCCAGGACTACGCCACGCTCGTGCAGCGCGAGAATCCGGTCGACACGCGCCCGCAGGTCGGCGTCGTCGTCGCCCAAGGCGAAATTCTCGACGGCGACCAGGCCGCCGGCACGGTCGGCGGCGAATCGACCGCCAAGCTCGTGCACCAGGCGCGCGAGAACAAGAACATCAAGGCCGTGGTGCTGCGCGTGAATTCGCCGGGCGGCAGCGCGTTCGCTTCCGAACTGATCCGCCGCGAAATCGAACTGACCAAAGCCGCGGGCAAGCCGGTCATCGTTTCGATGGGCGACGTCGCCGCTTCCGGCGGCTATTGGATCTCGATGAACGGCGACCAGATCTTCGCCGAGCCGACCACGATCACCGGCTCGATCGGCATCTTCGGCCTGTTCATGAATTTTCCGAAGACGCTGGCCAAGATCAACGTGCACACCGACGGCGTCGGCACGACCTCGCTCGCCGGCGCGCTCGATCCGCGCCGCGCGCTCGACCCGAAGGTCGGCGAGATCATCCAGAGCATCATCGACAAGGGCTACCAGAGTTTCATCACCAAGGTCGCCACGGCGCGCAAGAAAAAGCCCGAGGACATCGACGCGATCGCGCGCGGCCGCGTGTGGAGCGGCGCGCAGGCGAAGGAACGCGGCCTCGTCGATCAGCTCGGCGGCCTGCGCGAGGCGACCGCGGCCGCTGCACAGGCAGCCAAGCTCGGCGATAACTATCAGGTGCGCTACGTCGAGAAATCGATGTCAGCGTGGGAGCGGTTCATCGTCAGCCTGTCGAACGACGCGTCGGCGAGTTTCGTCCAGAGCGTCGTGCCGCAATCGATGCGTACTTTGCTCGCGCAGCCCGACGTGCAAGGCCAGCTGAAGCTGCTCAGTTCGCTCGACAGCAATAAGGTTGGGGTGTTCGCCTACTGCTTCTGCGAGATCAAGTGAGTTCTTAATTAAGCTCGTCATTCCGGCGAAAGCCGGAATCCAGC
>DAIMZS010000272.1:0-1612 GCA_036733825.1 Rudaea sp.
GCGGGCCCGACCCAGTGATAGCCGCGGCGCTCGCGCATCCAGTAGCCGTCGTGCCAGGCATGGCTGCGGCCGTTCCAGTACCAGTAGCCGGGTGCCCAAACATAGCCGGCGCGCGGCGGCGGCACCACGACGTTGCGCGGCGGCGGCGGCGCCACGTTGATATCGACATACACGCGCGCCTCGGCGGTGGGCGGGGCGAGGGCGAGAGCGGTGCCCGTCGCCAGGGCGGCGGCAAGAATGGCAGTGTGCATACGCATTTCGATCACTCCTCTTATCGGAACGGAGTCGGCGGGGCGTCCGCACGGATCGCCTCGAGGACTTCGCTTTCCATAATGCGCCAGCGATGCGAGCGTTGACCTGAACCGCGCCGCCTCGTTCAGAAACCGTTGCGGTACTCAGCGCCGCGTCGGCGGATGCCAGTGGCGCAGCGCCTTGCGCGTCTGCTCGCGGCCGAGTTCGATCACTTCTTCCGCGCGGTGAAATTCGTAGAACGCGCAGACGTCGCGCGGCACGCGCACGATCAGATCCGGCGGCTGCGCTGCGAGCTTGTAGCGCGTCACCGTCTGCTGGACCACGTCGAGCGTGCGCGCGAAGAGTTCGAGCGCGCCGGGATCGGCCGCGCGTTCGGCGTGCGGCTTCTCGCGTTTGCCGATCAGGCCGTCGAGAAAGGAGGCGATCTTGCCGCGCGAATTCGCCAGCGGTCCGCCGGCGGCTTCGCCGGGCGGAGCGGCCGCCGGGAGCGTGTCGATGTGCTCATTCGCGATCAGCGCCTCGTCCATGTCGCCGAAGGTGGAATCCTGCGCCACGACCGGCTTGCCGTTCGATTCTTCGTCGAGCCCGTTGACGTCGATGGCGATCGTGCAGTCGGTCAGGTCGCGCAGCGTCGGCGTGACCGGCACGGGATTGAGCAGGCCGCCGTCGACGAGCGTGCGGCCTTCGTAGATGTGCGGACGGAACACGGTCGGAATCGAGATCGAGGCGCGGATCGCGTCGAACAGCGGCCCGCGCGAGAACCACACCTCGCGCTGCGCGTAGAGATCGACGGCGACGGCGGTGTAGCTGATCGGCAGTTCCTCGATGCGGATTTCGCCGATCAGCGTCTTGATCTGGCCGATCACGCGGTCGCCCTTGATGAAGCCGCCGCCGGACAGCGTCCAGTCGAGCAGGCGCAGCACATCCAGGCGCTGCAGGCTGCGCGACCAATCGCGGTAATCGTCGAGCTTGCCCGCGGCGTAGATGCCGCCGACCAGCGCGCCCATCGAGCAGCCGGCGATGCTGCGGATGTCGAAACCTTGCGCGCGCAACTCTTCGATCGCGCCGATGTGCGCGTAGCCACGCGCGCCGCCCGAGCCGAGCACGAGCGAGACCGTCGGCGCCGCACGCGTCGGATTCACCCGCCCGTCCCCGCGTACGCGCCGATCGTCAGCTGCAGCAGGATCTTCATTTCCTCGCGCAGGCTCAACGGCGAAACGATTTCGGCATCGGGACCGTACTTGAGCACGTCCATCAACAGTTCCTTCGAATTGCTGTACGGCAGCTTGAGCTCGTAGCGCCCGTCCTTGAGCCACAGGCCCTGCTGCTGCGAATGCCAATGCTCGTCGGCGACCCAGCG
>DAIMZS010000272.1:1712-4649 GCA_036733825.1 Rudaea sp.
CCGGTGCGGCCGATCAGCTCGTGCAGCGCGAGCAGCGCCTGCAATTCCTCGCTCGTCAGCCACAGGCCCGGCAGCTCGAAGCGTTCGGCCTCATCGGCGGCGTAGCGGAAGGCAGCCTCGCCCTCGCTTTCGATCGGCGCGCCAAGCGCGTCGCGCAGGAAGGCGATGTCGCGGTAGGCCGTGGCGCGCGAACACTCGAGCTCATCGAGCAGCCGCGCGAGCGGCACCGGGTAGCGCGCGCTCTTGAGGATGCGATGCAGCGTCAGTATGCGTTCGTAGCGATCCATGCGGCTATGGTACGCGAACTGATCAATGCCTGCCGACGCGGCGGGTTTCGGCGGGAATCGAAGTATTTCTCGGACGTGTTACCAACGGTTGACGATGGCGCCGCGATCCGGCTCCGTTGCGTGCGGATAAAAAAGCAGCAAAGTACACAAGTGCATTTATCCCAAAAAATACTTCTTAACGTTTTCCTGATGCCTGCCTGAATGAACGGACGCTGACGCCGGGGTGATCTTCACATCGTGGGTCATAATGCGCGCCCCCCGCGAACCCCAACGCAAAAATAACAAGGAGATTCACATGAAGAAGACCCTTCTCGCCTGCGCGCTCGCGCTGGCCCTTCCCCTTGCTGCGCACGCGGCCGATGCCGACGGCGACTGGCACGGCAGCGGCGAAGCCGGCCTTGCGCTCGCCAGCGGTAACGCCAAGTCGGAGAATCTCAACGCCAAGCTGACGTTGAAGAAGGAAGACGATCTGTGGAAGTACGATTTCTTCCTCGAAGCACAGCGCAACAAGGCCGACGTCACCACCTCGGCGGTCAGCACCGACGCCTCCGGCAATCCGGTGGTCCAGAATTCGACCAAGTACGACCTGACCGCGAACCGCTACGCCGCGGGCGCGTCGACCGGCTACAAGTTCGACGACCGCAGCTACGTCGTCGGCGCGCTGCGCTATGAGCACGATGCGTTCTCGCCGTACCAGTACCAGTACACCGCCTCGATCGGCTACGGCTATCAGGTGCTGAAGAACGCAGCCAACGAGCTGTCGTTCGAAGTCGGCCCGGGCTACAAGGTGCAGCAGCCGAAGGGCGCGTACGACTACAGCGTCAACCCGCCGGTGTATTTCAAGGCCGATTCGGACAACTACGTCGTCGGCCGCGGTCTGGTGAGCTACAAGCACAACTTCAACGAGACGACCTCGCTGGTCGATACGCTCCTCGTCGAAGCGGGCAGCGAGAACACCTATCTGCAGAACGATCTCGGCCTGCAGGTGAAGATGAGCGACAAGCTCGCGCTCAAGGCCGGTTATCAGGTCCGTCACAACACGGATATTCCGCCGCTCTCGGGCTACACGCACAAGACCGATCAGTTGCTGACGACGAATCTTGTCTACGGTTTCTGATCGACGACAACGTCGTTTTATCCATGCAAGAAACGGGCTCCTCGCGGGCCCGTTTTTTTTGCTGTGTTCTGCCTTGTCGCGCCTCGATCAAAAACTATCTTGAGCCTACGGTCTGACCCCGCACTCGCGGGCCATTGTCATCAATAGAAAACGTGAATCTGTACGCCAGTCGCACCGGCACCCGTTCGATAGTGACATTTTCCCCGCGGCAGTCGTCAGCCACGGCGCTCGCATTTTGAAAGGTGCAGAGGCGCGCCGGATGAAAAGACCACTGCTTTACCGAGGCAATAGCCGCCTGTAGAAATTGCTCGTCCGTTTCCTTCGCTTTTTCCGGACAGGCATTTGCATCGATCAGATGGCGTGCCGCGGCCACCCTGCCATCTTCATCGATATCGATTTCCACGCAAATCGGCCGTGCGGAGAGATGCAAGGCAACAAGATCAGGCGGGTAGATGGGAAGTACGGCTTCTCCTATTCGATCTCCCAATATAAAGCGCTGATTTTTTTGCTCCTCGTAAGTTTCGACATTCGAAGGCACAATCAGCGCGTATTCGCTTCGAGCCACGAGATGCGTCGATGCGCATCCTGAAAGCATGAGCGAGCAGGCTAGAATTTTTGCCTGAATTTTTCGGCGCGTGCATGACATGCGCTTGCTCCGGACCGGGCGCGAATCGAGCCTACCTTGAATTCGCCATGCTTCCTGACAGAAGCGGGACGAAACACGGACGCGAATAGGACAATCTCCGGGTAAGTCGGCGCGTGTTATTCTTTTTTTATACGTCGATACCATCCGCAGGAAAGCCGCCGTAAGACGCAATCCCACATGTCTCGTATTCTGGTTTTCCAGCACGTCGCCGCCGAACCGCTCGGCACGCTCGATTCGTTGATTCGCCGGCGCGGGCATCGCGTCAAATTCGTCAATTTCGAACGCCAGCCCGAGGCGAAGCCGCGTCTGGATCGCTACAAGGGGCTGATCGTGCTCGGCGGACCGATGAACGTCGAGGACCGCGGCCAACGAGCGCATCTGCAAACCGAGATCGACGTCATCGGCGAGGCGCTCGCGCAGGGCAAGCCGGTGCTCGGCATCTGCCTCGGCGCGCAGTTGCTCGCGCACGCGCTCGGCGGTGCGGTACGCCGGCATTCGACGAGCGAAATCGGCTGGTATGAACTGGCGACCACCGAAGCCGGCCGCATTGATCCGGTGCTGGGGCCGCTCGGCGAGCTTTCACCGATTTTCCAATGGCATGGCTACACCTTCGACCTGCCCGACGGCGCCACGCATCTCGCGCGCACGAGCACGTGCGAGAACCAGGCGTTTCGTCACGGCGACAATGCCTACGGTTTCCAATTCCATCTGGAAATGGACGGGCCGCTGATCGAGCGCTGGCTCAACTTGCCGAGCTATCGCGACGATTTGATCGCCGCAGGCCTCGGCCGCGACGCCGAGTCGATCCGCGCCGACACGCTCGCTCGCATCGAGGCGATGCAGAGCAGGGCGCACGAGGTGTTCAACAATTTTCTCGACTTGATCGG
>DAIMZS010000273.1:0-4644 GCA_036733825.1 Rudaea sp.
TTTGCTTCCCCCGCGAAGCGGGGGAAGCTGTCGCGAAGCGACTGAAGGGGGCGCTCTCCGCGTCTGCTTTTGAACCTGGACCTAGTCCTTGTGTGCCGCGTTCTTGTCCCGCCCCGCACCGAACTTCCTGTCGAGCGAACCGAACAGCTTCTTGAACACACGCGAGAGCTTGCCACGCTGGGTCTTGCGCAGCTTTTCGTCTTCGCTCGTCAGCCAGGCGATCTGGATCACGCGGCGTTCGCCCTCGTGCGGAAGGTGACCGTGGAAGGAATTCTCCGCGCGCCGGAATACGACGAAATTGCCGTACACCGGTTTGATCTCGGGCGAGGCGAGGTCGTCGATGTCGTCGATGCGGTTAAGAAATCGCAGGCAGCCTTCGCTGATATCTGGCCACGATGGATTGAGATAGAGCAGGGCGGTCGCGATCTTCGATTTACTGTCGGTGTGGATCGTGCCGTGGCGCTTGTTGAGATAGCGGCACATCGTGATCAGCGTCGGATACCGGCCGAGATGGTCGATGCCGAGCCGCGCGCCCACCGCGCTCGCGACCGCGGGATCGGTCAGTTCGTGGATCAGGGCGTTGATGCTCGGCCCGCAGTCCTTCTCCTCGTACGGGAAGAAGCCTGCGCTCGAATATTTCGGAAAATCGCGGTCGAGTTCGGCGGCGGCGGAACTCGGCAACTGATCATGCGCGACGAGAAAATGAAACGGCGCATCGCGCACCAGCGTGTCGGCGCGATCCAGATGTGCGGGGTCGAATAGCGGCGCAGTCGCGTTCATGCAGGCATTTTACGCCGGGACCGTTGTAAAGTTCGACGCTCGGGCTTGCCGGCTCAATCACTGCGGAGGGAATCGATGAATGCAACGCAGGCCGCCGCGCCATCCGCGCCCGCGCTGTCCGCCTGGCAGCGGCTGAAGTCGATCGTCGGCGGCTCGGTCGGCAATCTGGTCGAATACTACGACTGGTACGTCTACACCTCGTTCTCGCTGTATTTCGCCAAATCGTTTTTTCCGCAGAGCGACACGTTGTCGCAGGTGCTGAACGCGTCGGCCATTTTCGCCGTCGGTTTCCTGATGCGTCCGATCGGCGGCTGGCTGTTCGGCCGCTACGCCGACCGCCACGGGCGCAAGGCGGCGCTGATGCGCTCGATCCTGCTCATGGGCCTTGGCTCGCTGATCATCGCGCTGTGCCCGACCTACGAGACGATCGGCATCGCCGCGCCGGTCATGCTCGTGTTGTCGCGCCTGCTGCAGGGGCTGAGTCTTGGCGGCGAATACGGCACGTCCGCGACCTATCTGAGCGAGATGTCGGTGCGCGCGCATCGCGGATTCTGGTCGAGCTTTCTCTACGTCACGCTGATCGCCGGGCAACTGCTCGCGCTCGCCGTGCTGATCGTGCTGCAGCAATGGGTGCTCAGCGAGGCGCAGCTCAAGGCCTGGGGCTGGCGCATTCCGTTCGCGATCGGCGCGCTCGTCGCCCTGACGGCGTTGTACCTGCGCAGGAACATGGTCGAGACCGATGCGTTCGAGAGCGGCCGCAGAACCGCCGCTTCCCGCGGCGAAGGCTCGCTGCAGACGCTGCTGACGCACTGGCGGCCGGCCTTGATCGTGGTCGGGCTGACGATGGGCGGCACGCTGGCGTTCTACACCTACACCACGTACATGTCGAAATTCCTCGTCCTCAGCGTGGGCCTGAGCAAGGACGCCGCCGCGCTCGTGAACGCGGCGACGCTGTTCATCTACATGCTGCTGCAGCCGGTGATCGGCGCCTTGTCCGACCGCATCGGCCGCCGCCCGATCCTGATCGCGTTCGGCGTGTTCGGCGCGCTGTTGACCGTGCCGGTGCTGACCGCGCTGCAGGGCACGAAAGATCCCTACGCTGCGTTCGCCCTGATCCTGCTCATGCTCGTCGTGGTCAGCGGCTACACCTCGATCAACGCGGTGGTGAAGGCCGAGCTGTTCCCGGTGGAGATCCGCGCGCTGGGCGTCGGCCTGCCGTACGCGCTCGCGGTCGCCGTGTTCGGCGGCAGCGCCGAAACCGTGGCGCTGTGGTTCAAGCAGGCCGGCGTGGAAAGCGGCTTCTACTGGTACGTCACCGTCTGCATCGGCTGTTCGCTCCTGGTTTACGTCTTCGTTCCGGACACGAAGCAGACCTCGCTGATCGACGGCGCCTGAACGTCGCCGAGATGGACATTGAGGCCCGTCGCCTCTACAATTTCCGCTCGCCCGCAACCTCTCCCACGGTCCCGAGTTTCTCAGGCCCGCGGATAATGCTGCACCTGCAGGTTGTGTGGAATCATCGTGGGCATCGATGCCCGCGAGAATCGAAAGCGGTCCCGCGGGGCCGCCCCGTTCCATTCCCAGGCGATGCAAAGCATGACCCCAGCCATTCTCGCCCTTGCCGACGGCACGATCTTCCGCGGCGTCTCCATCGGCGCCGCCGGTGAAACCGTCGGCGAGGTCGTGTTCAACACCGCGATCACGGGCTATCAGGAAATCCTGACCGACCCCTCGTACGCGCGCCAGATCGTCACGCTGACCTATCCGCATATCGGCAACACCGGCGTCAACGCCGCCGACGAAGAATCGGACAAGGTCCAGGCCGCCGGCCTCGTCATCCGTGACCTGCCGCGCCTGGCGAGCAGCTGGCGCTCGACCGAAAGCCTCGACGCCTACCTGCGCCGCCACGGCATCGTCGCGATTGCCGACCTCGACACGCGCGCGCTGACGCGCCTGTTGCGCGACAAGGGCGCGCAGAACGGCTGCATTCTCGCCGGCGCCGAACTCTCCGACGAGAAAGCGCTCGCAGCCGCGCGCGCGTTCCCGGGCCTGTCCGGCATGGATCTCGCCAAAGTCGTCAGCACGCAGGCGTCGTACTCGTTCGACGCGGGCAGCTACGATCTCGACCGCAAGGCGTTCGCGAGCGTGCCGGGCAAGCATCACGTCGTGGCCTACGATTTCGGCGTAAAGAAAAACATCCTGCGCATGCTCGTCGACCGCGGCTGCGCGATCACCGTCGTGCCGGCGCAGACGCCGATCGCCGACGTGCTCGCACTCAAGCCCGACGGCGTGTTTTTGTCGAACGGCCCGGGCGATCCCGAGCCCTGCGACTACGCGATCGCCGCCGCGCGCGAAGTGATCAAGCGCAAGATCCCACTGTTCGGCATCTGCCTCGGCCACCAGATCATGGGCCTCGCCGTCGGCGCGAAGACTTTGAAAATGAAGTTCGGCCACCACGGCGCGAACCATCCGGTCAAAGACCACGACGACGGCCGCGTGCTGGTCACCTCGCAGAATCACGGTTTCGCCGTCGACCCGGCGACGCTACCGGCGAACACGCGGATTACGCACACCTCGCTGTTCGACGGGTCGCTGCAAGGCTTCGCAGTGACCGACGCACCGGCGTTCTGTTTCCAGGGCCATCCGGAAGCAAGCCCCGGTCCGCACGATATCGGCTATTTGTTCGACCGCTTCGTCACTTCGATGCAGGCAGCAAAGAAAGCGGCGTAGCAGCTTTTGACCTTCGGGCCCCGTCTGCCGCGGCGAAAGCCGGACGGAACCGCCCGAAGGGACGCGCGCAGGATGCGCGCGTGTTCGCGAACGTACATGGATGTACGTCGAGCGAACCCCGGCCGGCTTTCGCGTACCGCCGGAGGCGGCGCGGCATCCGGGGTGTGTTTCTTTGGTTACTTTCTTTGCACAAGCAAAGAAAGTGACCCGCTCGCAGGGATGCGAGCGGAAAGACGAAGGGACGCGGTTGGAGCAGGATCAAGAGCAAAAGTTGGATTCCAGCTTTCGCTGGAATGACGAGCCAAGAGCAAAGGCGCTGGATTCCCGCCAAAAGCACGCGGGAATGACGGGCGAAAGCTAAGAGACATTGGATTCCGGCTTCCGCCGGAATGACGAGCAAGAGAACATGCCAAAACGTACCGACATCAAAAGCATCCTCGTCATCGGCGCCGGTCCGATCGTGATCGGCCAGGCCTGCGAGTTCGATTACTCGGGCGCGCAGGCGTGCAAGGCGCTCAAGGCCGAGGGCTTCCGCGTCATTCTCGTCAATTCGAACCCGGCGACGATCATGACCGACCCCGAGACGGCCGACGCGGTCTACATCGAGCCGATCAACCGCGCCACGGTCGAGGCGATCATCGCCAAGGAAAAGCCCGACGCGCTGCTGCCGACGATGGGCGGGCAGACCGCGCTCAACTGCGCGCTCGACCTCGCCGACGCGGGCATCCTGGAAAAATACAAAGTCGAACTGATCGGCGCCTCGCGCGAGGCGATCCGCATGGCCGAGGACCGCGAACTGTTCCGCGTCGCGATGAAGGACATCGGCCTGGAATGCCCGCGCGCCGAAGTCGCCAAGACCTTCGAACAGGCGATCGAGATTCAGGCGCGCGTCGGCTATCCGACAATCATCCGCCCGAGCTTCACGCTTGGCGGTTCCGGCGGCGGCATCGCCTACAACCGCGAGGAGTTCGAGGAAATCATCAAGCGCGGTCTCGATCTCTCTCCGGTGCACGAAGTGCTGGTCGAAGAATCCGTGCTCGGCTGGAAAGAGTTCGAGATGGAAGTCGTGCGCGACAAAGCCGACAACTGCATCATCGTCTGCTCGATCGAGAACTTCGATCCGATGGGCGTGCA
>DAIMZS010000274.1:0-4598 GCA_036733825.1 Rudaea sp.
ATGATCAGCGGCGTGCGCGCCTCGTCGATCAGGATCGAGTCGACCTCGTCGACGATCGCGTAGTGCAGGCCGCGCTGGTAGCGTTGCTCCTTCGACAGCGCCATGTTGTCGCGCAGGTAGTCGAAGCCGTATTCGTTGTTGGTGCCGTAGGTGATGTCGGCGGCGTAGGCGGCGTGCTTGTCGGCATGGTCCATGCCCGGATAGACGACGCCGACGGTCAGGCCGAGGAAATTGTAGACCTTGCCCATCCACGCCGCGTCGCGGCGCGCGAGGTAGTCGTTGACGGTGACGACGTGCACGCCCTTGCCTTCGAGCGCGTTGAGATACACCGGCAGCGTGGCGACGAGGGTCTTGCCTTCGCCGGTGCGCATCTCGGCGATGCGGCCCGAATTGAGCACCATGCCGCCGATCAGCTGCACATCGTAATGACGCATGCCGAGCACGCGGCGCGAGGCCTCGCGCACGGTGGCGAAGGCGTCGGGCAGGATGTCGTCCACCGTCTCGCCCGCGGCGAGGCGCTGCTTGAGCATGTCGGTGCGCGCGCGCAATTCCTCGTCGGACAGCGCCTGCAGCTGCGGCTCGAGCGCGTTGATCTTGGCGACCGACTTCTGCATCTGCTTGAGCAGACGTTCGTTGCGGCTACCGAAAATGCCGGTGAGGATGCGGTTGAACATGAGGACGATTTTTTCTCGGGGGCCTGGAAAACAAAGGCCGCCTATTCGCATGGCGGCCTGATGCCAATTATAGAGGATTTGGGCGCCTGCAGCGCGCTTTCAAGCTTTTTTGCTTCCCTTCTCCCTCCGGGAGAAGGTGGCGCGAAGCGCCGGAGGAGGGTTCGAGATCGGCGAAGCGCAACTTGCGATAACCGGACCCTCATCCGCCCTTCGGGCACCTTCTCCCGAGGGGAGAAGGAAAAAGCTATACCGGCTTGATCTTGCCCTTCACGTAGGCGTACGGATTGACCACCTTGCCATTGAGCCAAACCTCGAAATGGCAATGCGGCCCGGTCGAACGGCCGGTCGAGCCGACCTTGGCGATGACCTGGCCGAACTTCACCCGCTCGCCGGCCTGGACGAGATTGGCCGAATTGTGCGCGTAGCGCGTCAGGTAGCCGTTGCCGTGGTCGACTTCGACGACGTGGCCGTAGCCGGCCTTGTCGCCGGCGAAAACGACGACGCCGGCGGCGACCGCCTTGATGTCGCTGCCCATTTCGGCGTCGAAGTCGAGACCCAGATGCGACTCGATCTGGCCGTTGATCGGATCGACGCGCGATCCGAACGGCGAGCCGATGTAGCTGGTCGCGACCGGATAGCCGCTCGGCACGAGCGCATTGCGCGCCTTGCGGTCGAGCAGCAGGTTTTCCAGCACGGTCAGCTGGGTTTCCTGCTGAGCGAACTGATCGCGCAGCGTGTCGATGTTGCTGGCGAGGTCGAAATCGAGCGTGTGCGAAGCCGCCGCCGGATCTTCGGCGCCGCCGAGCGCGGGCGGCTTGGTGAAATCGAACTCGCCGTCGCCGAGCTTGCCGATTTCGGTCAGACGCACGCCGAGCGCATTGAGCCGGGTGGACTGCGCCTGCAGCGAGCCGAGCTGCAGAGCGAGCGCGTCCATGTCGCGGCGCGAGCTCGTTTCCAGGCGGTTGAGCGCCTCCTGCTGCTGGGCGATCGTCTCGTGCATCGCGGTGACGTCGTGCAGCGCGCGGTCGCGGCTGTTGGAGACGATACTGGCGCCGACCACGCCGATGCCGATGCAGAACAAGGCACAGGCCGCGATCACGCCGGCGATTTTACTGCGCATCCGCCAGCACTGGAGATCGAGCCGGGTCGGCGTTGCGTTGGAGCTTGCGACGATTATGATGTTCATCGTTTCGCAATGATTCTTTTGTGGAAGCGCGCGCGGCGTTTCGCCGACCCACTTCGTTTTTGCCATGCAGCCATCCGATCGATCGCCGGCCCGCAACAAGGCCGCACATACACACGCCAAAGCCGGGCTCACTGCCCAGAGCATCGGCGAATCGGCCCCTGTCGCCGCCCTGCTTGCGCGGGCGCGCGCATTGGATGCGCTCGATCGTCAACTGCGCCAACCGCTGCCGGATGCGCTGCGCCGCCAATGCCGTCTGGCGACCGTGCAGTCCGGGCGGATCGTCTTTCTGGCGAGTTCCTCGGCCTGGGCGGCGAAGCTGCGTCTTCATCAGAACGCCATCCTCGCGCACGCCCGTACCACCTCGGGCCTACCGATCGAGAAATTCGCGGTGAAAGTGGCCGCCCTGCCTCCCGTTCCCCGAGAATCGGCAAAGCGCAAACCTCTTTCCAAAGCCAGCGCCGAACATCTGCGGCTGGTGGCTCGGTCCCTGAACGACCCGGAACTTCGGGCCGCTTACCTCAAACTGGCATCCCTTGCCGAATAATTGTTCACGAAATCAGTTTGTCGTCATTCCCGCGAAAGCGGGAATCCATTTTGATTTTGCTTTTATGCGAACAGCTTTAAAAGAAGAAACTGGATTCCCGCTTTCGCGGGAATGACGGCTGTATTTGTTGCGGTGAATTATATTGCTATGACTTGCGTTGCTACCCTTACATCGCCTGGGCGGGGTGAGCGTACGAGATCGGCGCCTTGGCCTGATCCGGGAAGCTCACTTCTTCCCAAGCTTTTGCGTCCGCCATCAGCGTACGCAGCAATTTGTTGTTGAGCTCGTGGCCCGACTTGTGGCCGTAGAACGCGCCGATCAGGCTGTGGCCGAGTAAGTACAGGTCGCCGATCGCATCGAGGATCTTGTGCTTGACGAATTCGTCCTCGTAACGCAGACCGTCTTCGTTGAGCACGCGGTAGTCGTCGAGCACGATCGCGTTGTCCATCGAGCCGCCGAGGGCGAGGTTCTTCTCGCGCAGCATTTCGATGTCGCGCATGAAGCCGAACGTGCGCGCGCGGCTGACTTCCTTCACGAACGAAGTCGTGGAGAAGTCGATCTCGGCCTTGGAGGTGCGGCGGGTGAAGATCGGATGGTCGAAATCGATCGAGAAGCCGACCTTGAAGCCGTCGAACGGCTCGAAGCGCGCCCATTTGTCGCCTTCGCGGACGACGACGGGCTTCTTGATGCGGATGAAGCGCTTGGCCGCCGCCTGCTCTTCGATGCCCGCCGACTGCAGCAGGAACACGAAGGGACCCGCGCTGCCGTCCATGATCGGCACTTCCGGCGCGGACAGATCGACATACGCATTGTCGATGCCAAGGCCGGCGAAAGCGGAGAGAAGGTGTTCGACGGTCGCGATGCGGACGCCGTCTTTGACGAGGGTGCTGGAGAGGCGCGTGTCACCGATGTTTTCGCTGCGGGAACGAATCTCCATCGGTTGCGCAAGGTCCACGCGGCGAAAAACGATGCCGGTGTCGACAGCCGCAGGACGCAGCGTCATATAAACCTTTTCGCCCGTATGGAGACCAACACCCGTCGCCCGGATGACATTTTTGAGCGTACGTTGTTTGATCATTTTTCTTATGACCCCTGGGGCAGGAGCGGACAAAAACGGCAGGAATCCTAACACACCGATACTGCCGCGGAAAGTAAAACGATGTAAAAACCCGACGGCTGTTGCTTTGGCGCAACACGGGATACATCCAGACAGAGATAATAGCAGTGGTCGCGAAGTTCAACCGAGATGGCCGGAAGGCCATTAAGGATTCGTTACGCGACTGTGCCGTCGCGTAACGAACATTGAGGCCGCGCATTGACGCGGTGCAAACACCACGCACCGCGTGCGCGGCCCGGGGACGAGCCCACGGGCGACGAACGGAGGAGCGCCAGGGGAGGGCTCGAAAGCCCTCGCCTCAGTCCGCCTGGCGGCGCAGGAAGGCCGGAATGTCCAGGTAGTCCACCTGGGCGTCGGCCACCGGCGCGGTTTCCACCGCCGCCACGCGCGGCGCCGTGCTGCGCACCGGCTGGATGTAGTCGTCGTGCACCGGCCAGTTGTCCGTGCCCGTGCGTTTGAACGACACCGGCTGCGGCCGCGCGGCGACCATCGGCTCCTCGCGGCGGGCATGCTGGCGCGCCGCGTTGCGGTTGAGGCCGGTGGCGACGACGGTGACGCGGACGTTGTCCTGCAGCTCCTGGTCGAGCGCGGTGCCGATGACCACGGTCGCGTCTTCCGAAGCGAACTGGTGCACGACCTGGCCGATCTCGTCGAACTCGCGCATGGTCAGGTTCATGCCCGCGGTGACGTTGACGAGGATGCCGCAGGCGCCAGACAGGTTGACGTCCTCGAGCAGCGGGTTGTTGATCGCCGCCTCGGCGGCCGCAACCGCGCGATCGTCGCCACGCGCGATGCCGGTGCCCATCATCGCCATGCCCATTTCGGACATGACCGTGCGCACGTCGGCAAAGTCGACGTTGATCAGGCCCGGACGCGTGATCAGGTCGGCGATGCCCTGCACCGCGCCGAGCAGCACGTCGTTGGCCGACTTGAACGCCGACAGCAGGGTCACTTCGTGGCCGAGCACCGACAGCAACTTCTCGTTCGGCACGGTGATCAGCGAATCGACGTACTGCGACAGATCCTCGATGCCCTTCATCGCCACCTGCATGCGGCGGCGGCCTTCGAACGGGAACG
>DAIMZS010000275.1:0-4593 GCA_036733825.1 Rudaea sp.
CCCGACCAGTTCATCTGGGTCGGGCTGCACGAGCCGGACGAGGCGTTGCTCGGCAAGCTGCAGGAGGAGTTCGGCCTGCACGATCTCGCCATCGAAGACGCGCATTGTGCGCATCAAAGGCCGAAGATCGAAATCTACGACGACGTGCTCTTCGTCGTGCTGCATACCGCGCAGGTGGTGAACGGCAAGATCGAATTCGGCGAGACGCACATCTTCCTCGGCAAGAATTTTCTGCTCACGGTGCGCCACGGTGCGTCGCTGTCGTATGCCGCCGCGCGCAAAGCGTGCGAGCAGACGCCCGAGTTGATGGCGCTCGGGCCGAGTTATGCGCTGTACTCGGTGCTCGACTTCATCGTCGACAACTTCCTGCCGATCGTCTCTTCGTTCAAGGAAGAACTGCACGAGCTGGAGAAGGAAATCTTCGAAGACACGTTCAAGCGCGAAGTGATCGAACGTTTGTATTTGCTCAAGCGCGAGCTCGTCACCCTGCGCTTGGCGGTGTCGCCGATGCAGGACATCCTCAATCAGCTCTCGCGCTTCCATGGTCGCCAGATCGACGACGAAGTGCGCCCGTATCTGCGCGACGTCTACGATCACGCCACGCGCATCAGCGACGCGACCAATACGATGGGCGAGCTGCTCACCGCGGCGATGAACGTCAACCTCGCGATGGTCAGCGTCGCGCAGAACGAAGTCGTCAAGCGCCTCGCCGGCTGGGCAGGACTGCTCGCCGCGCCGACGCTGATCGCGAGCTGGTACGGCATGAACTTCCACAACATGCCCGAGCTTTCCACCGACTACGGCTACTACATTCTGATCGCGGCAACCGCGGCGGTGTGCGTGGGTTTGTACGTGGTGCTCAGGCGCGCGCATTGGCTGTAGCAGGCGCGCCGAACGCACGCCAGAAGAATCGCCGCGCAACTGTATAAATTTTTACTTTTGCGACAGAGTTGTCGTTTGCTCTGCACGCGAGCGCGCTCTTCCGTTCGCTTCATCACGCTTTGCATCTGGACAAGCCGGTATTCTTTGGTGTACCGAAAGTCTGGGTGATGAATGAATATTTGCATCAAGGCCCTGTGGGCCGGTTTAGCGTTGTTGTCCGCAGCAAGCGCATCAGCACAAGTCAACCTTCTCCGTTCGATCGACGATACTCGAGCAAGCACTCCCTCCGCTTTGCAAGGTCGAATACAACGACCTGTCGCCGTCGACAGTACCACTCTCCACGCGATGCGCGCCGGCGATGAGGCAACTCTCGAGTTGCCGAATGGCATCCGCTATGCCGTGACCTACGACCACACCGACGCGGCCTACGGCGGCGGCGAAGTGTGGGTCGGCTATGTGCGCGGCTACGGCAAAGATTATCCCGTGTTGATTTCCACCTATGCGGGTGCGGTCAACGGCAGCTTCGTCACCCCGAACGGAAAATTGCGTCTGCAAGGCAGCGAACGCAGCTCGCTGCTGACCGATATGGAAGCCGCGGACGAACGACTGTTCCTGCCGGCGGCGGACGATATGGTATTGCCGCCTGCGCCAGCGCAACGAACCACGACCTTGTCGAGCGGCGACATTCCCGCGGCTGAGGCGGCCGCGGCCAGCGCCGGCTCCCCTGCGCAAGTCGACCTGCTGATCTTGTTCACCGACGAGTTGCAGACTCAGCTCGGCGGCTATTCGGCGACGATTGCGCGGCTCAATCTTCTCGTCGCCACGGCAAACACCGTCTACGCGAACAGCGGCATCTACGTTTCGTTGAATCTCGTCTACGCGCAATGGGTCAATTACTCATACGACAGCTCGGACGACAGCACCGCCCTGACCAGCCTGCAAGGCGATGCCACGGTGGCTGCACTACGCAACCAGTACGGCGCCGACGTGGTCGCGATCGTGCGGCCGTTCCAGGCCTCGATCTGCGGCCTCTCTTACCAGACGCAGAATTTCGGCTCGTCGGCCTATGCGTTTTCCGTCATCGAAGACGGCAGCAACGGCGGTTATTACTGCGACGTCACCACGCTGACTCACGAAATCGGACATACGATGGGAGCCGCGCACGATGTGGCGACCTCGGTGCAGTACAACTCCGGCGTCGACGGCTCTCCAAGCTACAACCGCGGCTACTGCAACGGCAACGCCGCCACGATCATGTCCTATCCGAACTCCACCAACGGCTGCAGCCCGCTGGTGCGGTACTTCTCCAACCCCAACCTCAACACCTGCAACTCGGGCCGCTGCGGCGTACCGATCGGCACGGCCTACACCGTCGGCAGCACGACGGTCACCGGCGCGGACAGCACGACCGCCATCAACAACAACGCGCCGATGATGGCGACGTGGCGCGCCGCTCCGAGCAAATTCACCTCGCTCGTTCCCTCGCGTCTGCTCGATACGCGCGCCGGCACATCGACTACCGACGGCTTGTTCGCCGGCGTGGGCACTTTGTCGGCGGGGGGACAGATCGACATCACCGTCGCCGGGCGCGGCGGCGTGCCCGCGATGGGCGCCGGCGCCGCGGTGCTGAATGTCACCGCCGTCAATCCGACCACGAACGGCTACATCACGGCCTGGCCGACGGGCAGCTCGCGCCCGCTCGCGTCCAACATCAACTTCACCCCGGGGCTAACCATTCCCAATCTCGTGATTGCGAAATTGGGCAGCGACGGCAAGGTGTCGTTGTACAACTCGACCGGCAACACCGATCTCATCGCCGATGTCGCCGGCTGGTTTCCGGCGACCTCCTCGTTCGCGCCGCTGACGCCCGCGCGCATCCTCGATACGCGCACCGGCTCGCCGGTGGCGCCGGGCACGGAACTCGACGTCGTCGTGACCGGCCAAGGCGGCATACCCGCGAGCGGCGTGGGCGCCGTCGTCCTCAACGTGACGGCCACGCAGCCGACCGCGACCGGCTTCATCACCGCCTGGCCTGCCGGGAGCACGCGACCGAACACCTCCAACCTCAATTTCGTCGCCAACCAAACGGTGGCCAATCTCGTCATCGCCCGCGTCGGCGCGAACGGCAGCGTGGCGCTGTACAACTCCAACGGCTACACGCATCTGATCGCGGACGTGGCGGGCTGGTTTCCCACCTCCTCGGAATTGACCCCGCTCGTGCCGGCCCGCCTGCTGGACACGCGCCCGGGCTGGCCGACCGTCGACAGCCAATTTGACGGAACCGGCGCGCTGGGCGCGGGAGCCGAGCTCGATCTGACCGTCACCGGCCGCGCCGGAATTCCGACCTCCGGCGTGAGCGCCGTGGTGCTGAATGTGACGGCAGTGCCGAGTTCCGGCGGCTTCCTGACGGTCTGGCCGGCGGGGGCGACGCGCCCGAACGCGTCGAATCTCAACCTCGCTCCGGGCAAAGTCGTGCAGAACCTCGTCATCGCCAAGGTCGGCTCGAACGGCCAGGTCGCGATCTACAACTCCACCGGTTCCACCCAAGTCATCGCCGACGTGGTCGGCTGGTTCGCCTCTCCCTGATCCGCTGACCATATCGCCGCGCCGTCTGCACTCGGCCGAAAGGCCGACTTGACGGTATTACCGCCTCCGCACGACACTCGCGCAGACAAGAACCGTCAGCGGGAGAGAGGCTATGAGCGGCACCGTCGGCAAGCTGGTCTGGGGGGCGATCGCGGTTGCGGGCGCGATGTGTCTGGGCGTAGTCGCTCTGAAGCGGGGCGAATCGGTCAATGCGATCTGGCTCGTCGCCGCGGCGCTCGCGGTGTTCGCGATCGCCTACCGCTTCTATTCGAAATTCATCGCCGACAAAGTGCTCGGCCTCGACCCCACGCGCGCCACGCCCGCGCGCCTGCGCAACGACGGCCTCGACTACGTGCCGACCGACAAATGGATCGTCTACGGCCATCACTTCGCCGCGATCGCCGGCGCCGGCCCGCTCGTCGGCCCCGTGCTCGCCGCGCAAATGGGTTATCTGCCCGGCACATTGTGGATACTCGCCGGCGTCGTCATCGCCGGCGCGGTGCAGGACTTCATGATCCTCGGCCTCTCGGTGCGCCGCGATGCGCGCTCGCTCGGCCACATGCTGCGCGCGGAGATGGGCAACGTCGCCGGCGTCGTCTGCATGATCGGCGTGCTCGTGCTGATGATGATCGTGCTCGCCGTGCTTGCGCTCGTCGTGGTGAAGGCGCTCGCGATCAGCCCGTGGGGTACGTTCACCGTAGCGTGCACGATTCCGATCGCGATCTTCATGGGCATCTACCTGCGTTTCCTGCGTCCGGGGCGTGTGCTCGAAGTATCGATCACCGGCCTTGCGCTGCTGCTCGTCTCGATCTGGCTCGGCGGCGTGGTCGCGGCCGATCCGACCTGGGCGAGGTATTTCACCTTCAACGCCGCGCAGCTCGCCTGGCTGGTGATCGGCTACGGCTTCTTCGCCTCGGTGCTGCCGGTGTGGCTGCTGCTGGCGCCGCGCGATTACCTGTCGACATTCTTGAAGATCGGCACGATCGTTCTGCTCGCGGTCGCGATCCTGTTCGCTGCGCCCTACCTGCAGATGCCGGCCGTGACGAAGTTCATCGACGGCACCGGCCCGGTGTTCCAGGGCAATCTGTTCCCGTTCCTGTTCATCACGATCGCCTGCGGCGCGGT
>DAIMZS010000276.1:0-4576 GCA_036733825.1 Rudaea sp.
GATTCTCTGGTCGTTCGCGATTCTGTTCGTGCTGCTTTCGCTTTCGATGTTCGGCTTCTATGAACTGCAGCTGCCGACGAGTCTCCAGTCGAAGATCGCCGACATCAGCAACAAGCAGAAAGGCGGGTCGCTTGTCGGCGTCGCGATCATGGGTCTGTTGTCCGCGCTGATCGTCGGCCCGTGCGTCGCGCCGCCGCTCGCCGCCGCCGTCCTCTATATCAGCCAGACGCACGATCCCGTATTCGGCGGACTCGCGCTGTTCGTGCTGAGCCTCGGCATGGGCGCGCCGCTCGTGGCGTTCGGCACCGCGGCCGGCAAGTTCCTTCCACGCGCGGGTGCGTGGATGGATGCGGTCAAGGCCGTCTTCGGCGTGCTTTTCCTCGGGCTCGCGATCTGGATGCTCGCGCGTATCCTCGACGCGTTCTGGATCATGCTGATGACCGGCGCGCTGCTCGTCGCCTCGGCCGTCTATCTCGGCGCGCTCGAGCGCCTGCCCGATGGCGCGTCGGGTTGGCGACGCCTGTGGAAAGCGCTCGGCATCGTGCTGCTCGTCGCGGGCGCGGCGGAAATCGTCGGCGCAGCCGCGGGCGGACGCGATGTGACGCAGCCGTTATCCGGCATCGTGGCTCGCGGCGGCGGCGCGAGCGAGAACGCGCTTGCGTTCAAGACGATCAAGTCGAGCGAGGATCTCGATCGCGTGCTCGAAAGCGCGTTGAAGGCGGGCAAGCCGGTCATGCTCGACTTCTACGCGGACTGGTGCGTCAGCTGCAAGGAAATGGAGAAGTTCACTTTCTCGCAACCCGCCGTGCAGCAGGCGCTCGCGGGCTTCGTGCTGCTGAAGGCCGACGTCACTGCGAACGACGACGCCGATCAGGCGCTGCTGAAACGCTTCAATCTGTTCGGCCCGCCCGCGACGATCTTCTTCGCCGACGGCGCCGAGCGCCGCGCGCTCCGACTGATCGGCTTCGAGAAAGCCGAAGACTTCATCGCGCGCGCGGGCAAGGCGCGCGGCTGACGATGCTCAACCGCACGAATGCGCTGATCCTGCTCGTCGCGATCGCGGGCGCGATCGGCGGGTTCCTCGCCGGCGGATGGCTAAAGCCGCTGCCGTCGCAGCACGCGAATCCGCATGCGCTCAAGATCGGCGACGCCGCGCCGGCCGTGCAGCGGCCCGATCTCGACGGCAAGCCGCGCTCGCTCGCCGAATGGCGCGGCAAGCTCGTGCTCGTGAACTTCTGGGCGAGCTGGTGCGGCCCGTGCCGCGAGGAAATGCCGCTGCTCGACGCCACCGACGAGAAACTCGCCGACAAGGACCTGCGCGTGGTCGGCGTGGCTATCGACGACGTCGAAGCGGTACGCGATTTCCTCAAAGAGTATCCGGTGCGCTATCCGGTGCTGATCAGCGGCGAAGACCAGGACGCCTCCCTGCGCTACGGCGACACGAAGAGCGTGCTGCCCTATAGCGTGCTGATCGGCCGCGACGGCCGCATCCTCGCCCAGCGCGCCGGCTATTTCACCGAAGCGAGTTTGAACGGCTGGCTGCAGCCGCATTTGTAGGAAGATGTGGCTTACGGCTGCCGCAGAGCGACCGTAACGGCAGGAGGACGAGAATCGCGCAACGCGGCAAGCTGCGATTTCATCTCGGCTAGCTCGCCAGCCAGCGATTCGAGCGCAACAACGCGAGTGTTCTGTTTGGCGATTTCCGTCTTCTGCTTGGCGATTTCCATTTCTTGTGTCGCCAGTTTGTCGCGTAGCGCACCGATTTCGCCATCTTTCTGCGCCATCTCGCGATCCTTTTCGTCGAGGCGCGCATTCAATCCCTGGATCGCCGCGAGCGTCACGCCGTCGGCATCGATCGTACTGATTCTTTTGTCCGAATCGCCCAGATGGAATGCCGCGTAGAAGTCCTGCGCCATCGGACCCATGTGCCGGTAACCTGCGTCATCTTCTTTGTATTGCCAGGTGCTGAGCGGCATTTTGGCCACTTTTTTCAACACGTCGCGCGGGTCCACGAGCTGCACCGCCGTCTTCGCATTGCGGTCGGAGAGTACCGCCCAAGCCGTGGCGTTGTGAGGCAATATTGCACCCAACCCGCCGCCGGAACTGGTCACGAATTTGAACCCCCGATTAGCGATGGCCACGAACTGATTGTCTTCGTCGTTGACGATGCCGGTTGACCGGGAGGAATCACCAAAAATGAACGACCCAGAATGACCCCCCGAACCAACGAAATTACCCATCGCTATTGAGTTGTTGGCGTCCGCAAAGGTGCGATCTCCTATCGCCATGGATGTGGGGCCGCTGGCCACCGAGTGGTAGCCCACTGCCATTGCACCATCGGTCCCACTCGCCGTCGTGCCTTTACCTATGGCTGTTGAACTATCGCCGCTGGCAGTCGTATCGTTTCCCATAGCCACCGAATACGTGCCGATATTGGTGTCATCCCATTGCGATGCGTCCACGCTGCCCACGCGGAATGCGGCTTGGAAGGGATACCACATTAGACGGACCCCCGCCCCCGTGGGCGGGATAGTAGTTCTGGAGCTGGTGCTCGTTGCAACCAGCCCACCGTCGCTGAACGCCTGCAGCTGGTTGTTGGCCACCAGCGTATTACTCGCGTCGTAGCGTAGCGTTTGATTCGCCGTACCGGCCGGCAACGTCGCGCCGCCTCCCGCGGTGCCGCAATCCCAGGCCGTGCCGTTCCATCGCGCAAACTCGTTCGTTACGCAGGTTTGCGATAGCCGGTAGCTGGGTGCGACCGAAAACATGGTTCCCGTCAAAGTCAGCCCTATTCCCGCGCTGTAGCTTCCGCCGCCGGTATCGCCACTGCAGGGGCCGAGCTGACCGCCAGCGCCCATGCACAATCCTTGCGGTTGCGCGGGCGCTCCTGGCACCGCCGGCAGGCTGACCGCACCCGATTCCTGCACGCGCAGGCGTTCATTCGCGCCGTTTGCGTCCTTGACAACAAAGCCGCTGCCGCTCGTGGGCTGTACCACCACATCTGCAGCGTGCAACGGCAAAGACAAACCAGTCAACACGCAAGCCAAAGCCAATGTGCTGCGTGAAAAACGAGAAACGAAAGCGGCGATCATGTGTCGGTTCCTTACGAACGATGAATTTCAAAACACGACACGGAGGTGTCGCTCCTGAAAGTCATGTTCTTCGTTTCCAAAGCCGCTTAACGGACACAACGCGGACAAGATCAGGACAAATTGTCAACAACGATTGGCATCGGGCTAGTCAAAGCCGATTCTTTTCCCCTCGCGCATAGTTTTCGGAGTGGAGCAATGAAACAACCAGCGTACATGAAAGAGTTGATATGTACGGCAAATTGCCGTATTTTTCTCTTCGAGGACAACGCCATGTCTGCACCTACTTCCACAGCCCGCCTCGAAGCTCGAATCAGCACTGATCTTCATTCGATGCTCAAACGCGCCGCCGAACTCCAAGGGCGCACGATGACCGATTTCGTGGTGGCCGCCGTCCAAGAGGCGGCGCAGCGCGCAATCGAGCAGTCCGATGTGATCAGGCTCTCGTTGGCCGACCAAGAGTGCTTCGCCCAAGCGCTGCTGTCGCCGCCGCCGCCCACCCCTGCCTTGAAACGCGCCTTTGCCCGCCGTGGCAAGCTCTTGCGCGCCGGATGAACCGCGCCCCCTCGTTCCGACTTGCGCTGCTCGATGCCGCGCACGATCGTGTTGCGTTCAAATGCGATTCGGAACCGCTGAATCGCTACCTGCGTGAGCAAGTCACCCAGGATGTTCGCCGCCGGGTGGCGGCTTGCTTCGTTGCCCTGGCCGACGGAAATCGCATCGCGGGTTACTACACCCTGGCCTCAGCAAGCCTGCTGCTAGCCGATTTGCCGAGCAGTACCTGCAAGAAGTTGCCGCGGTACCCGACCGTGCCCGCGGTTCGCATGGGCCGCCTGGCCGTCGATCGGGCGTTCAATAGACAGGGCCTGGGCGGGGCGCTTCTGGCCGATGCGCTCGATCGCGCCGTTCGTTCGGAGATTGCCGCCTATGCCTTGGTTGTGGACGCAAAAGACGAGGCGGCAGCGGCGTTTTACCGGCACCACGGTTTCACTGCCTTGCCCGACTCGCCGCGAACTCTTTTCCTGCCGCTGGCAACCGCACTGGCTGCTCACGTCAAATCATAGAATCTGTCCGCAAGATCTCCCGACAAATCACGGGAGCTTTTTCTGCTCAAACATCGGCCATCTTCGCCGAATTTGGGCGCATCGCACTGGACAAGTCGCCCTCGTCAGCGCAGACTTCCGCGCCTTGACCGGGCCGTCGGCCCGCCGGACTTTCTATTCGTGGCGAAAATTCTCGTCCTGCACGGCCCCAATTTGAACCTGCTCGGCACGCGCGAGCCGGAGATTTACGGCCGCGCGACGCTTGAGGAAATCAACGCCGATCTTGCCGCGCGCGCCACGACGGCGGGGCACTCGCTGGAGCATTTCCAGTCGAATGCCGAGCACGAGTTGGTCGGCCGCGTGCAGCATGCGCGTACGGACGGAACGAGCTTCATCCTGATCAATCCCGGCGCGTTCACCCATACGAGCATCGCCCTGCGCGAC
>DAIMZS010000277.1:0-1898 GCA_036733825.1 Rudaea sp.
TTGAACGGCGATTCGGCGTACGTCGGTCATCTGCTGATGGGCGAAGCCGTTCCGCAGCAGGCGTTTCCGCTGGCATCGCTGCCGTATTTCAAAGGCGCCGATCCGGCCAGCCCGCTCGTGCTTCCCGGCAACTCGCGCGAGGTGCTGGCGAAGTTTCCGCCGACGTTGCTGATTTCGGCGTCGCGCGATTTCGCGATGAGCGCGACGCTGCGCAGCAACGAACTGCTGACCGAAGCGGGTGTGCGCACCGAGTTGCATGTTTGGGAAGGCGTGTGGCATTCGTTCTTCTCCGATCCCGAACTGCCCGAATCGAAGGCGATGTACGCCGTCGTCGCGCGCTTCTTCGACCGTGAACTCGGCGTCCAGGCGGCGCCGAACAAAGGACACTGATCATGGCTACGCGTTCTTTCAACCGTTCCGACCGTCTTTCCGCGGAACTGCGCCGCCTGCTCGGCACGATGGTGCACGAGGCGGTGCGCGACAATGCGTTGCCGTCGATGAGCGTGTCCGACGTGGAGGTCACCAAGGATTTCGACGTGGCGACGATCTTCGTCACCGCGCTGCTGCCGGACAAAGCTGTCGAAGGCGTGAAGGCGCTCAACGAACTCGCCAAGGAGTTCCGCCGCGAACTGTCGCGCACGATGAATATCCGCCGCGTGCCCGAGCTGCGCTTCCGCTACGACGATTCGCTCGATCGCGGCGAGCGCATCGAGGCGCTGCTGCGCGGAAAAACGTGAGGCGCGCGTTCCTGCGGCCGCTGCAGGAATCGATATGAAGAATTTCCGCGACGTCACCGGCATTCTGCTGTTCGACAAACCGCTGGGCTTGAGTTCGAACCAGGCATTGCAGAAGGTCAGGCGTCTGTTCCGCGCGCGCAAGGCCGGGCACACCGGCAGCCTGGACCCGCTGGCGACGGGGCTCCTGCCCGTGTGTTTCGGCGAGGCGACGAAGATCGCCGGCTATCTGCTCGGCGCACGTAAAGCCTATACCGCGCAATGCAAGCTCGGCGTGACGACGACGACCGGCGATGCCGAAGGCGAGATCATCGCGGCGCGAGCCGTTCCCGTGCTCGACGACACAGTCATCGAATCGGCGCTGGCGAAATTCCGCGGCCGCATCGTGCAGATTCCACCGGCGTACTCGGCGATCAAGCAGGGCGGCGTACCGTTGTACAAGCGCGTGCGGCAGGGCGAAAACGTCGAGGTTCCGCCGCGTGAAGTGGACGTGTATGCGTTCGATTGCCATGGACGCGACGGCGATATGCTGACCTTGCACGTCGAATGCGGCTCCGGCACTTACGTGCGCAGTCTGGCGCGCGACCTCGGCGAGGCGCTCGGTTGCGGGGCGCATCTCACCGCGTTGCGGCGCGAATGGGTCGAGCCGTTTCGGCAGCCGGCCATGCATACCTTGGCCGAACTCGAGCAAGCGGCGGTCGACGAAAGCGTGTTGGATTCGCTGCTGTTGCCGCTCGAAGCCGGTCTGCAAGGCATGCCGCGAGTGGCGTTGACCACCGACGAGGCGCGCCGTTTGCATCATGGCCAGGCCGTGCGCGTCGAACACGCCTGCGCGGCCGAGCGGGCCTACGCGACCGGGCCGGGCGGTGAGGCGATTGCGCTCGTTGCGGTCGATCCGGTGGGCGAAGTCCGCGTGTTGCGGGGTTTACACAGTTTGTGACGAAATTGACATTTTTTAACGCTTTTGCTATAAAGTTCCATCGCTGTCACCTTGTTCGTCATTCCGGTCGCACGACCTGACGAATGGGTTTACAGAAGGGGAATCGCCGCCGCGGAACAGGGCGCAGCGACACGCAGACGATCCAAAATCCCTCCGAGGGGAGCCTGCGGGGACTCGCCAATAGCACACCCGACGCAAGCCGGGGTCGCAAAGCCACAGGTCCG
>DAIMZS010000277.1:1998-4571 GCA_036733825.1 Rudaea sp.
CGGGACATTGGGTCTCGCCAAGGGCAAACCCGGTGCGAACCGGGGGCGCAAAGCTACGGATCCGGGCGGCCGTCCGGATGGCCGTGCTGCCGAGTACAGCCATGGGTTTTGGCGTGCTCCCCCAAACACGCATAGCCAAGACCCGATTCCGGGAGTGGGTTTATGCGAACGAAATTTGTCGAACGAGGCTACCGCCTCTGCCTGGCAGCGATGCTGCTGCTCGCAGGCTCGGCGGTCGCCCAGAACACCGGCCCCAGCAACGGCGGCATCACGCCGATATTCGTCTCGGGAAACATCAACAGCTGTTCGGACATCAGCAATTTGCAGGACGGCAACATCTCGTTTTCGATCGATGGATCCGCGGTCGGCCTGGGAACGAATACGTATACCAATCCCGCTGACGGATATGTTTTCACCGTCACCCTCGCCGCGAACGGGGCGATTGGTTGGTCGACGAGCTTCAACGGCTCGCCGGTCGGCGTGGACGCGGTCGCGGTCAAGGGCGGCAACGGGTTCAATGCCTATATCTATGATCCGCTCGGCGGCGGTGAAAGCGACGCCGACCACGATTCCGGCCTGTTTCCGCCCACCGGTCTGTGCGGAGGCAACCAGTGCGGCTTGAGCCATCTGATGTTTTGCTATGACTACAGTCTGGTGGTCAGCAAGACGGCCAATCCGTCGTTTACGCGCACCTGGCCGTGGACCCTCAATAAGTCGGTATCGCCGGCTCCGCTTAACCTGTTCAATGGCGACAGCGGCGATGTGACTTACACGGTGACCGCAACCAAGGGCAGCCCGGTCGACTCGAACTTCGCGGTTTCGGGCGCAGTGACGATCACCAATCCGGCGCCGTTCGCGGCCACGATCACGGCGATCAACGATCTGCTTGCAGGCAGCCCGGTCACGCTCAATTGCGGTGTGACCTTGCCGTACGCATTGGGACCTCAGCAGACGCTGACTTGTACCTACACGCAGCCGGTCAATGACGGCAATACGCGCACCAACATCGTTACAGTGACCACGAGCGGACAGGTCGGCGGCGGTAACGCGTCGGCGACGGCCACGTTTACGACACCGACGACGCTTGTCGACAACCAGATCACCATCACCGATTCCGACAGCGCTTTCGGACCGTGGACATTCTCGGCCTCGGGTTCGGTCAACTACGACAAGACGCTCGATTGCAGCGGGCAGGGCAGCCAGCCGACCTTCACGTATACGTTCCCCAACACCGTCACCGCGTCGAGCGGCGCGACGGCGAGCACGCAGGTCGTGGTCAACTGCTACAGCCTGGCGGTCAGCAAGACAGCGAACACGACGTTCAACCGCGCCTGGAACTGGACGATCGCCAAGTCCTACGTTTCGCCCGCGCTGACGGTGGACACGGACAACAACGGCACGCTCGACGCGCTGCTGCTGTCGACCAGCCAGAGCGTGAACCTCAATTACGCGGTCGTGATCAGCGCGGTGTCGAACGACAACACCTACGCGGTCAGCGGCGTCATCACGATCACCAACAACAATCCGACCCGGAACGCGACATTGTTGAGCATGACGGATGTCGTCTCCCCGTCGTTGAACATGAGCGTCAATTGTCCGTCGTCGACAGTGCCGGCCGGGGGTTCCCTGCAATGCACCTACTCGGGCAGCTTGCCGGACGGGACGGCGCGGACCAACACTGCTACGGCAAACCAGCAGAACTACCACTACGCCTCGGACGGCACGGCGACGCCGGCGGGATCGAGCTCGTACTCCGGCATGGCCGCAGTGACGTTCGGCGCGCCCGGCGCGCTGGTGGATCAGTGCGTCAATCTGTCCGATGCGTTCAACGGCGGTGCGCCTGCGGCGCTGGGCGGTACGATCTGTGCCCCTGCCGCGGGAGGCAGTTTCTCGCAGACCCTGAGCTACACGGCCAGCTTCACCTGGGATCCGTCGTTGGGTACCTGCAAGACGATCGCCGTGCCCAATACCGCGAGCTTCGTCACCAATACGACCCAAGCGACGGGCAGCAACACCGCGACGATCAACATCACCAACCAGGATTGCGTGCTGGGCTGCACGTTGACCCAGGGCTATTGGAAGACGCACAGCAAGTACGGTCCGGCCAAGTCCGATCCGACCTGGAATCTGCTCCAGCCGAGCGGGCCGGACACGACGTTCTTCTACAGCGGCAAGACCTGGTACCAGGCCTTCTGGACCCCGCCGGCCGGCGGCAACGCCTATTGGGTGCTCGCGCATCAGTACGAGGCGGCGGTGCTGAACCAGCTGAACGGCGCTTCGCTGCCGTCGCAGGTACAGACGGCGCTGAACCAGGCCTACGGCCTGTTCAACAACCCGACCAACACGCCGGCGTATATCGGCGGACTGAAGTCGAACAATGCGCTGCGCCAGCAGTTCATCAGCCTCGCGGCCATTCTCGACATGTACAACAACGGTAAGTATCCGGGCGGCCCGCTGCATTGCAGCGAGGACTCTACCTCAAGCTCGTCGCCGTGACACGCAACGAGTTGGGGCGGCCCTGAACGCCCTCTACGGCGCGCCCGCATGGCGCGCCGTTTTTTTGGCGAAACCCG
>DAIMZS010000278.1:0-4558 GCA_036733825.1 Rudaea sp.
TCGGCGGCGGTTCGATTCCGCGTCCCGGCGAGATTTCTCTGGCGCATCACGGAATTTTGTTCCTCGACGAACTGCCCGAATTCAGCCGCCACGTGCTCGAAGTGCTGCGCGAGCCGCTCGAGTCGGGACACGTGTCGATCGCGCGCGCCGCGCGCCAAACCGAATTCCCTGCGGCGTTCCAACTGGTCGCCGCCATGAATCCTTGCCCCTGCGGCTACGCGGGCGACCCGTCGGGACGCTGCGCATGCACGCCCGAGGCCGTTCGGCGTTATCGCGCGCGGATCTCCGGTCCGCTGCTCGACCGAATCGATCTGCACGTCGAGGTGCCGCGCGTGCCGCTGGTCGAACTCGGTGAAGCGGCGCCGGCCGGCGAGGCGAGTGCGACCGTACGTGCGCGCGTCGTCGCGGCACGTGCGCACCAGATCGCGCGTGCGGGCAAGCCGAATGCGGCACTGGGCACGCGCGAGCTTCGCCGCGATTGCGCGTTGACGGCGACGGATCGCTCGCTGCTCGAACGTGCCCTCGACCGGCTCGGCCTCTCCGCGCGCGCCTACCATCGCATCCTGCGCGTGGCCCGCACGATCGCCGATCTCGCCGATAGCGAGGCGATCGAAACGCCGCATCTCACCGAAGCGATCCAGCTGCGCCGCATTGCGGTGCGTAGTTAGAACGCGCATCTTTTCTGCGAGTTCGGCACCCTTGAAAATCGTGTCGAGCCGCGTCAGATGATTGGTTCGGCTTCCGCTACCATTCGGCCATGGCGATCAACGATGCAAATCCCCCGGCCGGCGGCCTGCGCGGCCTGCTCGATACCCTCTGGCGCATTCACGCGCGCAACGAGAGCGCGGTGCTCGGTCTCGTGGTCGCGACCGAGGGTTCGACCTACCAGAAACGCGGGGCGATGGTGCTGCTCGACGGCCAAGGCCTGCGTCACGGCGTGATCAGCGGCGGTTGCCTGGAGCCCGCGCTCGAAGACGCCGCGCGCGAGGTGCACGCGGCGGGGCGCGCGGCCAGGGTCGAGTTCGATACGCGCAGCGACGAGGATCTCTTGTTCGGCAGTGGCATCGGTTGCCGCGGACGTTTGCAGCTTCTGCTCCTGCCGCTGCCGCCGCAGGCGCCGCTCGCGCGCGCGCTGTATGCGGGGCTCGATCAGGGCCGGGATTTGCATTTGGCCTTTGACATCGGCGACGCCGATGTCGGCGCCGGCGTTGCCCGTTTCGTCGCCGACGCGGAATCCTCGCCCATCGCCGAATGGAACGGCGAAGGCCGCGCCGGCAACGCGTCCGCCGCGGCGTCGCTGCATTTCGACATCGCCATGCCGCCGCGCTTGCTGCTTCTCGGCGCGGGACCGGAAACGGCGCCGCTGGCGACGTTCGCGCGTCGGTTGGGCTGGTTCGTCGACGTCGTCGAACATCGCGGACGCTGGTCGGCGTTCGCGCAGCGCGCGTCGATCGATCGGCTGATCGATCTTCCGCCCGAAGCGGCGATCGCCACGCTGGCGCAGGAACTGTACGACGCCCTGCTCGTGATGAGCCACAACTACACGATCGACCTGGCTTGGCTGCGTTTCGGCGCGGCAAGCAGCGCCGGATATATCGGCCTGCTCGGCCCGGCGGCGCGGCGCGACGCGCTGCTCGCCGAAATCGACGCCGGCGCGCGCGAGAGCTTGAGTCCGCGCCTGCATGCGCCGGTCGGACTCGACCTCGGCGGCCACGGCGGCGAAGCCGTGGCGCTCGCCGTCGCAGCGCAATTGCAGCAGCATTTCTCCATGAAGAAAAACGTCGTGCCCGAGCTGCTAGCGGCGCGCATCGATGCATGAGCACGCGCCCGCTCACGGCGCCGTCGTGTTGGCTGCGGGTGCGTCGACGCGGCTAGGACAGCCGAAGCAGTTGCTGCTCCATCAAGGTGAAGCTCTGGTGCACCGCGCAGCGCGCCTGGCGCTGCAAACCGCACCGAGCGACGCGGTGATCGTGTTCGGTTTCGACGCCGAGGCGATGGCATCGCGCATCGCCGACTTGCCGATACGCCGCATCGACTGCGCCGGTTGGCAACTCGGGCTCGGTGCCTCGTTGCACGCCGGCATCGACGCGCTTTCGCCGGCATGCAGCGGTGTCCTCGTTCTGCTTTGCGATCAACCCGGGCTCGAGACGAGTCATCTGTTATCACTGCGCGACGCCTGGCGTCGCGCGCCCGGCCGCGGCGTCGCATCGCACTACGCGGACCGCCTCGGCGTGCCGGCGCTGCTGCCGCGCGCGTGGTTCGATGCACTCGACGCCGGCTCCGACCGCGGCATGCGCGATCTGCTGCAGCAACGCGTCGAGCAGATCGATGCGATCGCCAACCCCGCGTTGGCGTTCGACGTGGATCGCCCCGAGGATTTGCAGCACCTGTCGTGATGGCGCGTTTTGCGGCGTTTGTTAGCCGAACTTATCAATTTGTTCACTTGGTCTTGCTGGATTTCTGTACTGCCGAGTAGTAGTTTGCCGGGACCGCAGCCAACGCCACGAGGTGTCCGATGAAACTCAACATCAACGGGCAGGAACACGAGGTCGACGCGCCCGCCGACATGCCTTTGCTGTGGGTGCTGCGCGACGTGATCGGGCTCACCGGCACCAAATTCGGCTGCGGCATGGCGCAATGCGGCGCCTGCACCGTGCACGTCGACGGCGTGGCGATGCGTTCCTGCATCACCCCGGCCGTGGCGCTGGCCGGCAAAAAGATCACGACGATCGAAGGCATCGGCAAAGACGGCGATCATCCGGTGCAGCGCGCGTGGATCGAAGCCGACGTCGTGCAATGCGGCTACTGCCAGTCCGGCCAGATCATGGCCGCGGTGGCGCTGCTCAAGCAGAAGCCGCAGCCGACCGACGCCGACATCGACGCCGCGATGAGCGGCAACATCTGCCGCTGCGGCACATATCAGCGCATCCGCACCGCCGTCCATCGCGCGGCGGAATTGTCCAAGACGGCCGCGATCGCGGAGGAGGTGTCCGATGTGGCGTGATCACACTGATCTTTCCGGCGTCGTCGAGGAATTGACCCGCGTCGTTCCGCTCGAACGCCGCTCGGGCGGCGCGAGCCGCCGAGCGTTTCTCAAGGCCGGCGCCACAGCGTCGGCCGGTCTCGTCGTCGCCTGCTTCATGCCGCTCGGCATGCGCCGGGCGTTCGCCGAGGACGTGGCGAAGAAGCCGGAGCAGATTCCGCCGAACGCGTTCGTGCGCATCGCGCCGGACAATACCGTCACCGTGCTGCTCAAGCATTCGGAGATGGGCCAGGGCGTGTGGACGTCGATCCCGATGGTCGTCGCCGACGAGCTCGATTGCGATTGGTCGAAGATTAACGTCGAGCACGCGCCGGCGGCGCCCGAGTACAAGCACACGGTGTTCGGCATGCAGATGACCGGCGGCTCGACGAGCACGTGGGAATCGTTCGCGCAGCTGCGTGAGGCCGGCGCGACCGCGCGCGCGTTGCTGATCGCCGCCGCGGCGAAGAAATGGAACCTCGCCAGCACCGCCGATTGCCGCACCGAAAACGGTTATGTGATCTGCGCGGACAAAAAAGCAAGCTACGGCGAACTCGCCGACGCGGCATCGAAGCTGCCGATGCCGGCGAACGTGGCGCTGAAGAAACCCGAGGAATTTCGTCTGATCGGCAAGCCGACCAAACGTCTCGACAGCAAGGCCAAGGTGACCGGCGCGGCCGAGTTCGGCATCGATGTGAAGCGGCCGAACATGCTGATCGCCACGGTCGCGCGCGGGCCGGTGTTCGGCGCGAAAGTGAAATCCTTCGATGCGACGAAGGCGAAGGCCGTGCCCGGCGTCGTCGACGTCGTGCAGGTGCCGACCGGCGTCGCCGTGCTCGGTAAGCATTTCTGGGCGGCGAAGCAGGGCCGCGATGCGCTCGTGATCGATTGGGATCTCGGCGAAGGCGCGAAGATTTCGACCGAGGGCCTGCGCGCGGACTATCGCAAGCTCGCGCAAACGCCGGGTGCGGTCGCGAAGAAGGTCGGCGACGTCGAGGCGGCGCTGAAAGCCGGCAAGGTCATCGAGGCCGAATACGAAGTGCCGTTCCTGGCGCACGCGCCGATGGAGCCGGAGAACTGCACCGTCGAGATCGGCAAGGACGGCGCGGACATCTACACCGGCACGCAGTTTCAGACGATGGATCAGAATCTGTCGGCGCAAATTCTCGGTCTGAAACCCGAGCAGGTGCGTATCCACACGACTTTCCTCGGCGGCGGCTTCGGCCGGCGCGCGAATCCGACCTGCGACTATGTCACCGAGGCGGTGCAGGTGGCGAAGGCGTCGGGCAAAACCGTCAAAGTGGTGTGGACGCGCGAGGACGACATCCACGGCGGCTACTATCGGCCGATGTGGCTTTCGCGCCTACGCGCGATGCTCGGCAAGGACGGCAAGCCTGCGGCATGGGCGCATACGCTCGTCGGTCAGTCCATTCTGCACGGCACGCCGTTTGAAGCCATGATGGTGAAAGACGGGATCGACGCGACCTCGGTCGAAGGCGCGGCCGATGCGCCCTATCTCGAGCACGTGCCGGCGTA
>DAIMZS010000279.1:0-1258 GCA_036733825.1 Rudaea sp.
TCGCCGACGTAGCCGGCTTCGGTCAGCGTCGTCGCGTCGGCGATCGTGAACGGCACGTTGAGCAGGCGCGCCAGCGTTTCCGCGAGCAGCGTCTTGCCCGAGCCGGTCGGACCGATCAAGAGGATGTTCGATTTGGCCAGCTCGACTTCGTCGTTGCGCTGGCGGGCTTCCATGCGCTTGTAGTGGTTGTACACCGCTACAGCGAGCGTCTTCTTCGCACGCGTCTGGCCGATCACGTACTGCTCGAGAACGTCGAGGATTTCCTTCGGCTTGGGCAGGTGGCTGCGCGTGCCGGCGGCCTTCTCCTCGAGTTCCTCGCGGATGATGTCGTTGCAGAGCTCGACGCACTCGTCGCAGATGAAAACGCTCGGACCTGCGATGAGCTTGCGGACCTCGTGCTGGCTTTTGCCGCAGAACGAACAATAAAGAATCTTGTTGTTGTCGCCAGAGCGGCTCTGTCGATCGTCACTCATGCCGGGCCCCGGGTTCCTTTACAAAGACATGTCAGTTGGAAGAATAGCATAGGCCGGCCGGATTGCCAGGCAATCCGACGCGTCCAAGCCGATTGGAAAAGTGGCCCGCGAAGCGCGCCAAAATGCGCTTCGGCGGCCGGTTTTTGCCCCGTACCGGCGGCGTCAGGCAGTCTTGATCGACTCGGTCGGGCGGGTTTCGAGGACCGAATCGATCAGGCCGTAGCCCTTGGCATCGTCGGCGCTCATGAAGCGGTCGCGCTCCATGTCGCGCTCGATCTGCTCGAGCGCCTGGCCGGTGTGCTTGACGTAGATGTTGTTCAGGCGGCTGCGCAGATACAGGATCTCGCGCGCCTGGATCTCGATGTCGGTCGCCTGGCCCTGCGCACCGCCCGAAGGCTGGTGGATCATGATGCGCGAGTTCGGCAGCGCCAGGCGCTTGCCCTTGGCGCCGGCCATCAGCAGCAGCGAGGCCGCGCTGGCCGCCTGGCCCACGCACATCGTGCTGATGTCGCAGCGGATGTACTGCATCGTGTCGTAGATCGCCAGGCCCGCCGTGACCACGCCGCCGGGGCTGTTGATGTAGAGGTTGATGTCCTTCTCGGGATTTTCCGATTCCAGGAACAACAGCTGGGCGACGATGACGTTGGCCATGTAGTCGTCGATCGGCCCGACGCAGAACACCACGCGCTCCTTCAGCAGGCGCGAATAGATGTCGTACGCGCGCTCGCCGCGCGAGGTCTGCTCGACCACCATCGGCACGAGGTTGAGGCTGCGGGTGGGTTCGA
>DAIMZS010000279.1:1358-4549 GCA_036733825.1 Rudaea sp.
GCCGGACGCATCGCCTCGCCGAAGCTCAGGTGCTGCTCGTTCACCTTCGCGTGGTCGGCGATCCAGTCGGCGACCTGATCTTCCATGACGCGGCTCTGCAGTCCGCTCATGAGTTGGGGATCGCGCTGGTAAAGTTCAACTACGCGCTCCGGCTCCTCGTAGGTCGAGGCGAACGAGGCCAGCGTTTCGGCGACGCGGCGGTTGTCCAGGCGGATATTATTCGTCCGCGCGATCTCACCGACTAAGACGCCGGCGGCGACGCGGCGGCGCGCCATCTCCATGAACGCTTCCGGGCCCGGGGCGATCTGCCCCTGCTGGCGCGCCTGCTCCTGCGCCTGCTGCGAGAGCATCTGCGCTTCGCGCTCGATCATGCCCTGCGGCAGCTCGATCTGCGGGTAAGCGTCGACCAGCTTGCCGACGACTTCGTTCTTCAGGCGCGCCGAGAGCATGCCCTTGAGCTCGCGCTCGAGGTTCGCGCGTACGTCGCTGCGGAATTTCTCCAGGCCGCCGTCCTTGATGCCGAACGCGGAGATGAACGCGTCATCGACCTCCGGCAGCTTCGATTCCTGGATGCGGATGATCTTCGCTTCGACCTGGGCGTGGCGGCCGGCCAGCGCCGGCTCGCGGAAATCGGCGGGGAAATCCGCCTGCGCCGTGACCGTGTCGCCGGCGGCGTGGCCGATCAGCGCATCTTCGATGCCGGTCGTCATCGCGCCCGAACCCAGAATCGTGCCGACGCGGTCCGCACCTTCGGCCGGGTGGCGCAAGCCGCCGTTCGCGTCCTGCGCAGAATATTCGAACAGCACCATGTCGCCCGCCTGCGCGCCGCGCTCGACCGGGGCCCACTCGCGGCGCTGCGCGCGCAGCGTTTCGATCATCGCGTCGACGTCCGCATCGGCCACCGAGGCGACGTGCTTGGTGATGTCCAGCTGGGTCACGTCGACCGTGCCGACTTCGGGCAGCACTTCGAACTTGGCCGTGTACTCGATCTGTCCGTCGGTCGGCTGACCGGTGGTGTCGATCTCGGGCGCCATCGCCGGACGCAGGTTTTCCTGGCCGACCGCTTCGTTGAACGTGTTGCGGATCAGTTCCGAAATGGCTTCGCCGCGAACCTGCGAGCCGAAGCGCTGTTCGATCACCTTGGCCGGGATCTTGCCGGGGCGGAAGCCCTTCAGGCGCACGCTGCGCGCGACTTCGGCCAGGCGCGCCTTGACCTGCGTTTCGTATTGCTCGGCGGGAACGCGCACAGTGAGCTTGCGCTCGAGTTTGCCCAGGTTTTCGACGGAGACTTGCATATTGGCACCTGAATTCTGAATTAAAAATTATATCGTGTAACTCGCATGCCACGGGCAAGCGAAGCGCAAAAAGATAAAACGAGTGATCGCTACGCGATCACGGGTTTGCTGTTGGTGCGAATGGAGAGACTCGAACTCTCACGGGTTACCCCGCTGGAACCTAAATCCAGTGCGTCTACCAATTCCGCCACATTCGCCCTGCCTTCATCCTTTGGCGGTCGTCGCATCGATGCGGAATCGCGAGCCTGCATTCTCGCTGGCGGTGGGTGCGGAGTCGAGGGCGGCTTGGCGAAGCGCAGTCGCAGCGGCGCCTATGATCGCCGATTCGCCGCAAGGGGAAAAGTGGTGGGCCGTCTAGGACTCGAACCTAGGACCAAGAGATTAAGAGTCTCCTGCTCTACCAACTGAGCTAACGGCCCACTTGCAATGAAACTGGGGTGGATGATGGGACTCGAACCCACGACATCCGGAATCACAATCCGGTACTCTAACCAGCTGAGCTACACCCACCACCGAGCCGGCAATTGTAGCGCAATTTGGGGGTCGAAATACAACAGTCCCGCATCAACTTTTATTCGCGCGCCCGGCGGGACTCGAACCCACAACCGCCGGCTTAGAAGGCCGGTGCTCTATCCGGTTGAGCTACGGGCGCATCCGGAAAGTTTAGCGCACCGATCGTGCCGGCTTGGGTAGAAACTGGCCAACGCAAGATCGAGAGCGAAGATAAATCGAAGAAAATCGCCGCGAGCGGCGCTTTTCTAACGTTATCAGTGGTCGGGGCAGAGGGATTCGAACTCTCGACATCCAGCTCCCAAAGCTGGCGCTCTACCAGGCTGAGCTATGCCCCGACGAAGTCGTGCATGGTAAGAGCGCGCTCCCGTCCAGTCAACGAATCCTCGCCGCGCATGGCACTGCCCCATGCCGTGAGCTAGCATCGACGCCCCAAACACGGAGAGAGACGATGAACCTTCAGGGCAAGAAGATCGCGGTCACCGGCGCCGCAGGCAGCCTCGGCGCGGCTGTCGTGCGCGCTGCGCTCGACGCCGGCGCCGCGGTCGCGGCGATCGACCATGCGCCGATCGCCGCCGCGGACACGCCGCACTTCCACGAATTCGGCGGCGTCGATCTCTCTTCGGCGGAAGCGGCGGAAAAAACCTTCGCCGCGGTCCGCGAAAAACTCGGCGGCCTCGATGCGCTGGTCAACGTCGCCGGCACATTCCGCTGGGAGAAGCTCGAGCACGGCCACCTGGCGACGTGGGATTTGCTGTTCAACGTCAACCTGCGCACCGCCGTCGCCACGAGCATGGCCGCGCTGCCCCTGCTGGTGGAGAGCAAGGCCGGCCGCATCGTCAACATCGGCGCGGCCGGCGCGCTCAAGGCCGGCGCGGGCATGGGCGCATACGCGGCGTCGAAGGCCGGCGTGTTCAAGCTCACCGAGGCGCTCGCCGAAGAATTGAAGGACCGCAGCGTCACCGTAAACGCGATCCTGCCGACGACGATCGACACCCCGGCCAATCGCAAGGACATGCCCGATGCCGACCACAGCCGCTGGGTCAAGCCCGAGCAGATCGCCGACGTCATTCTGTTTCTGATTTCCGATCAGGCGCAGGCGGTGACGGGCGCGTTGATTCCTGTCGCTGGGCGTACCTAGGCGGCAGCGGAATAGCCCGTGTTGGCGTCATCCGTTCCACTTGGCGCCTTTTCGCCCTGGCGTCGCCCCGCCCCGCTCAGCGCCATTCCCGCCTCACTTGCTGTCATTCCCGCAAAAGCGGGAATCCATTTTTCTTTTGGCTCAACCGCTGAAAGGCAAGATGGATTCCCGCTTTCGCGGGAATGACGGAGTTATTTGGGTATTCGGAGGCTCGCGCCTGCGCCATCACTCGCGCAGTGCGCGCG
>DAIMZS010000280.1:0-4548 GCA_036733825.1 Rudaea sp.
GCTACGGGTTGACCACGTGCAAAAAAATATCCTCATCGTCGAAGACGAACCCGCGATCCGCGACATGGTCGCATTCGCCCTGCGCAAGGCCGGCATGGAGCCCAGCCATGCCGCGGACGCGCGTGCGGCGCAAACGATGATCGTCGAGCGCGTGCCCGACCTGATCCTGCTCGACTGGATGCTGCCCGGCATGAGCGGCCTCGATCTCGCCCGCCGCCTGCGCAAGGAAGAACTCACGCGCGACGTGCCGATCATCATGCTCACCGCGCGCGGCGAAGAGACCGACCGCGTCGGCGGCCTCGAAGCCGGCGTCGACGACTACGTGGTGAAACCCTTTTCGCCGCGCGAGCTGATCGCGCGCATCAACGCGGTTATGCGCCGCACGCACGGCGTCGACACCGACGGCGTGATCGAAATCGGCCCGCTCAAGATCGACAGCGCCGCGCACCGCGTCTACGCGGGCGAGGAAAGCGTCGCGATCGGCCCGACCGAATATCGCCTGCTGCACTTCTTCATGACCCACCCCGAGCGCGTCTATTCGCGCAGCCAGCTGCTCGACTACGTCTGGGGCGGCAGCGTCTACGTGGAAGAGCGCACCGTCGACGTGCACATCCGCCGCTTGCGCAAAACGCTGGAACCGCACCGCTGCGACGAACTCGTGCAGACTGTGCGCGGCGCCGGCTATCGGTTCTCGACCACGCCGGTGGCGTGATGTTTTCACCTCTCCCACGGGGAGAGGTCGGCGCGCGTAGCGCGACGGGTGAGGGTCCGGCCTCGTATCGGCGCCCATCCCAACCCGGACCCTCATCCGCCCCTGCGGGGCACCTTCTCCCGGTGGGAGAAGGAAGCAAGAAGGTACAATTGTGAGCATCCGTCATCGGACTGACCGCAATCATGCAGCTGCAATTCCTGCAAAGCCACGCGTGGCAAGTCTCGCTAGGACGCTTCGTCGTCGTGCTGGCGGTGGCGATCGCGCTCGGCGCCTGGTTCGGCGTCACCGAGCACGCGGTGCTCGCGGTGCTGCTCGGTTACTCGTTGTGGTCGCTCGTCAGTCTCTATCAACTCCAGTCCTGGCTGCGTTCGCGCCGGCGCCTGCCGCCGCCGGAGGATCGCGGCGTCTGGTCGGACATCTCCGCCTATATGCACACCAAGCTGCACGCTGAACGCTCGCGCAAGCGGCGCCTGATCAACCTGCTGCGCGCGTTTCGCGAAGGCGCGGCGGCGCTGCCCGACGGCGTCGTCGTGCTCGACCGCGGCCGCAGCGTGGTCTGGTTCAACGAGGCCGCGGAGCGCCTGCTCGGCATGGCCTCGCCGCGCGACCGCGGCGCGCATATCGACGATTTCCTGCCGCTGCAGGCCAAGGCATGGTTCGAGGAAGACCCGACGCGCGAACCGCTGCGCGATGCCGCCTCGAACGTCAACGAGGCCGTGCGCCTGTCGTTCCGCCTCATCCCGTATTCCTACGACCACAGCCTGCTCGTCGTGCGCGACATGACCCCGCTCGCGCGGCTGGAACAGGTTCGTCGCGATTTCGTCGCCAACGTGTCACACGAACTGCGTACACCGTTGACCGTGCTGCACGGATACCTCGAGATGCTCGAACCCGAAGTCATGCCGCAACTCGCTCCCGTGCTCGCCGATCTGCGCGGGCAGTCGCGGCGCATGACGCAAATCGTCGAAGACCTGCTCACGCTCTCGCGCCTGGAAGCGCAGCAGCAGATCAACGACAACGAACGTGTGTCGATGCGCGCACTGCTGTCGACGCTCAAGCGCGAGGCCGAGGGCCTCTCGCAGGGCCGCCATCGCGTCGATATCGTGCTCGGCTGCGATTCGGATCTGCGCGGCTCGACCGACTATCTGCACAGCGCGTTCTCCAATCTCGTCTCCAACGCGGTGCGCTACACGCCCGAGGGCGGCCGCATCGAGATTTCCTGGCAGGCGACCGAGGCGAACGGCTCGGCGCGCTTCGCCGTGGCCGATACCGGCTACGGGATTCCGGCCGAGCATCTGCCGCGCATCACCGAACGTTTCTACCGCGTATCGACCAGCCGCTCGCGCGAGTCAGGCGGCACGGGCTTGGGCCTGTCGATCGTCAAGCACGTGCTGCAATTGCATCAGGCCCGGCTCGAAATCGAGAGCGAGCTCGGTGTCGGCAGCACGTTCTCCTGTGTTTTCTCGCGCGAGCGTCTGCTCGCGTTCGAGCCGCTGTCCGAGGAAGTGCAATGAGCGCTGAAGAATCCACCGTGTCCGCCAAAACCTCGCAGCGCGCCAACGGCAAGACGCATGCCGTCGCCGCCGCGGTGGACGCCGCCGCAAAATCCGTGGACACGCCCGCCGAAGCGATCAACCTGCGCGATCCCTCGCTCTATCTCAACCGCGAACTCGCCCAGCTCGAATTCAATTTCCGCGTGCTCGCGCAGGCGCAGGACGCGTCGGTGCCGCTGCTCGAGCGCATGCGCTTCCTGTGCATTTCCAACTCCAACCTCGATGAATTTTTCGAGGTCCAGGTTGCGATCCTGCGCCACCATGTCGCCTTCGGTGACGCCAAGGCCGGCCCGGACGGCACCTCGCCCGCCGAACTGCTCGCACGCATCCGCACGCGCGTGCTCGAGCTGGTCAATGCGCAGTACACATTCTGGAACGAGACGCTGCTGCCCGAGCTCGACCGCGAAGGCATCCGCTTCATCGCGCGCGACAAATGGACGTCCAAACAGACGCGCTGGCTGCAAGGATATTTCCAGAACGAAGTGCTGCCGGTGCTCTCGCCGCTCGGCCTCGATCCGGCGCATCCGTTCCCGCGCATCTTGAACAAGAGCCTGAACTTCGCCGTCTCGCTCGAAGGCCGCGACGCGTTCGGCCGCCAGGGCCACATGGCCTTGCTGCGCGCGCCGCGCTCGCTGCCGCGCATCGTGCGCCTGCCCGAGGAAGTCTCGGACAAGCCCTACGATTTCGTGTTTCTGTCGAGCATCCTGCACCAGTTCGTCGACGAGCTGTTCCCGGGCATGCGCGTCACCGGCGCGTACCAGTTCCGCGTCACGCGCAACAGCGAGCTGTTCGTCGACGAGGACGACGTCGAGAACCTCGCCCTCGCGCTGCGCGACGAGCTGCGCGGCCGCGGATTCGCCAAGGCGGCACGCCTGGAGATTGCCGACACCTGTCCGAAGCCGGTGTCCGACTATCTGATGCACAACTTCGAGCTCGCCGAGTCGGACGTGTACCGCCTGCCCGGCCCGGTCAACCTGCATCGCATCACCACGATCTACGATCAGGTCGAGCGCCCCGACCTCAAGTTCCCCAAATTCACTTCGCGCCCGATCGCGCCGCTCGTCGCCGAGCGCAGCCTGTTCGAGGCGATTGCCGAACGCGACATCCTGCTGCACCATCCGTACGAGTCGTTCAGCGCGGTCACCGAATTGGTCAAGGAAGCGGCGGCCGATCCGGCCGTGCTCGCGATCAAACAGACGCTGTACCGCACCGGCAACGATTCGCCGCTGGTCAATTCGCTGATCGACGCCGCTCGCGCGGGCAAGGACGTCACCGTCGTCGTCGAACTGCGCGCGCGCTTCGACGAGGAAGCGAACATCTCGCTCGCCAATCGCCTGCAGGAAGCCGGCGTGCAGGTCGTCTACGGCGTGGTCGGCTACAAGACGCACGCGAAAGTGCTGCTGATCGTGCGCCGCGAGAAGGCCGGGCTGCGCCGCTACGTGCATCTGTCCACCGGCAACTACCACACGATCACCTCGCGCATCTACACCGACTTCGGCCTGATGACCGCGGACCGCGACATCGGCGAGGACGCGCACAAGCTGTTCCAGCAGTTGTCCGGTCTCGGTCCGGTGATCAAGCTCAAGCGCCTGCTGCAATCACCGTTCACCCTGCACAAAGGCGTGATGGAACGCATCGAGCGCGAGATCGCGCACGCGCAGGCCGGCAAGCCGGCGCGCATCATCGCCAAGATGAATGCGCTCAACGAACCGGGCGTCATCGAGCTGCTCTACAAAGCTTCGATCGCCGGCGTGTCGATCGACCTGATCGTGCGCGGCGCCTGCATCCTCAAGCCCGGCCTGCCCGGCATTTCCGACAACATTCGCGTGCGCTCGGTCGTCGGCCGCTTCCTCGAACACAGCCGCATCTACTGGTTCGCCAACGACGGCGAGCCGGAAATCTACTGCTCGAGCGCCGACTGGATGGAGCGCAACCTCCTGCGCCGCATCGAAACCTGTTTTCCCATCCTCGATGCCGATCTCGCCAAGCGCGTGTTCGACGAAGGCTTGGCCAATTACCTCGCCGACAATACCCAGGCCTGGGTGCTGCAAGCCGACGGCCACTATCACCGGCTCACGCCGAACGGCGACAAGCCGCATTCGGCGCAGCAGGCGCTGCTCGCCAAGCTCTGCTGACGCTGCTCCGTTGACCTGAGGCCATCCTCCTCCGGTATGATCGCGGTGGATGGGAGATGGCATGCCTCCTGCCGTCGAGTGAAATGCGACGCGAACCGCCGCAAGGCTGATGATGCCTGACGTACTCCCGGCAACGGGCGTCAGGCGC
>DAIMZS010000281.1:0-4525 GCA_036733825.1 Rudaea sp.
CCCTCATGGGCGGCGGCGGCAAGCTCGATTCGGCCTACCGCTTCATCGCCACCCATGCGGGCGGCGGGCACATCGTGATCCTGCGCGCCGTGAGCGACGACAGCTACGATCCGACCGACGGCAGCTACGGCGAGTCGTTCATGAAAGAATGGGGGCCGGTCGTCTCGGCCGAGACCATCGTCTTCCACCACCGCGAGGCCGCGCACGATCCGCGCGTGATCGCTGCGCTGAAGAACGCCGACGGCATCTTCCTTGCCGGCGGCGACCAATCGAACTACATCAACTACTGGAAGGGCACGCCCGTACAGGAGGCGCTCAACGCCCACGTCGCCGCGAACCGGCCGATCGGCGGTTCGAGCGCGGGCCTGGCGATCCTCGGCCACTACAGCTACGGCGCGCTCGACGGCGGCAGCATGGAATCCAAAGTGGCGCTCGCGAATCCTTTCGACAAAGGCGTGACCTTGGAAAACGATTTTCTCCATTATCGTTATCTGGAAAACGTCATCACCGACACGCACTTTTCCGCGCGTCATCGGCTGGGCCGCTTGCTTGCTTTTCTCGGGCGGCTCGACGGTGCCGGCAACATCTTCGGCATCGGCGTCGACGAAAGGACCGCGCTGCTGATCGACGCCGACGGCATCGGCCGTCTCGCCGAAGGTTCCGCCGGCAGCGCGTGGATCGTGCAGCCGCAGAAAGCGGCGGCGCAGCTAGCTGCCGGCAAGCCGTTGTCGATGGTCGATATCCGTCTGGTGCAGATTGGCGCTCAAAGCAGCATCGACCTCAAAACCCGCACCGTGCACCAGCCGATCGCCGAAACGACAATCTCGATCCGCGACGGCAAACCCACCGCGGATTCGATCGCCACGAAGATTCTCACTCGCGATAAACCCCAGCCAGGTGAGGATTGAGGCAGCGCTCCTGTACTCGTGATCAGGGTGGCGAGCAGCCCCCCAGCTTGCTGAGTTGCAGCGTGCCGCTGAGTCCGGCGTACGCATGCGCGACGAGAGAACTGGCGAATTGATAGTCCAGCTGTGCGTGGTCGCAGGCACTGAACGTCAAGGTGGCTGTTCCTACCTGACTGCTGTTGCGCGTCGGCAGGCCATCCAGCGTTCCGCCGAGGATTTGAAGGATCGGCAGAGTGACTTTGCCGTTGCTCGCGGTGGCCAGATCGCCTTGCAGCGTAAACCAATATTGATCCAGCGGATCGTCGCCGGCTCCGGCGGGATCGTAGGTGAACCAAGCGCCGAACAGCAGGCCATTCGAGCCGTTGCCGGCGGGCACCACCGTCAGCTCGATACCCTGTCCCGAGGTGTTCGGGTCGTACCACGAACCGCTTTGCCGCGTATCGAATCCTTGCGCGGGCGGCGTAACGGGCACGGTCTGCGTCGAGCCGTCAGCGAGTAAGCAATTCGTTGTCTGAGGCGTCAGGCGCGTCAAGCTGATCACCCCGCCCATGCCGAGATTGACACTCGGGTTGAACTGATAGCGCAGCGTGCCGTGGCTGCAGTCGCTGAAGCTCAGCTGTGCGCTTCCCACCTGGGTTGCCCCTGTCTTCCCGGAATTGAACATGCCGGGCGAACTGGCCACGTACATTCCCAGATCGACGGACGTTGCTCCGGCGGCGGGTTGTCCCTGCAGCGTATACCACGCGTTCGACGACGGATTGTTCGCCTGAGTCTGAGTGAAGGTGAACCACGGCATGAACACGGTGTTCGCGCCGGCAATGTAGTCGAGAGTGAAACCTTGACCAGTCGAGTAGGGCGCATACCAGGTGCCGGCGATGCCGGCCTGACCGATTTGGATCGGTGGCGCCACGGCAAACGGATGCGCAAGCGTCGTGACCTCCCACGCCGAGCCCGTCACGGTGTCGGTTGTGTCGCTGACGAGGACGAGTGCTCCGTCGCTGGTGAACGTGCTGTCGTAAGCAACGAATCCGTCAACACCCATGCTTTCGGCGCGATTGGCCATTTCCGTGCCGTCGGCGGCGTTGAACTGACGCAACTGAATCTTTTTTGCATAGCTGGTCAGCAGCAGCGGATTCTGTGTGGCGGGATCGAGCAGAAGAATGGGCGGCGAAGCCAGGCCGGCGACGATTCCATTGGTAGACGCTGACTCGGCGCTCCACTCCATGTGGCCGTCGTTTTCGGCGAGTTTTACGACATAGCCCTCACTCGTCGGCATGCCACCCTCGTAGACCATGGAGGGGCGGTCATACAGGTAGAAATATACGGCGCTGTCCGAGAACCGAATCGAGCGGGTTCCTATTCTCGTGGAGTACGGCAGAAGAGGGAGAGCCGATTTCCAGCGCAGCTTGCCGTCGGCATCCAGTCTCTCGATCAAAGCGCCGGGTGCCGCCTGCGACAGAAGCGCACTTTCGTCATTGGCCAATTTCACGACGTAGCTCGATATGTCGGGTGCGACGGAATAGGCGCGTGTTCCGTCGGCATTGAATTTGACCAGCGAGGTAGCCGACGTCTGAATCAATGCGCTGCCGTTGATGTTGGCGGACGTAGTCCCCCAAGTCTCTCCGGCGTTCAAGGCGGGGACATCGTGGAGCACATGGATCTGACCGTCCAGCAGGGCGTGATGCAAGCTGCCGTCCGCGGCGCGATAAAGTACGAGCAGTTGATCATTGGGCAGCGCTGTCGACAGCCAACGCTGGGTGTCCGCGGAGACACCGGACGCAAGTTGAACCGCGTTCGACGCAACCCCTGTACTTCGTGAGTAGCACTGCACGACCTGCGCTGCGTCGACCACGCCCACCAGGCATACGTCAGCGCTACGCGCGACGAGCGCCGCCTGCGTCGGAGCGCCGTTCGTAGTCGCCGCGGTGAGAAGCGTGCGCCACTGCCGCGCACCGTCCTTGGAATATGCCGTGACCGCGTAAGAATGAGTGCTGCCATTGGCGGTCAGCAGGAAAGTGGAGCCGTCGTTCGCAATCGTCTCGGCCACGTCCCAGCTGGTGTCCTGCACCGAAGCTGCGGTTTGTGGGGGCGCAACGCCATTGCCGTTGCGGTCCAGGCGCTGAAAGGTGCCCTCGATTGAGAGGCTGCTTGAATCGGGCAGTGTCGTTACAGCTATCGTGATGGAGTCATCGATGCCCAGAACCTTGCCGGCATATAACGTATCGCCGTCGGCGTTCAGGCGCGCCTGTTGTAAGGGGCAAGTGATCGGGTTGCCGCTGGTGCTGCAATAGAGCAGCGCGGAAACGATGTCGCCGTTGCCCGCCACGAGCACCGCGGATGACTCCAAAATGGGACTGGCCGTATCGGCCGGCGGCTGAAATCCGGCGGCATGCCGCCATTGCAGCGAACCGGAAGAAGATATTTTCGCAATAGTCGGAGCGGCGCTTGTCGTCGACGTCAGGAAGTTGGCGAAATCACCGTACAGCACGACGCTGTCGCCATTGCTGGCCGCTGCGGCAACGACGTTATTGGTGGCGATATCGGTGTCGGATGATGTGTATTCCCAGCGCAGCGCGCCATTTGAGGTCGTGCTCATTCCATACAGAAAGGTCGAACCGCTTGCCTGGCGGCCATATCCGTAAAGATTGCCGTCGCTGCCGACGATAAGACTGTCCAGTCGCGACGACACCGTGGTCTTTGCAGTCTGCACGGTCCATACGTGGCCTTTTGTGTTGATCTTCTCAATCGCTGCGGCGCCGGCGGGAGTGGAGGTATCCAGATAACATGCACCGGTGCAGCCGTAGATGTAGACGGCGTCGGAGTGCGGGTCGGCGAGCAGCTGGCCGGCGACGGTAAGCCCCTGGATGCTGCCGAGCGATACGCCGTCCGGGGTGATCGCGCGGACGCGGGGAGACAGCCAGATATTGCCTGCTCCGTCGATCTGCATCGTGTTGAGGCACGTGGAACTGGTATCGGCACTGCCTTCCCGAATAGCCCAACGCAGACGGCCGCTGGCGTCGAACCTGCGCATATAGCAAGTTGAGGTTCCAAGTTGATTCACAGAATCGATATCGACGACGCCCCCGTCGGGATAGGCGGCAAGGGCGGATACCTGGTCGAAGTCGCCCTGAAGTAAAGCGCTCCCGGAAAGGTAGCGGGAGAAATTCAGCGTACCGTCGCCGTTGTAGCGGAGCAACACCGGCATTCCGTTCGCGGTGCCGCTAGCCCAGAAGCCGCTGGAATCGGCTGGCGTAACGAGGGCGGGGGAGAAATTCGACGGCAAGGAACCGTTGGCGATGAAGCTTTGGTCCCAAGCCAAAGCAAATTGCGGAATAGTGATCAGAAGAACAGCAAGCGCGCGCAGCCACGACGACAGCATCCCCAACTCCGGTTGGAACTCCAAATGACACGGCTGAGAATAGAAGCCGTTCCCACGAAAAAGTCTCATTTCGGAGTTTCGGGCAATTGCCGATGGCCGTCCACTTCAAAGCAGTCTTGTTGCGACGCACAATAGATGGCACAGTACTCTTTCAACTCCGAAGCTCAGCGGGTGCACACGGGTGGCCGTAAACAAGCGACGCGAAATCGACTTTCTGCCGACGGACGGCCCGCTGCGCGAA
>DAIMZS010000282.1:0-4504 GCA_036733825.1 Rudaea sp.
CGCCAGATATCGTCGTCGGAGAGATTGCGCACCATCTCCGCGGTTTCCGGATATTTGCCGAAGAAATGCTCGCGCGTGTAGGCGCCGCCGAAAGCCTTGCACGCCTGGTATTCGCCGTCGACGGTTTCCATCATGAGCTTGCGCAGCACGCCCTTGGTGTCGCGCGCGAGCAGTGGATCCCAGTAGCTGCCCCAGACGAGCTTGAGCACGTTCCAGCCGGCGCCGCGGAACACGCCTTCGAGTTCCTGGATGATCTTGCCGTTGCCGCGCACCGGGCCGTCGAGGCGCTGCAGGTTGCAGTTGAGCACGAAGATAAGATTGTCGAGCTTCTCGCGCCCGGCGAGCGAGATCGCACCGAGCGTTTCCGGCTCGTCCGACTCGCCGTCGCCGATGAAGCACCACACTTTGCGGTCGCTCTTCGGAATCAGCCCGCGGTTTTCCAGGTAGCGCATCACGTGCGCCTGATAGATCGCCTGCAGCGGACCCAGGCCCATCGACACGGTCGGCGCCTGCCAATAGTCCGGCATCAGCCAAGGATGCGGATACGAGGACAGGCCGCGACCCTTGCCCGCGACTTCCATGCGGAACAGATCGAGCTGATCTTCGCCGATGCGGCCTTCGAGGAACGAGCGTGCGTAGATACCCGGGCTCGCGTGGCCCTGGTGGAAGACGAGATCGCCCGGATGGTTCTCCGTCGGCGCGCGCCAGAAATGGTTGAAGCCGACGTCGACCAGAGTCGCCGACGAGGCGAAACTGGCGATATGGCCGCCGAGGTCGCCCGGCTTGCGGTTCGCGCGCACGACCATCGCCATCGCGTTCCAGCGCACCAGACAGCGGATTTTCCACTCCATTTCCGAATCGCCGGGGCTTTTCGCCTCCAGGTGCGGCGGAATCGTGTTGATGTACTCGGTGGTCGGCTGGAATGGCAGATGTCCGCCCGCGCGGCGCGTCGCGTCGACCATTTTCTCGAGCAGGAAATGCGCGCGTTCCGGGCCGTCGGCAGTGATGACCGCGTCGAGCGATTCGGTCCACTCGCGCGTTTCGGTCGGATCGATGTCCTGGTTGAGAATGTCGTCGAGCTTGTTCATGGTCTTTCCCTCCGCGATCGCCTTGTGCGGGCGTGTGTCAATCTCTGGCTGATATGCCGTGCGTAATCCCTCGGAAGTCTAACCGACTGCAAGTGCGGTCGCACGTGGCGAGGGGTCAATAATTTTGCGCGGAGCAAATGTAGGCGGTATGTTTTGCGGCATGCGCCTTTCGAGCTGCGGGCATTCGAGAACGTGGAACAGGAGCGAGGGTCGTGAGTAAGCCGGCCTTCGATCCCCTGCAGGCGAGACTCGCAGCGATCCAAGCGCAGATCCGCGCCGGCGACCTGGCTGGGGCGGAGCATGCACTCGAGCAAGTACGTTCCGCAGCGCCCGGCGACGCGCGCATCTGTCTTGTCGAGGCTGCCCTTGCGCGTTCGATGGGCGACGGCGAACGTGAGATTGCCGCTTTGCAACGAGCCGTCGAGTGGGCGCCCCGCTGGCCCGTCGGTCGAGTTGAACTGAGCAAGGCGCTCGCGCGTGCGGACCGGCACGATGAGGCCGTCGCCGCTGCGGGCCGGGCCGTCGAGCTGGTCCCGGACGATCTTGCAGTGCGCGAAGTAGCGGTCGCGGTGGCAAATAAAGCCGGCGCGTACGGCGAGGCGGAACGTCATCTGCGTGCCGCGAGCGCATTGCGGCCCGCGGACCGCGGGATCACGCATGCACTCGCGACATGCTTGTCCACGCTCGGGCGGTTTTCCGACGCGGAGCCGTTGTACCGCGAGGTCATCGCCGGGAATCCCGAAAACCTGCGCGCGCTCGCCGATCTCGGTGAGTGCTTGCTCGGTCTGCAGAGGAAGGAAGAAGCCATCGCCTGCTTCGAGCGCGCGCTGGAGCGGTTGCCGCACAATCCCACGCTCAAGTTTCATCTTGCGCTGGCGCGAGGCGAAACGCCGCCCACGCAGCCGAACGAGATGACGCAGGCGTTGTTCGACGACTACTCGGCCCGTTTCGATAAGCATCTGGCCGGCGATCTCAAGTATCGGGTGCCGAAGCGTGTGGCGGACATCATACGTGCCCGGTACCCGGATCGGCGTATCGATGTGCTCGATCTGGGCTGCGGCACCGGATTGACCGGCGTGTATCTGAGTGGCGTCGACGGAACCCTGACCGGCGTCGATCTGTCCGCCGGCATGCTGGCGCGTGCGCGGCGGCACGGCATCTACACGCGTCTTCGCCAGAGCGACCTTCGCGAAGTGTTGAAGGAAACCGCGGCGGGGTCTTACGACTGCATCATCGCCAACGACGTGTTCATCTACGTCGGCGACATCGCCGATGTCATTCCCGCCGCGTTCCGCGCGTTGCGCGGCGGAGGTGCGCTGATCTTCTCCTGCGAAACCGCCACGGAGGCGGATGGTGCCTTCGTACTGCGCCCGAGCAAGCGCTACGCACACTCGCAGGTTTACGTGGAGGGCCTGTGCCGCGCGGCCGGCTTCGGCGCCGTTGCGGTCGAGCACATCGATCTGCGCATGGATGGCCAGAACGCGATTGCGGGTTTCATCGTCGTCGCGGAAAAATCCTGAGCGCGGCCGCCGCCGCGTCGTTCAAGGCGGCGCAGCTTGCGCGTTCGCCAGCTGCGCGCGGATCTGCGCTTCCACGCACGCGACCGCGGTCATATTGACCACGCGGCGCACGGTCGACACCGGAGTGAGAATGTGCGCCGGTTTCGAAATGCCCATGAGGATCGGGCCGATCGCCACGCCCTCGGTCAACTGGCGCACGAGGTTGTAGGCGATGTTCGCCGCGTCCATGTTCGGGCAGACGAAGACGTTGGCCGTGCCGCTCAGCGTCGATTCGGGGAAGATGCGCACGCGCACCGCGTCGTTGAGCGCGCTGTCGGCTTGCATCTCGCCGTCGATTTCCAGGCCCGGATCGGCGGCGCGGACGAGGTCGAGCACGCGCCGCATCTTTTGCGAGCTCGGCGTGGCGAAGCTGCCGAAGTTCGAATGCGAGAGCAGGGCGACCTTCGGTTTGATGCCCCACATTTTCAAGCGCATCACGCCTTGCAGCGTCGCCTCCGCCAGTTGCTCGGCGGTCGGATCGGGCTGCACGTGCGTGTCGATGAAGAAGAACGCGCCGCGGTCGTTCTGCACGCAGGTCATCGCCGACGGCGCGCAGACGTCGGGATCGAGCGGCAGCACGCTGCGGATGTAGTTGAGCTTGGACTGGTACGTGCCGACCAGGCCAGTGATCAGGCCGTCGGCCTCGCCGCGCGCGACCATGATCGCCGCGATCAGCGTCACGCGCGTGCGGATCATCGCCTTGGCCAGCGCCGGTGTCGTGCCGCGGCGCGCGTTGAGCTTGTGGTAATAGTTCCAGTATTCGTCGTAGCGCGGATCGTCGTCGACGTTGGTCAGTTCGAAATGCTCGCCGGCGCGGATGCGCAGGCCGAGGCGCTTGATGCGTTTCTCGATCACCGCCGGGCGGCCGATCAGGATCGGTTTCGCCAAGCCTTCGTCGACGATGGTCTGCACCGCGCGCAGCACCGTGTCTTCCTCGCCTTCGGCGAAGGCGATGCGTTTGACGTCGGCGCGCGCGCGATCGAACAGCGGCTTCATCAGCGCCGTCGTGCGGAACACGAACTGCGAGAGTTTTTCGGTGTAGCCGCGCAGATCGGTGATCGGCTGCGTCGCCACGCCCGATTCCATCGCCGCGCGCGCGACGGCGGGCGCGACCGAGACGAGCAGGCGCGGATCGAACGGCTGCGGAATCAGGTATTCCGGACCGAACGTGAGGTGATTGTCGCCGAGGCTGTAGGCGCGCTCGGCCACGTCGGAGGTTTCACGCCGCGCGAGTTCGGCGATCGCGTGCACGCAGGCGACTTCCATCTGAGCGTTGATCGTCGTCGCGCCGACGTCGAGCGCGCCACGGAAAATGTACGGAAAGCACAGCGCGTTGTTGACCTGGTTCGGATAGTCCGAACGCCCCGTGGCGATGATGGCGTCGGGACGCACTTCCTTCGCCAGTTCCGGCAGGATTTCCGGCGTCGGATTGGCGAGCGCGAGGATGACCGGCTTATCGGCCATCGTCTTCACCATCTCCTGCGTGAGCACGCCGCCGGCGGAAACGCCGAGGAAGATGTCCGCGCCGGCGACAATGTCGGCGAGCTGGCGCGCCGCGGTGTCGCGCGCGTAGCGCTCGAGTTCGCCGGCCAATCCCGGGCGGCCGCGGTAGAGCACGCCGTCCTTGTCGTTGACGAGGATGTTCTCGGGTTTCACGCCCAGGCGCACGAGCATGTCGAGACAGGCGATGCCGGCTGCGCCCGCGCCCGAGGCGGCGAGCTTCACCTCGCCGATTTTCTTGCCGATGATGTGCAGCGCGTTGATCACGGCGACGCCGACGATGATCGCCGTGCCGTGCTGATCGTCGTGGAACACCGGAATCTTCACGCGCTCGCGCAGCTTGCGCTCGACCTCGAA
>DAIMZS010000283.1:0-4502 GCA_036733825.1 Rudaea sp.
CTCGCCCTGCAGATCGCCTGCGCCGTGCACGTGGTGCGCACGCGCCGCGAGCTGTACTGGATCTGGATCATCCTGATCGGCTCCTATCTCGGCGTCGTCATCTATGTGATCGCCAACGTGCTGCCCGACCTGCGCCATGACCCGCGCGCGCGCAAGACCGCGAGCAAGATGCTCGACACGGTCGCGCCGGAGCGGCGACGCAAGCAGATCGAGCAGCGCCTGGAACTCACCAACACCGTCGACAACCGCCGCGCGCTGGCCGAGGAATGCCTCAATCTCGGCGACTACACGAATGCGGCCGATCTGTACCGTTCGGTCCTGACCGGCATCCATGCGAACGACGTCGGCTTCTCGATCGGCCTGGCGCAGGCGCAGGTCGGCCTCGGTGACTACACCGGTGCGAAAGAGACGCTCGACAAGCTCTACGCGGCGAACCCGCAACTGCGTTCGAACGACGCCGATCTGCTGCGCGCACGCATCGACGAGGCGCTCGGCGATCCCGACGCCGCGCTCGCGCGCTATCGCGAACTGGCGACGAGCTATCCGGGTGAAGAGGCGCGCTATCGCTATGCCGCGCTGCTCGCGCAACGCTCGCGCTTCCGCGAGGCGCGCGAGGTATTCAACGACATGCTCAAGCGCGCGAAGCTGTCGCCGAGTTATTACCGGCGCAAGGAGGCGCGCTGGCTCGACGCGGCCAAGCGCGATCTGGCCAGCCTGGGACCGGGTTGAATCGTTCGGCCGTGTTTGGCCGCATCGGTTCTTAACAAGTGCTCGCGTATTCTTCCGCGCACCTCCATTCGCCGAAGAACCATGATCAGGGGATTTCGCATGCCGCCGCGCGCGGCATGGCTGTTTTTGGCGGTCTTTTCCTTGCATTGCGCCGCGGCCGCCGATGTTCCGGCGCCGGTCGACGACGCGCCGCCGTTCCAGATCGAACGCAGCCACGTGCACACACTCGCCTCGCGCACACTCGGCCGCAGCTACGACATCTACGTCAAGCTGCCGCCCGGCTATGACCAGCCGGAAAACGCGCAGAAGAAATATCCCGTGGTTTATCTCACCGACGGGCCGTATACGTTTCAAGTCGCCTCGGGCGTCACGCGCGTGCCGTTCAATCACGGCACGTTCGACGAGTTCATCCTGGTCGGGCTTTCCTATGCGCAGGGCGAGGATCCCATGCAGAGCCGCGAACGCGATCTGACCCCGTTCCCCGACCTGCGCAACAAACCGTACCCGACCGGAGGCGCGGCGGCGTATCTGGATTTCCTCGAACACGAGGCGATGCCGCTCGCCGAAACGACGTACCGCATCGATCCCGCGCAGCGCACGATCGCGGGGCAATCCTACGGCGGCCTATTCGGCCTGTGGGTGCTGTTCACCGAACCGCATCTGTTCCGCAATTACGTGCTGACCAGCGCCTCGCTTTGGTACAACCGCCGCGCGATGTTTCCGCTCGAAGCGAAGTTCGCCGCGCAGCACCGCGACTTGAACGCGAACGTCTATTTCGCGATCGGCGCCAACGAGCACCCGGCGCCGTGCGGGCGCCTGCCGAGCGAATGCTCGGACGAGAACATGGTCGCCGACCAGGCGGCGATGGTGAAGGCGCTGCGTTCGCGCCGCTACCGCAACCTGAAGGTGCACGCGAAGATCGTCGAGGGCGCGTATCACACGACGACGTTTCCCGTCGGCTTGCTGTGGGCGCTGCAGGATTTGTTTCTCACCCATAAGCTGGAATCAAAATGAGCGACGGAGCAGTGGCCGCACTCGCACAGGAAAATCTGCTGGCACCATCGCGGGCCGACGAATCGGCGCCGGCGATCGCGGACCGCAACCGCGGGCTCGACGCGCTGCGCGGCGTATCGATTCTGTTCGTCGTCATCCACCATCTTGCGATCCGCATCCCGCTGACGAAGACGGCGCTGGCGTCGTTCCTGCCGGTCTGGTTTCTCAAGGGCTTGAGCTACAACGGCAGCGAGGCGGTGGTGATCTTCTTCGTCATTTCGGGTTTTCTGATCACGCGACGTTCGCTGCAGCGCTGGGGCAGCCTGCCCGGCATCTCGCTGCGCGATTTTTACTTGTTCCGCGCCTCGCGCATCGTGCCGACCCTGCTGCTCGTCGTCGCTCTGCTGAGCGCGTTGCATTTGGCCGGCGTGCCGTACTACGTGATCGACAAGCCGAACCAGTCGCTCGGCGGCGCGATCGCGGCGGCGCTGGGCCTGTATCTCAACTGGTACGAGGGCCAAACCGGCTATCTGCCCGGCGGTTGGGACGTGATCTGGTCGCTGTCGGTCGAGGAAGTGTTCTATCTCGCCTTCCCGCTCGTCTGCCTTACCCTCGGCCGCGTGCGCTGGATGTTCATCGCGGTGCTGATCGCCCTCGTGCTGTCGATGCCGTGGGTGCGCGACGCGCTGGCCGCGCAGAAAAACGAAATCTGGTTCGAGAAGGCGTATCTGCCGGGCATGTCGGCCATCGCGCTCGGTGTGCTCGCGGCGATGCTGGCGGCGCGCGTGCAGCGGGTCCCGCCGTGGCTGACGCCACTGCTGTGCCTGCTCGGCATAGCCGGACTCTGCGCGATCTTCTTCGCCGGTCCGTGGACGTGGACGCTGCTGCATCGCGGCTACGAAATGCTGCTGATCGGCAGCGCTGCGTGCCTCGTGCTCGGTCTCCACTGGCAAGCCAAATCCGCGCATCCGTGGCAGTTGCGCGGGCTAGGCTGGCTGTGTGCCTGCGGCCGGCTCAGCTACGAGATCTACCTGTTCCACATGTTCTGTGTGTTTGCGATCGTCGCGATCGCCAAGCAGATCGGGCTCGGGCCGGAATGGGGCTGGGTGTGGTATCCGCCGGCGCTCGCTTTGTCCTGGGTGCTTGGCTCGGCGATCGCCCGCGGCTTCTCGCAACCGTGCGAGCGCTGGCTGCGCCGGCGTCAGGCCGCGGAATCGGTGCCGGCCGGCGGCTGAGCGCCGAAGCGCTTGTAGTGCCACTGGTACTGCGTGGGCGCCAAGCGGATGCAGTTTTCGACGCCGCGGTTGAGCGCGGCGACCGCCGTGGGCAGGTCGGGATCGGCGATGCCCGCGGGCGCGGGCAGGAAATGCAGCACGTAGCCTTCGCCGCGCGGCAGGCGTTCGGCGAAGGCGAACAGCACGGTCGCGCCGGTGCGCTGGGCGAGGCGCGAGAGCAGCACCATCGTCAGCGCGGGCCGGCCGAAGAACGGCGCGAACTCGCCTTCGCCCTGCTTGGGTTCCTGGTCGGGCAGGATGCCGACCACGCCGCCGCCGGCGAGGCGCTTGAACAGGGTGCGCACGCCGGCGCTGCCCTCCGCGCGCACCTGTTCGGCGGAGAGGCCGCCGCGGGCGCGGATCAGCAGCGGTTCGAGCTCGGGCTGGCGCGGCGGGCGATAGGCGATGGCAATCTTCGTGCGGCTGCACAGCCAGTAGTTGAGCAGCTCCCAGCAGCCCAGATGCGGCGCGGCGATGATCAGCGGTTTGCCGAGGGCCGCGTCGAACAGCTCGCCGCCGCGGACCTCGCGCATGAGCGCGAGCGTGCGCGGCGGATCGGCGGTCCAGATTTTCGCGATTTCGAGGAACGACTTGCCGGCTTCGATCAGGGCCGCGCGCAGCAAATGACCCTTTTCTTCGCCAAATCCCGTATTGATTCGTGACAGGGTGTGCTCGGCCTTGCGCCGCATCGGATTGTCGGTGCGGCCGATCAGCCAGCCGAAGCCCGCGCCGAGCGCGTGCAGCGCGCGCAGCGGCAGCAGGCCGAGCAGGCGCAGCAAGCCGTAGATGATCCAGATGGTCCAGCGCATGCGGGAGGTCGGAGGGAAATGGGGAATTGTAAGGAGTCAGAGGCGAGGAGTGAGGAAGAGCCGCGGCGAAGCCTAAGGTACCCTAGGCTTTTCCTCACTCCTCACCCGCATGATTGCCTTGATCCAACGCGTTACCCAGGCCCATGTCGACGTCGGCAGCGATACCGTCGGCCGCATCGGACCGGGCCTGCTCGCCCTCGTCGCCGTACAGCCGGGCGACGGCGAAGCGCAGGCGCAGCGCCTGCTCGAGCGCCTGCTCGGCTATCGCGTGTTCAGCGACGCAGACGGGAAAATGAACCTGTCCTTGACCCAAACCGGCGGCGGCCTGCTGCTCGTCTCGCAGTTCACCCTGGCCGCCGACACCCGCTCGGGCATGCGTCCGGGCTTTTCGACCGCGGCGACACCCGCCGACGGGGAACATTGGTTCAACCGCCTGGTCGAATTGGCAAAAATCCGCCATTCCCCCGTAGAAATCGGGCGATTCGGCGCCCATATGAAGGTAAGCCTTATCAACGACGGACCGGTGACATTCTGGCTGGAAAGCCGTCCTTGACACCCCTCCTATACTTTCCAGTCTTTAGATTTTCGACCCCGATTCCATGAACGCAGAAACCCGCAGCCAGCAGCAATCCGAAATCAAGACCCTGATCATCAAGGGCAAGGAACAAGGGTTCCTGACCTACGCCGAAGTCAACGA
>DAIMZS010000284.1:0-4493 GCA_036733825.1 Rudaea sp.
GATAGACGCCGCGCGTGCCCTGCACGGGGCGATGATGCACGGCAAAGATTACGCCGTCGCCCTGACGCAGCGGCACGACTTCCGGGCGCGACTGCATGCGCGGCCGTTGCTCGGTCAGCACGAATTCGCCGCCGTCGAAATCGCGTTGCGGCTCGGACAGCAGAATCGCGACCTGCAGCGGAAAGACGTGCTCGCCGTACAGATCCTGATGCAGACAGTTGTAGTCATCGGCGCCGTATTGCAGCAGCAGCGGGGTCGGACGCATCTGTCCGGCGGCATGACAGCGCGCGAGATAGTCTTCGTGCGTCGGCGGATATTGCGTGGCGATCTCCATCGCCGCATTCCACCGGTTCGCGATCGGCGCGAGATGCGGGTAGAACGCATGGCGCAGCGTCGCCACTGTCGGCGGCAGCGGATAGCGGAAGTAGCCGTATTCGCCACGGCCGAAGCCGTGACGCGCCATCACGACGCGGCTGCGAAAACGCGCATCGTCGGCGTACAGAGCGGCAAGTTGAGCGCATTGTTCCGGCTCGATCAGTTGCTTGATCAGCGCATTTCCGCGCGCATCGAGATCGCTCTCGATGCGCGGCCAGTCCAACTGGTCAATGCGGATGTTCAGCGAGGCGTCGACATCGACCGAAGCCAGCGCCGTCATGCGTGCGCCTCGCGTTCGAGCAGCGCGCGCTTGCGTTCGACGCCCCAGCGATAACCTGACAACGCGCCATCGTTGCGCACGACGCGATGGCAGGGAATCGCCACGGCGATCTTGTTCGACGCGCAGGCCTGCGCGACCGCTCGCACGGCTTTCGGCGCGCCGATGCGCTCGGCAATTTCGCTGTAGCTCGCGGTCGAGCCGGCGGGAATCTTGCGCAGGGTTTCCCAGACGCGCTGCTGAAACGCCGTGCCGCGCACGTCGAGCGGCAGGTCGAATCCTTGCTGCGGCGCTTCGACGAAGCCGACAACGCGGGCAACGAGTTGGGCGAACTGCGCATCGTCGCCGATCAATTGCGCATTCGGAAACTGATCCTGCAGGTCGCGCGCGAGCCGGTCCGGATCGTCGCCGAGCAGGATCGCGCACACGCCCTTGACGCTGCTCGCGACGAGAATCGCACCGAGCGAACACTCGCCGATCGCGAAGCGGATTTCGGCGTTGGTGCCGCCGCGGCGCCAATCGCTCGGCGTCATGCCGAGCAGGGCGTTCGACTGTTCGTAGAAGCGCGCGTTCGAGTTGTAGCCGGCATCGAAGATCGCATCGGTGACGCGCGTGCCGCGGCTGAGCTGATCGCGCACGCGTTGTGCGCGATGCGCCGCGGCGTAGGCCTTCGGCGTCACTCCGGTGACGGCCTTGAACACGCGATGGAAATGGTACGGGCTCATGCCGGCCTGATCGGCGAGGGCGTCCAGACTCGGCATTTCCTCGGCGTCCTCGATCCAGCGGCAGACGGCGGTGATCGTCGACGCGTGCTGCTCGGCCAGCGACGGCTGGTCAGGCTTGCAGCGCTTGCACGGGCGATAGCCGGCTTTTTCCGCCTCGGCACGCGTGGCGTGGAAGGCGATGTTTTCCGGCCGCGGCAGGCGCGCGCCGCAGGACGGGCGGCAGTACACGCCGGTGGTCTTCACCGAGTAGTAGAAGGTGCCGTCAGCGGCCCCATCTTTTGCGGCGACGGCCGCCCAGCGCGGATCCGCTTCGATATTGGCGGAGAGGGTGGTTTTCAGCATGGCGTTCATCTGCGTTCCTTGGTGTTTCCGTGGAGATGGACGCAGCTTAGTGAGGCGCATGATCGCAAGCACTCCGGGTCTTGCTTTTGAATTTGGTGTTCAGGATGTCCCTAATCAACCGCGCCGGCAACGTTGGTTTCAACCCGGTGCGGCCGCCGCCGTTCGAGCACGGGATGGACGAGCACGGCGCCGATGATGATCGCCACGCCGAGATAAAACGAGACATCCAGGTCGCGCTGCTCGCCGAACAGCGGAATCGCGAGCAGAATCGCATAGACCGGCTCAAGGTTCACTGCGAGTTCGACCGCGAACGCGGACAAATGCCGCAGCGCGACGAGCGATAGCGTGAACGGCACGAGCGTGCAGGCGATCGACAGCACGAGCAGGAAGAAGGCGTCGTGCGGATTCGGCAGGTCGAACACGCTGCCCTCGTGCGGAATGATCGACGCGATCAGCCACAGAATGACGGCGCCCGTGCCGAGCTCGATCGCGGTGACCGTGAACGGATCCGCATGATCGACCAGGCGCTTGTTGAGGGCGCCGAACAGGGCGCAGAAGAACGCCGAGACTACGCCGACGAGCACGCCCAGACGCATGTCGTCCGGAATGCCGCCGACCACGAGCGCGACGCCCGGCACGACGCCGACGCCGATCCACAGCTCATGCCAGCGGAATTTCCGCCGCGTCACCCACGGTTCGATCACGGCGAGGAACACCGGCGCGATCGCGATGCAGGTTGCGGCGACCGAGGCGTTCGCGAGTTTCACCGACGCGTAGAACCCGAGCCAGTGCAGCGCGACGAAGAAGCCGACCAGCGCATAGCCCAGCAGCAGGCGCGGCGAGATCGCGCGCAGTCCGCGCCAGACCTTCGGCACGAGCAGCAGCGCGAGCGCGACGATCAGCATGCGCCAGCGCACGAGCGCGAGCGCCGGCAGCGAGATCAGCTTGCCGAGGATGGCGGTGAATCCCCACAGCAGCACGCAGAAATGAATCTGGAATTGCGCAATGCGCAATGTGCGTCGCGAATCGGGGGAGGCGGCGAGGGCGGACATGGGAACTTAACTTTCAAAGCGCTACTATCGCTGCGTATGTCTTCCAAGTCCATCGTGAAAATGCGCGTTCCCGCGATATTCGTTCTGTCCGCGCTGATGCTCGGCGGCTGCGCCGTACTGCGACGCGGGCCGGAGAAAGCGGAGCCGGGCGTGCCTCCGCCGCAGTCCGTAGTCGAGCCCGGCCATTATTTCGTGACGTCGGGCCACGGCGCGGAACTCGTTGCCGAACTGCGCGCGACGCCGGCGCCGGCAACACCTGAGATCACCGACGGCACCGGCATCCGCGCGGACGAACGCAAGCTGGTCGCCAAAAGTTTCGTGCGCATCGGCACCGGCTGCTATCCCACTGGCGACGCCGAAGCGCGCGACTGGGTGCAGCGCATGGGCGTTCGCGTCGGCGCCGACAAGGCGCTGGTCTACGTCCTGCCCGCGGACGAGAAGACCGGCGCGAAGCTCGCGGCGGAAATGACCGCGGCCTGCACGGCGGAAAAAGAACCCGTTCCCGCCACGCTCGTCGCCACGTACTACGTGCGCTACAAGCTGCCGTTTGGCGCGCAGTTCCGCAATTTGACGGCCGAGGAAATGCAAAAGCTTGGCGTCGGCGGCGGCGTGCAAATCGGTTCGGTGATCGGCGGCACGCCGGCGTCCGAAGCAAACCTGCGCACCGGCGATTTCGTGCTCAAGTTCAACGGCGGCGCGGTGCGTGACCGCGCGGAGTTCCAGAATCTGCTGCGCGCCAACATGGGCAAGCGCGTGACATTGACGATCAGCCGCGACGGCGTGCAGGTCGACCGCATGGTGCGGCTCGGCATGCTCGCGACCGAGTCGCGCGACGCGAAGAAATGATTTCTTGATCAAGGGGAAGGCGATGGGGAGCAAGTTTGTCAGGCGGGCGCTCGTGTGCGCCGTGGTGTCGACAATGATGGGCACGGTATTCGCCGCCGAGAATGTGCCGAAGAAGCCGCCGACGATGGCCGACATCGTCAAGAATTCCAAACCTTCGGACTGGCATGCGCTCGATCCGGCGAACACGCTGTATCTCGACTTCAAAGCCGGCCGCGTGGTCATCGAACTCGCGCCGGAGTTCGCGCCGAACCACGTCGCCAACATCAAGGCGCTCGTGCGCGAAGGCTATTTCGACGGCCTGACCTTCCTGCGCGTGCAGGACAACTATGTCGTGCAGTGGGGCGACCCGTACGCCGACGCGCGCAGCGGCGAGCCGAACCAGCCGCGCCAGATCAAAACCGCCAAGCGCACGCTGAAAGCGGAATTCTCGGTCCCACTGAACGACAAGCTGCCGTTTGCGCGCCTGCCCGATGTCGACGGCTACGCGGCGCAGGCCGGCTTCTCCGGCGACTTTCCGAGCGCGCGCGATCCGAAGCTCGGCCAGGCGTGGCTGACCCACTGCTACGGCACCGTCGGCGTCGGCCGCGACCTCGATGCGGACTCCGGCGGCGGCACCGAGCTGTACGCGGTGATCGGCCCGGCGCGCTGGCTCGAACGCAATATCACCGCGGTCGGCCGCGTCGTGCAGGGCATGGAGCTGTTGTCGAGTCTGCCGCGCGGAACGGCGACGATGGGCTTCTACGACAAGCCGGAACAGCGCGTGAAGATCGAACACGTGCGCATTGCCGCCGATGTCCCGGCGGGCGAACGGACGAATCTGGAAATCCTGCGTACCGACACACCGGCGTTCACCGCGCTGGTCGAATCGCGGCGCAA
>DAIMZS010000285.1:0-4481 GCA_036733825.1 Rudaea sp.
ACGCACTACCACTTCTCGCACGTCACCACCGGCCGCTACCTGCCGACGCCGGGCAAAGCGCCGGGCTGGCCGTTCGCCGAAATCGGGCATTGGAAAATCGACGTCAATGCGACGAGCGACGACTGGATTGCAAGTTTGCGCGAATGGCGGCGCGAGCACCTCACGCGCATCGGCTACGACGACGCGAACTACCGCCGGCCCGAGTTGCAATGGGCGCAACGCAACTTCGTCCACGCGCAGATGATGGTCGAGGACCGCTATTTCTACGACCCCGTTGCACAAAAGTATACCGTCGACCGCTATCTCGACGATCTCGAAGCGCGCTACGGCGGCATCGACAGCGTGCTGATCTGGTATGTCTATCCGAATATCGGCATCGACGACCGCAACCAGTTCGATCTCGCCCACGACCTGCCGGGCGGGCTCGACGGCCTGCGCGGCGCGGTCGCGGATTTTCATCGCCGCGGCGTCAAGGTGTTCCTGCCGACGATGCCGTGGGATCACGGCACGCGCGAACAGGGCGAAGCCGACTGGCTCGCCGTCGCGAAGATCGTCAAAGCGGTCGGCGCCGACGGCCTCAACGGCGACACCTACAACGGCGTGCCGCGCGCGTTCTTCGACGCCTGCGACGCGCTCGGCTGTCCGGTCGTGCTCGAACCCGAATCGACGATCAGCGCCGAGGAGCAACTGATCTGGAACGTGTCGAGCTGGGGCAAGAAAGCGCCGGCCGACGTCGTGCCGTCGGTGGCCAAATTCAAGTGGCTCGAACCGCGCCACATGATCCACTACGAAAACCGCTGGGGCCGCGAGCGCACCAACGACCTGCAGTACATGTTCTTCAACGGCATCGGCTACAACGCCTGGGAGAACGTCTGGGGCATCTGGAACGGCTTCACTCCGCGCAATGCCGAGGCGCTGCGCCGCTGCATCATGATCGAACGTCGCTTCGCCGCGCAGATGGTCAACGCCGACTGGCGTCCGTACGCAAAGACCTTGCAGGCCGGCGTCTTCGCCAGCGAGTTCCCGCGCGACGGCGTGACCGTGTGGAATATCGTCAACCGCAACGAGTACGCCATCGAGGGCGAGCAGATCGCGCTGCCGCATCGCGATGGCAGGCGCTACTTCGATCTTTGGCACGGCGTCGCGCTCACGCCGCGCATGGACGGCGGCAACGCGGTGCTCGACTTCGCGCTTGAAGCACACGGCTTCGGCGCATTGCTCGCCGTCGACGCTAATGCGAAGGTCGATGGCCTCGACGCCTTCCTCGCGCAGATGCGCGAGCGTGCAAAGACGCCGCTGCAATCGCTGTCGAACGCATGGCGGTCGATTCCGCAGCAACTCGTCGCGATCGAACCCACGCCGCGCGCTGCGAACGCGCCCGAGGGCATGCTGACGATTCCTGCGGGCGATTTCGACTTCGTCGTGCAGGGCATCGAAATCGAAGGCCAGACCTGGGCCGGTCTCGACGTGCAATATCCGTGGGAATCGAGTGCGCGGCGCAGCCATCGCCGGCGCATGCGCATCGACAAATTCCATATCGACCGCACGCCGGTGACGAACGCGCAGTTCAAACGTTTCCTCGATGCGACAAAGTATACTCCGAGCAATACGCACAACTTCCTGCGCGATTGGCGGGAAGGCGCGCCGCCGCCAGGCTGGGAGAACAAGCCCGTCACCTGGGTCTCGCTCGAAGACGCGCGCGCCTACGCCGCCTGGGCCGGCAAGCGTCTGCCGCGCGAATGGGAATGGCAGTATGCGGCGCAGGGCGGCGACGGTCGCGTGTATCCCTGGGGCAACGAGTGGAACGAGGCCGCCGCACCGAAGACGAATCGCGGCCGCACACTCGTGCCGCCGGCCGACGTCGACGCGCACCCGCAAGGCGCGAGCCCGTTCGGCGTGCTCGATCTCGTCGGCAACGTCTGGCAATGGACCGACGAATATCACGACGAGCACACGCGCGCCGCGGTGCTGCGCGGCGGCAGTTCGTATCAGCCGCAGACCTCGCACTGGTATTTCCCGCAGGCGTTGCGCCTGGATCAGCACGGCAAGTATCTGCTGATGGCGCCGAGCAAAGACCGCTCCGGCCTGATCGGCTTCCGCTGCGTCGTCGATGCGCCATAGTTTCATGCCCGACGCAGCCCTCATCGGCGTGCACATCGGCGGCCTGCTCGGCGAGGCACTGCGCGTGAACGCGGCCGGGCGGCTCAGCCATTTCATTGTCGACGAAGCGAGCCCGGCGATCGCGATCTTCGGCGCCGACCACGTCGCGCAAAACCGCGAAGGCGACTGGTACGGCGAGCACGCCGGCAAATGGCTGTACGCGGCCGCGAAATCCGCCGCGCGCACGCGCGATGCGGATTTGATTGCACATCTGCATCGCGTCACCGATTTTCTCCTCTCGCGCCAGGATGCCGACGGCTATCTCGGCACCTACGCACCCGAGCGCCGCTTCACGATCAAGCATCCGCCGAAACCGAAATCGTGGAACGGCGAGCCGGTGCCGCGCACCTGGGACATCTGGAGTCATGCCTATTTGATCCTCGGTCTCGTCGAGGTGCACAGGCACTTTCCCGAAACGCGCGCCCTCGATGCGGCGCGGCGCATCGGCGATCTGTGTTGGCGCACGCTGACCGAAGGCGGCATCGACATCTGCGAACTCGGCAATCATCACGGCATGTCGGCCACGGTGCTGCTCGATGCGGCGGTCGAATTGCATTTCGCGACGCGTGAGCAACGCTATCTCGATCTCGCCCTGCTGATCCTGAAGCAAGCCGATGCAAATCCCGACCTCGCCCTGCTGACAAAAGCACTCGCCGGCGCGGACGCGAGCGAGATCGCGACCGGCAAGGCCTATCAGCTGATCTGGAATCTCGTTGGACTCGCCAAACTGCATCGCGCGACAGGCACGCCGGAATATCTGGCCGCGGTCGAACACCTGTGGACGAATATCCGCGATCAGCACCTCAGCCTCGGCGGCGGTCCATGGGGCGGCGTCGCGCATCGCTCGCGCGAGGTGTTCAACGCGCCGGGCACGTTCTTTCCGCAGGCCTACGTCGAAACCTGTTCGACGCTCGCCTGGATTCAGCTCAATCGCGAGCTGCTCGCGATCACCGGCGCGGCGAAATACGCCGAGGAGATCGAACGCAGCGCCTACAACGACCTGCTCGGCGCACTCGCGCCGAACGGCGAGGACTGGTGCTACTACTCCTACGCCAACGGCAAGCGTGTGCACACGACCTACTGGCGCTGCTGCAAATCCTCCGGTGCGATGGCGCTCGAGGAACTGCCGGCGCTGGTCTATTCCGCTTCCGCGCGTGGCATCGACGTGAATTTGTATGCGCCGGGTAAGGCGACGTTCGCGCTCGCGCAGGCGGGCACAATCACGCTCGAACAGGAGACGCGCTATCCGTTCGACGGCGCCGTGCGGCTGCATCTCGCGCTCGAACGTGCGGCGCGATTCGTGCTGCGCCTGCGCATTCCGTCGTGGGCGCAGAACGCGGCGATCTCTCTCAACGGCACTCGCGTGGAGAGCGGGATCGTCCCCGGCGAGTACGCCGCGATCGAGCGCGAATGGCGCACGGGCGACACGATTACGCTCGAATTCCCGATGTCGCCGCAGCTCCATCGCCGCACGCATCGCAACGTGCAGGAATCACGTGCGCCAGATGGATCGCCGATTCGCCAGGAGGTGCTGCGCCACGACTATCTCGCCGTCACGCGCGGCCCGCTGGTCTATGCGACCGGGTTGATCGACGGCTACAAGACCGAGGAAAGCCTGCGGCTGCCATTCGCACCGCCGGAGCAATGGCTGCACATCGACCCGTCGTCGGCCGACGAGGAGGGCGCGACGGTTCTGCTTCATCCCGCATACCGCGCTCCACTGGCGTTTGTGCCGTACTATCGAGCCGGCGGGCGGGTCGACGGAGCGTGGCGGCTGACCTGGATGTCTCTTGCCCCCGAAGAAGGTTCCTTCTCCCGTCGGGAGAAGGTGGCGCGAAGCGCCGGATGAGGGTTCGGTGCCTGTGCTGCGTCGTAAATGCTCCGGACCCTCACCCCAACCCCTCTCCCGGTGGGAGAGGGGCCAACAGCAGTCGCAAGAATTTGTAGGGCAAGAAACTAGCCGATCGGCCTGTTTCTCCGCCGGATCGCCCCGCAGACTGGCATTGCGAGGGGAATAGGGAGTTCCATGGCTACGTCATCCGCCTTCCATCTGGTCAAACGCCAAGGCGCGCCGGGGCCGCTCTCGGGCGTGCGCGTGCTCGATCTGTCGAGCTACATCGCCGGTCCCTACGGCTGCACGCTGCTCGCCGACCAGGGCGCCGAGGTGATCAAGATCGAGCCGCCGGACGGCGACAATCTGCGCAACTATCCCTCGACGCTCGCCGCGGAAAGCCGCGCCTTCATGGGCGTGAACCGCTCCAAGCTCGGCATCGTGCTCGACCTCAAATCGCCGGCCGGCCACGCGGCGCTGCTGCGTCTCG
>DAIMZS010000286.1:0-4462 GCA_036733825.1 Rudaea sp.
ACGTGTTCTTCGCCACGCGCAACGGCACGGTGAAGAAGACGCCGCTGACCGAATTTGCATTCCAGCTGCAGAAGGGCAAGCTCGCGATCAGCCTCGACGACGGCGACGCGCTCGTCGACGTGCAGCTGACCGACGGCACGCACGACGTCATGCTGTTCGCCTCGAACGGCCGCACCGTGCGCTTCGCCGAAGACGAAGTGCGCGCGATGGGCCGCACCGCGGGCGGTGTGCGCGGCATCCGTCTCGCCGCGGGCGTGCAGGTCGTGTCCCTGCTCGTCGTCGAGCATGCCGCCGAGCAGAGCGGCGATGAAGACGAAGCGAGCGACGCGGCCGAAGGGGAGACGCTGGCGGACGATTCCGCCTCGCCGTCGGAAACCTACGTGCTCACCGCGACCGAGCGCGGCTACGGCAAGCGCACGCCGCTGTCGAAGTATCCGCGCAAGGGCCGCGGCATCCAGGGCGTCATCGGCATCCAGTGTTCGGAGCGCAACGGCAACCTCGTCGGCGCCGTGGAGCTCGACGATGCGCACGAAGTCATGCTGATCTCGAACCAGGGCACGCTCGTGCGCACGCGCGCGAACGAAATCGCCAAGGTCGGGCGCAATACGCAAGGCGTGACGCTGATTCGCCTGCCGGCGGAGGAGTCGCTGGTCGGCGTGGTGGCGATCGAGTCGCTTGGTGGAGAGGAAGAGGGCGACGCGGATTCCGCCGGCAGCGCCGCGGAAGAGCCCGCTGCGCCCACAACCTGAAATTCGTCATCCCAGCGGAAGCTGGGATCCAGCTTTTGCTTTTCAATGTAAGAAGCTGGATTCCAGCCTTCGCTGGAATGACGAACGAAAGGCTATGAAATCGTGGCGAGCATCGACCCTGCGTCGGATACCTTGAACTCGCCGGGCGCTTCCACGTGCAGCGCCTTGACCACGCCGTCGTCGGCGTACAGCGCGAAGCGCTTGCCGCGCATGCCGAGGCCGAACGCCGTGCCGTCCATCTCCAGGCCGAGCGACTTGGTGAACGCGCCGTTGCCGTCGGCCAGCATCCACAGGCCTTCCGGCACGTGCTGGTTTTTCGCCCAGGCGTCCATGACGAACGCATCGTTGACGGCGATGCAGGCGACGTCCACATTTTTATTTTTAAACTCTGCGAACTTTTCCACGTAGCCCGGCAGATGTTTGGCGGAGCAGGTCGGCGTGAACGCGCCGGGCACGGAGAAGAGCACGACTTTCTTGCCCTTGAATATCTCGTCCGTGTTGACCGCCTGTACGCCGTCTTTCAGATAGTTGAGGGTGACGTTGGGAAGGGTATCGCCGACGGCAATGGCCATGTCTGGAGCCTCTCAAGGTTGGGGGACAGAGATGATACGGCTTTTCCAATCGCCGGCGCGGGCCAAGGATAAATGCCCGCCGGCCCCACCCCTTGAAACGATTTTCGGCAGCCGCATTTTTCCCCTCAGTGGGCGACCGGCCCGAATGACCTTTAGAGGAAATCCAGATGACTGTTACGCATTACAACTGGCTGCGTCCGCGTGCCGTGGAAGGCGACCTGCGCCAGGTGTTCAACCATTTCTTTACCGACGACGCCGGCCACGGCTGGGCGCCGCGCGTGGATGTGCGCGAGGAAGAGGGACGCTACGTGATTTTCGCCGACGTCCCGGGCGTGAATCCGGCCGACATCGACATCAGCATGGACAAGGGCGTGCTCACGATCAAAGGCGAGCGCAAGTCCGAGAACACGGCCGAAGGTGCCGCGGGCAAGCTGACCCGCGTCGAGCGCCGCTACGGTTCTTTCCAGCGCAGCTTCGCGCTGCCGGACAGCGCCGATGCGGATGCGATCACGGCCAGCGGCAAGAACGGCGTGCTCGAAATCGCGATCCCGAAGAAGGCGCAGACCGCGCCGCGCAAGATCGCCGTCACGCACTGACGTCGTCGCCGTTCCAACGTTGTTGAGATCACCCGCGGTCGGCTAAGCTGGCCGCGGGTGGTTTTGTTTCTACCGCTATCGAAAATCAGCGAAGCCGCGATGCAATTCAAAGACTACTACGACATTCTCGGCGTCAAGGCCGATGCGAGCGAGGCGGAGATCAAATCCGCCTACCGCAAGCTCGCGCGCAAATATCATCCCGACGTGAGCAAGGAGGCGGGCGCCGAGGAGAAGTTCAAGTCGGTCAACGAGGCCTACGAGGCGCTCAAGGACCCGGCCAAGCGCAAGGCCTACGATCAGATCAAGGCGCAGGGTTATCGCCCGGGCCAGGAATATCATCCGCCGCCGAATTTCGGCGACGGGCAGGGGTTCGACTTTTCCGATATCGGCGAAGGCGGATTTTCCGACTTCTTCGAATCGCTGTTCGGCGGCGCCGGCCGCGGTCCGCGCGGCCGCCCCGGCCCGCGCCGCGGGCGCGATGTGCAGGCGCGCGTGGAGATTCCGCTCGCGACCGCGTTCAGCGGCGGCAGGGAGCGCATCACGCTGCGCGACGGCAGCGGCGAGGAGCGCACGCTCGAAGTGAAGATTCCGGCCGGCATCCTGCCGGGACAGCAGATTCGCCTCGCGGGGCAAGGCTCGCCCGGTTCGCAGGGCGGCCCGGCGGGCGACTTGCTGCTCGAAATCGCGGTGCGCGCGGACGGCCGCTTTCAGCTCGACGGCCGCGACGTGCTGCTGACTCTGCCGATCACGCCGTGGCAGGCCGCGCTCGGCGGCACGGTGACCGTGCCGACGCTCGGCGGAGATGTCGAACTGAAAATTCCCGCGGGTTCGGACAGCGGCAAGCGCATGCGTTTGCGCGGTCGCGGGATGCCCGGCGCGACGCCGGGGGATCAATTCGTCACGCTGCAGATCCACGCGCCGCCGGCGCACACCGAAGCGCAGCGCCAGCTCTACGAACAGATGGCGCAGGAATTCGGCGAGTCCGCCGTGCGCACCTAAGAAAAGCTTTTTTAACGCGGATCAGAGCGGATTTGAAGAGCATCGATGCGGATAGAGCAAAATCAAATAAAGCTCCATCTGCGTAAATCTGCTTTTTATCCGCTCTGATCCGCGTTAAACGCTTTCTTCCCCTGCCTCAGATCACGCCGCTGCGGGCAGCAGATTCTTGATCGCCTGCACGAGTTCCTTCTCGTCGATCGGCTTGGTCACATAAGCCTTGGCGCCTTGGCGCATGCCCCAGACCTTGTCCGTCTCCTGGCCCTTGGTCGTGACAAGGATGACGGGAATATGGCTCGTCGTCGGCTCGCGCGCGAGCGTGCGCGTGGCCTGGAAGCCGTTGAGGTTCGGCATTACCACGTCCATCAGGATCAAATCCGGAATATCCCGCTTGGCGATGTCCACCCCGGAAGCGCCGTCCTCGGCCGTCGATGCGACGTGGCCGAGTTTTTCGACGATGCGTTTTAAGCCGAGCAATTGCGTCGGCGAGTCGTCAACGATCAGTATGCGCGCCATGTGTGGAGCCTGCCCCTGTAGCAGTGGTTGAAAGATCAATTGTAGGCGCAAGTTTTGCCTTGCGACAGTGGTCCCGAAACATGCGTGACGGGCGTCACAATCGGATGTGTTCTGCGTTTACAGCTTGACCAGCGTGCGGCCGAACGAACCGCCTGCCAGCATGGTGTCGAACACCGCCGGCAAACCGTCCAGGCCGACCTCGCGCGTCGCGATGCGATCCAGATGCGCCGGCTTCCAGTCGCTGGCCAGATGCTGCCAAACCGCATCGCGAATATCGCGCGCCGTTCCCGCGGAGGCGATGCCGAGCAGGCTGACGCCGCGCAGGATGAACGGCATCACCGTCGTCGCCAACGAGGCGTCGGCGGCGAGCCCGCAACTCGCGATGTTGCCGTAGGGATGAATGACACGCGTGAGCCCGGCGAGCATCTCGCCGCCGACATTGTCGATCGCGCCGGCCCAGCGGCTCGTCTCGAGCGGACGCTGGCCCCAGTAGAGATCCTTGCGCGAAATGCACTGCTTCGCGCCGAGTGCGATCAGATCGTCGAAGTGTTCGAGCTTGCCGCTGATCGCATGCGCCTCGAAGCCTGCACGCGTGAGAATGTCGATCGCGAGCGAACCGACGCCGCCCGTCGCACCCGTGACGACGATCGGCCCCATCGACGGCACCTGGCCGTTCTGGCGCATGCGGTACAGCGACAGCCCGGCGGTGAAGCCGGCGGTGCCGAGCACCATCGCCTCGCGCAGCGTCAGGCCGCTCGGCAACGCAATCACCCACTTCGATTCGAGCCGCGCGTATTGCGCGTAGCCGCCGTCGCGCGTCTCCGACAGGCCGCAGCCGGTGACGAGCACGGCGTCGCCTTCCTTGAATTTCGCATCGCTCGATTCGACCACGTGACCGGCGACGTCGATGCCGCCGACGAGCGGCGACTCGCGCAGGATCTTGCCTTTGCCGGTGCCGGCGAGCGCGTCCTTGAAGTTGACGGAGGAGTAGGCGACCTTGATCACGACTTCGCCGGGCGAGAGGTCGTCGAGC
>DAIMZS010000287.1:0-4423 GCA_036733825.1 Rudaea sp.
TCGAGCAGCAGGCCGTTCAAGTAATAGCGTACGTCCTGCTGCGCCATGGCGAACGCGGTGCGGTCCATCAGCCCTTTGAGCGTCGCTTCCGGCAGACTGACGCGCTCGACCAGATCGATGTTTTCGATCACCGGAAATTCGCTCGCCGGCAAGGTCGCCAAGGTGAAGCGGCTGCGCCCGGATTTGACTTCGACGCGATCGCCGTTGAGCTTGAATTCGATTTTGCTGCCGTCCGGCAGCGCGCGGCAGATGTCGAACAGCTTGCGCGCGGGGATCGTGATCTCGCCGGCTTCGATCTGGTCGGCCTGCGTTGTCGCGGCCATTTCGACTTCCAGATCCGTGCCGGTGAAGCTCACCTGCTGCGGCGTCGCTACGACCAGGAGATTGGCCAGGACCGGCAGAGTCTGCCGCCGTTCGACGACGCCGACCACCTGCTGCAAGGGTTTGAGTAGCACTTCACGCTGAATGGTAAACCGCATAGGTCAAGGTCCTTCGATCCGCTGCTTCTGGTCGTGTAAAAGATTAAAAAGCGTTGTGGCTGTAGGTCCTGTGGGTAACGGAGAACAGCGAACAAAGCTTAATAAAATCAAATGTTTGGATTTCCACAATCGTCGGGATATCTGCCCGTTTCTGTTGTGCTTTGGCTGTGGATAAGTTGCGGCCCGGGCGGGCCGAGCAAACTATCCACAGGATATCCTATTCCGTCAGCACACGAAGCAATTTTTCCCAATCTTGCCGCAATTTCCCGTCGGTGGCACGCAGGTCGCGGATGGTGCGGCAGGCGTGCATGACGGTGGTGTGATCGCGCCCGCCGAACGCGCGGCCGATCTCCGGCAGACTGTGTTCGGTGAGCTCTTTCGCCAGCGCCATCGCCAGCTGCCGCGGCCGCGCCAGCGAACGGCTGCGGTTCATCGACAAGAGGTCAGACAGGCGCAGCTGGTAATAGTCGGCGACGGTCTTCTGGATGTTCGACACCGTGATCGCCTGCGCGTGCACGGTAAGCAGATCGCGCAGCGTTTCCAGCGCAAACTCGTTGTTGATCGTGGCGCCGAGAAAGTTTGCGCGCGCGACCAGCGTGTTGAGCGCACCTTCGAGATCGCGCACGTTCGAGCGCATGCGCTTGGCCATCAGCTGCGCGACCTCGTCGGGCAGCTCCACGCCTTTCGCCTGCGCCTTCGCGAGCACGATCGCCGCGCGCGTTTCGAAGTCCGGCGGCTCGATCGCGACGCTCAACCCCCAACCGAGGCGCGACTTCAGCCGCGGTTCGAGATTGTCGACCTCTTTCGGATAGCGGTCGCAGGTCATGATCAGCTGCTGCTTGCTCTCGACCAGCGCGTTGAAGGTGTGGAAGAACTCCTCCTGCGTCGTGTCCTTGCCGGCGAAGAACTGGATGTCGTCGATCAGCAGCGCGTCGACCGCGCGGAAGCGGCGCTTGAAGTCGTCCATGCTCTTGGTGCGCAGCGCTTGGATCATCTCGCTGACGAATTGCTCGGAGCGCAGGTACATCACCTTGGTCACCGGATTCTGCGTGCGCATCAGATTGCCGGCCGCGTGCATCAGATGCGTCTTGCCCAGGCCGGTGCCGCCGTAGAGCAGCAGCGGGTTGTAGGCGCGGCCGGGATTGTTCGCCACCTGCATCGCCGCGGCCTTGCCGAGCTGGTTCGATTTGCCCTCGACGAACAGCTCGAAGGTGTAATGCGGATCGAGATTGGACTCGAACGGATCCGGCTCCGCCACGCGGTGCGGCCCGCGCGCATGCTGGCCGTTCATGGCCGGCTTGCGCGCCGTCGCGGGGGCGGCCGCCGGCGTCTTGCTGATCGTGCCGACCTCGAAACGCAGCGTCACCGGCGCGCCGCCGTTCAGATGCTGCAGCACCGCGGCGATGCGCGGCTGGAAACGTTCGCGCACGACATCGAGCGTGTACGCATTCGGCGCGAGCACGCGCAGGCTGCCCTCGTCTTCGGTCGCCTGCAAAGGAGCAAGCCAGGTGTGCAAGTCTTCGACGCTGAATTCGCCCTCGAGGCGTTCCAGGCAGCGGCGCCACAGATCAGTCATTACAGAATTTCCACGGATGGCGCGCGGACGATGGCCGCCCGCACGGCAGACGAGTCTACGCTCGCGCCGCCGCGCCCGCCAAGCCCGCCGCGCTTGACTCCACCGCGTTCGGCCCGCTAAGATTCCGCCTCTTTTGTCCTTCGTTTTGACACCGTCATGGCCACCAAGCGTACTTTCCAGCCCGGTAACCTCAAGCACGCCCGCACGCACGGCTTTCGCGCGCGCATGAAGACGCGCGGCGGCCGCGCCGTTCTCAACGCGCGTCGCGCGAAGGGCCGCAAGCGTCTCATCCCGTAATCGGTTCGGTTCCGGGATCGCGTTTGCGCGAACCTGCCGTCGTGCGATGAGTCCGTCATCGCCGGGTCTTGCCTATCCGCGCGCCGCACGCCTGTTGCGGCCCGGTGATTTCGCCGCGCTGCGCGGCACCGGCAAGCGTGTCGCCCTCAAGCATTTCCACTGCGAATTCCGGCCGAACGCCGGCGCCACCGCGCGCCTGGGCATGGCCGTGTCGCGCCGCGTGTCCAAGCTCGCGGTCGTGCGCAATCGCATTCGCCGGCAGATCCGCGAAAGCTTCCGCCTGCACCGCGCCGGCCTGCCGGCCTGCGACGTACTCGTGATCGCGCGCGTGTCGACGGCTCAACTGAGCTGCGCCGCGCTGCGCGAGGAACTCGATCAGCTTTGGCGCAAGTTGAGAGCGCGCGCCGCGGATTCGCCCGCCGCCGAATTGTTGAACCCCGTCGAGGCTCCCGGCACAATGCGCGACCGCATGTGATCCGCTTGAATCTTCGCGCTCGCGCCCTTACCGCCTGAACGCGCGCATCCCTTTCCTCTGAAGTTTGCCCATGTCCAGCACCCGCTCCTTCCTGCTGCTCGCTCTGCTCGCCGTCAGCTATCTGCTTTATTCCGCCTGGGAGCAGGATTACGGTCCGAAGCCACCGCCGTCGGCAGAAACTCCCGCCGCCGGCAGCGCAGCGTCGACCGCAACGACCTCGAGCAGCAACGACGTGCCTGCGGCCGCGGCGAATGCCACGGCGGCCGCGACGCCGGCGGAGACCGGAAACAACCCCGCCGCGCAGACGATCGACGTGCAAACCGACCTGCTGCGAGTTTCCATCAGCACTGTCGGCGGCAGCCTCGTGCATGCGGATCTGCTCGCCTATCCGGTCGATCCGAAAGACAAGACGAAACCGGTGCGCCTGCTGGACGACGCCAACGCGCATTACTTCGTCGCCCAAACCGGCCTGGTCAGCAACGGCGCCGCCGCGCCCAATCACAAAACCGTGTTCAATGCCGAGAAGACGAACTACGAGCTCGCTGCCGGCGCCGACAAGATCGAAGTGCCGCTGACCTGGACCGACGCCTCCGGCCTCAGCGTGCGCAAGGTCTACGTCTTCACGCGCGGCAGCTATCTCATCGAGACGCGCGAAGAAGTCACGAACGCGAGCGCGACGGCGTGGACCGGCAATGAATACCGCCAGCTGCAGCGCATCGCGCCGCCGAAGGCGAGCGGCGGCCTGTTCGCGGTCTACAATCCGGAAGCCTACGCCTTCGTCGGCGCCGCCTGGTATGCGCAAGGCAAGTTCAACAAGCTGGCTTTCGCCAAGTTCTCCGAGTCGCCGCTCGACAACAGCGAAGTCGCCGGCGGCTGGGTCGCCCTGCTGCAGCACTATTTCTTCGCCGCGTTCATTCCGGCGGCGGGCGAGACCGATCACTACAGCACCGCGACGATTCCGACCGACGGCGAACCGCGCTACATGATCCGCACGATGTCGCCGGCGCTCACCGTCGCGCCGAACACGACCGGCACGTTCGCCACGCGCCTCTACGTCGGACCGAAGCTGCAGAGCGAGCTGGCCAACGTCGCGCCCGGTCTCGAACTCACCGCCGACTACGGCATCCTCACCTTCATCGCGCAGCCGATGCACTGGGTGCTCGTCCAGCTGCACAAGCTGACCGGCAACTGGGGCGTCGCCATCATCCTGCTCGTGCTGCTGATCAAGCTCGTGCTGTACAAGCCGAGCGAAGCGCAGTACCGCTCGATGGCGAAGATGAAGCAGTTCCAGCCGCGCGTGGAAGCACTCAAGGAGCGCTACGGCGACGACAAGCAGAAGCTCAACGCGGCGATGATGGAGCTGTATAAAAAGGAAAAAATCAACCCGCTCGGCGGCTGTCTGCCGATCCTGATCCAGATGCCGATCTTCTTCGCCCTGCTCTGGGTGCTGCAGGAAAGCGTCGAGCTGCGACAGGCGCCGTTCTTCGGCTGGATCCAGAACCTGTCCGCGCCCGATCCGCTGTTCATCCTGCCGATCTTGAACGGCGTCGCCATGCTCGCCACGCAGTGGCTGTCGCCGGCCTCGCCCGGCATGGA
>DAIMZS010000288.1:0-4414 GCA_036733825.1 Rudaea sp.
CCGCAATAGGCGGCGAGGTCGCGCAGCGCAGCGGCATTGTTCACCGTCGCCGCCTGGGCGTGGAGAAATTCTTCGACTTCGTTCTGCGCCGGCACACCGGCCTGCGCGCCGAGGCGCGTGGTCGCGAGCGCGCCGGCGGCGCTGGCGCGCGCGAGCGCCTGCGGCAGATCGAGGCCGTGATTGAGCGCGGCGGTAAACGCGCCGCAAAACGTATCGCCGGCGCCGGTCGTATCGACCGGACTGACGCGATAAGCGGCCTGCAGATGGAACTTGCCTCGCGCGCGCGCGCAGGCGCCGCGCGCGCCGAGCGTGACGATCACGCAGGGCACGGCCAGATGGGTCAGCGCCTCGGCGATGTGGCCGTGCACGCCGGTGATCGTCGCCAGCTCGCCTTCGTTGACGATGAGTACATCGAGCGCGTCGATCAGCGCCGTCGGCAGCTCGCGCGCCGGTGCCGCGTTGAGCACGACTTGGATGCCGGCCTGGTGCGCCGCGATGGCATAAGCCGTCACCGCATCGATCGGTGTTTCCAGTTGCAGCAGCAGATGGCTGACGCCGTCGAGCGAAGGCAGATGTGTAGGACGCAACGCGTTGTTCGCGCCGGGCGCCACGGTGATCGCGTTTTCCGCATCGTCGGCGAGGCAGATGAACGCGGTGCCGGTCGCCACGTCAGGCATGCGCACGACGTGCAATTCGACCCCGGCGCTGTGCAGCGAGGTTTCGAGCGGCAGCGCGTAGGGATCGTCGCCGAGCGCAAGCAGCATGCGCGTCGCCGCGCCGCCCGCGCGTGCACACGCCACGGCCTGGTTGGCGCCTTTGCCGCCCGGAAACGTCGCGAACTCGCGCCCGAGCACGGTTTCGCCCGGCGCGGGCACGTGCGCGGCGCGCACGACGAAGTCGAGATTGGCGGAACCGGCGACGAGAACAGTGTTCGACGACGTGCTGCGCGCGGTTGCGGTCATGGAATCGGCATCCGGAAAGCAGGATTGGGAAATGGCATGCGGATTCTAGGCCGGAAGAAGGATCAGGCAAAAAAAATGCCGCCGAAACCGCGGCATCCGGAGAAAAAGTCTGCGCAAGCGGGAACCTGGAGCCGCCCGCCTGCGCAGTCGAGAAACAACCCATCAGAACGTGAATTTGTCCGTGATCGAGACGACGCGGCCGCGGCCGGCGAAGAAGTTCTGGTAGTTGTCGATCTGGTTGTAGGCGAGGATGTAGTACTTGTTGAACAGGTTCTCCACGCCGAAAGTGAGCTTGCCGAACTTGCGCGTGTCGTAGTTGAGCTCGAAATCCCACAGGGTGTAGCCATGGATCTGCTCGAACGCGCTCGTGTTCTGGTTGATCGAGCGCGACAGCAGCGTCGTCTCGCCGAGCGTGGCGTTGCCGTACTGGGAGAAGTTCCACGTTACCGACGCGCCGATCTTCGCCGGGCTCACGTCGTTGATGCCCATGTGCTTGCTTAGCGGGCCGTTCGGCACGAACGTGGTGTAGCCCATCGCGCGCGAATAAAGCAGGGTCGCCTTCCAATCGTCGGTGATGTTGAGGTCGCCGGAGAATTCGTAGCCTTTGATGTCGACCGGCGCGCGGTTCATGATGTAGTCGCCCGTGGTCGGATCGACCGAGAGCGACACGCCGAATTGCGAGGTGGATTTGTACGTCGAGGCGGAAAATCCCGCGCGCTCACCGCGCCAGTTGATGCCGACTTCCTCGTTGCGCACGATGATCGCCTGCAAATCCTGCATCTTCGACACCGACACGCCGGGCACGTTGACGTTGCGCAGCGGAATGCCGGCGTTCGGCAGGGTGAAGCCCTTGCTCCACGAGGCGAACGCCGACCAGCCTTCGGCGAAGCGCCAGATCGCGCCGACGTTGGGCAGGTTGTTTTCATAGTCGATTTTGCCGCCCTGGACGAAGACGCGATTGCGGTAATACGTCGTCGTGTAGCTGTCCACCTCGAGCTGGCCGTTCTCGCGGCGGATGCCGCCGACGAGCGTGACCGGTCCGATGTCCCACGACAGCTGCGCATACGGCGCCCAGCTCGTGTAGTCCATCGGCGGCACCCATAGGCGATTGGTGATCGCGAGTTTCTGCTGGGCGACGTCTTCGACGAGATCGACGCCGGTGTGCAGCTCCAGCCCGGCGACGCCGAACAGATCCGGCCGCGTCCATGAGGTGCGCAGGCCTTTCTTCTGCGAATTGATTTCCGACTGGTCGATCAGCGTGCCGAGCGGGGCGATCAGTGGATCCTGTTTGTCCGGCGTCGCTTCGGGCAGGAAGCGCATCGCCTGGCTCGCTTTGTACGCGTCCATCGCCAGCGTGCCGCCGAAGAAATCGTTGTTCAGATATTTCAGCTGAATCTGCCAGAAATCGTTGAACGGCGTGAACGTGCCGGGGTTGTGCCCGCGCACCGAGGTGTCGGTGATGCCCAGACTGCGGTCGCCGAGCTGCTCGATGTAGTTGTCCTTGCCGTCGATCTTGAACTTGCTCAAGGTCAGCTGCAGGCGCTGCGAATTGTTGTCGCCGAAGTCGTAGCCGAATTTGCCGAAGAAATTGTCCGAAGTCGTGTCGGCGAGCGAACCGGACTGGTTCATGCCGATACGGCGGTCGTTCGCGTCCCAGGTGATGCCGCGGTCGATGTAAGAGCCGGCGAGATACATGTCGAAGTCGCCGCTTTTATGCGCCCAGTTCACGCCGACCTTGTAGCCTTCGGAGTCGTCTTTGAACTGGGTCGAATAGCGCATCGTCAGATCGACCTGATCGCCTTCCTTCGTCGCCGTCTTCGAGATGTAGTTGATGATGCCGCCCGCGGCGCCGATGCCCTCGGCGGCCGACGGGCCGTTGATCACCTCGATGCGGTCGACGATGCCCATGTCGGTGAACGTGCCGTTGCGCGTGCCTTCGCGCAGCGGCGAGCCCTGCGGAATGCCATCGAACAGGCGCAGCGGAATGCGCCCGCGCAGGTTCTCGCCGGTGTTGCTCATCGCCTGCGAGGATTCGGCATAGCCGGGCACGGTGCGCGCGAGCACGGCGGTGGCGTCGTCGGTCAGCGCGAGCGTGCGGTCGACTTCGGCGCGAGTGACGACAGTGATCGCGCCCGGAATCTTGTCCACCGCCTTCGCGCTGCGCGAACCCGTGGTCACGGTGACGGTTTCGAGTTCCTGCTTGGGTTTGTCGTCCGGCGCGGCGGCCGGTTCGGCGGCAGGATCGCCGGCATGCGCGGTCGCGGCCGCGGCGAGCACGAGGCAGCCGAGTGCGGCGGTCACAGGTTTGGTCATTGCGTTCTCCCCGATCGTTTTTGAAGTGGAGCCGCACGGCTCGGCTCCGGTGGCGTCCACGCCCGATGTCCTCGCGGGCGGCGTGCGGCGCGTCTCGTCATGGACGCTTGAGGTGCAGCACTCGACGCTGGGAGCCTAGGCGGTCGCGCGGGGGAGAAGAACTGCCCGCCTGTATGTTCAGACTCTACTTTTTGTTGTCATCGCCGCGCGGCTTTCGGCGAGCAGCACCGTGACCAGGCGGATGCGCACCGTGGAGCGCGACCAGACCGTGCCGATGCGGCGCGGCTCGCTCGGCTGCGGCAGCGGAATGCGCGCGAGCTCGAGGCCTTCCGGCCATGGCTGCGCGTAGTCGGGCACGATCGACACGCCGAGGCCGCGATCGACCATCACCGCGATCGCGTTGAGCGCGTTCAGCTCGAAGCGCTCGCGCGGCACGATGCCGTTGTTGCGCAGATAGGTGTCGGCGAGACGGCCGCCCCACTGGTTGCGGTCGTAGCGGATCAGCGGCTCGGTCGCGAGCAGTTCGTGCGCGTCGCGCCCGGCGAATTTTTTCGGCGCGATCAGCACGAGCGGCTCCTCGCGCAGCAATTGCCAGTCGCAGGTTTTCGGCAGCGCGTACGGCGCCTGCAGGACGAGCGCCGCGTCGAGATCGCCGGTCTCGACCGCGCGGTACAGCTCCGCCGAATAGCCCGGGCGGATGAACACGTTGATCTGCGGAAACTTCGCCACCATGCGCGCGAGGATGTCGGGCAGCATGCCCGCGAGCGCGGTCGGACAGGCGCCCAGACGCAGCTCGCCCGACACGGCGCGGTCGTTGGCGATGCTGCGCAGATCGGCGACGTCGCGCAGCAGCGCCCGCGCGCGGTCGAGAATGCGCGCACCTTCCTCGGTCACGCTGACCGTGCGCCCGACCCGCGCGATCAGCGGCACGCCGATCTCGCGCTCGAGCGTGCGGATCTGCTGAGCGACGGCCGCGGGCGTGATGTCGAGAACGCGCGCTGCGGCGGCCATCGAGCCGCGCTCGACGACGTGGACGAAGGTGTGGAGGAATTGGGTGTCCATCGCTCTATCCTAACTCTTCGTTTATTGGGCGTTATTCCGGCGTTGGCCGGATTGCCTCTTCGCTCGTCATTCCCGCG
>DAIMZS010000289.1:0-4402 GCA_036733825.1 Rudaea sp.
GTCATCGACCGCTTCTTCACCGACCACGCCTGCAGCGAGGCGACGGCGATCTGCAAGAACTGGCCGGGCATCTGGACCGCCTTCGCGCTGTACGCACTCGTCACCGGCGTCGCCTTCGCGCTGCTGTTCAAACACAAGCACGAACCGGCCGCGCTGAGCAAAACCCAAACCGCGCATTGAATGCAGGGCCGGCGTTTTCGGCGCCGCAAGGAAAGCCGATACAATAGGCCCATGCAGATCGGCCCTCACCGCATCGACCCGCCCGTCGCGCTCGCGCCGATGGCGGGCGTGACCGACAAACCGTTCCGCCAGCTGTGCAAGCGGCTCGGCGCGGGCCTGGCCGTGTCCGAGATGACGACGAGCGACCCGCGCCTGTGGACGACGCGCAAGTCGCTCAAGCGCATGGACCATGCCGGCGAACCCGATCCGGTCAGCGTACAGATCGCAGGTTATGATCCGGCGATGCTCGCCGAGGCGGCGCGCTACAACGTCGACCATGGCGCGCAAATCATCGACATCAACATGGGCTGCCCGGCGAAGAAGGTCTGCAACGTCTACGCGGGTTCCGCACTGTTGCAGGATGAAGCGCTCGTTGCGCGCATTTGCGAGGCGACGGCCAAGGCGGTCGACGTGCCGGTGACGCTGAAGATCCGCACCGGCTGGAATCGCGACAATAAAAACGGCGTGCGCATCGCGCAGATCGCGGCAAGCGCGGGCATCGCCGCACTCGCCGTGCACGGCCGCACGCGCGCCGACTTGTACAACGGCGAAGCCGAGTACGAGACGATCGCGGCGATCAAAGCGGCTGTGTCGATCCCGGTATTTGCCAACGGCGATATCGACTCGCCGCAGAAGGCGCGCGAGGTGCTTGCGTATACAAAGTGCGACGGCGTATTGATCGGCCGCGCCGCGCAGGGCCGGCCGTGGATTTTCCGCGAGATCACGCACTTCCTCGCCACTGGCGAAACATTGCCTGCGCCGTCGGCAGCGGAGGTGTGCTCGATCCTTGTCGAGCATCTGGAAAATCTCTACGCGTTTTATGGCGAGCAGCAAGGCGTGCGCATCGCGCGCAAGCATCTGGGCTGGTACGCGAAGGACCGCGCGGAAAATGCCGCCTTCCGCAGCGTCGCCAACCGCGCCGAAACGGCGGCCGAGCAACTGCGCCTCACCCGCGAGTATTTCGGCGAAACCGCGGCGCTCGCGCAGGCGGCCTGAGCGGCTGCGTCGCACTGTCGAGAAAGGCGCCGACCAGCGCGCCGTGATATTTCGAACGGCGCAACACCCATGACAAGCGCCGGTGCAGGTCGAGAAACGGCGTGTGCAGCGCGGTCAGGCGGCGTGCCTTTACCGCGTCGGCGACGGCGACCGCGGGCAGGCAGGCGATGCCGAGACCGGCGATGACGGCCTGCTTGATCGCCTCGCTCTGGCCGAGTTCGAGCACGGTTTGGCCCGGCGGCAGCGAGGCGAGAATGTGTTCGGTCAGCGCACGCGTGCCGGAGCCGTCTTCGCGCAAAATCCAGCGCGCGCCGGCGAAATCTTCCGCGCGCAGGCGCTTGCGTTTCGCCAGTGCATGGTCGGGCCGTGTGCAGATGACGAGTTCATCCTCGCGCCAGGCACGCACTTCGATATCGGCATGCGCCACCGCGCCTTCGACGCAGCCGAGGTCGAGCGAGTGGTCGAGCACACCCCTGACGATCGCGTCGGTGTTGCCGACGGCCAGCCGCACCGAGACCTGCGGATGCCCCGCGGTAAACGCGCCGAGCAGGTCGCCGACAAGATAGTTGCCGATGGTGTTGCTGGCGCCGAGGCGCAATTCGCCCTCGAGCGCGGTGCCGCGCCCGTGTACGCTGCGTTTCAGCTCGGCGGTGCGCTCGATGATCTCCTGCGCGAGCGGCAGCGCGTCGCGGCCACGCTCGCTCAGATACAGCCGGCCGCGCTTGCGGTCGAACAGATCCGCGCCGAGCTGCGATTCGAGCTCGGCCAGAGCCATGCTCAGTGCGGGCTGGGACAGATGCAGCCGCTCCGCGGCCGCGCGCACGCTGCCCTCGCGGGCGACGGCGACGAAGGCTTCGAGCTGGCGCAGCGAGACTCCGATCATAAGGAAATCTTATTCCTCGGATAAATAGTTTTCAATTTTCTTATCGATAAAGCGGGCGGAAAATAGCCGCACTTTCCGCGGACGCCCGACCGTGAACACGAGCATTCTCGCCGTTTCCCCGACCCGAACCGCAGGCAATCCCATCCTGCGCCATCTGCCCGGCCTCGCGCTCGCCCTCGCGCTCGGCGTCGCCGGCCTGCTGCTCGCCGGCTGGGCGCCGCTGCAACACGCACAGATCAGCGCACTGACGATCGCGATCGTGCTCGGCATGGTCGTCGGTAACGGCTTCGGCGCGCAGCTGCCGGCGGTGTTCGCGCCGGGCGTGCTCACCGCGCAGCAGAAATTGCTGCGCCTGGGCGTGATTCTTTACGGCCTGCGGCTGTCGTTCGGGCAGATTGCGGCGATCGGCCCCGCCGGCCTGGCAATCGATGCGATCGTCGTCGTCGGCACGCTCGTTCTCGCCTCGCTCCTCGGCCGGCGCGTGTTCGGCTTGGATCGCGACAGCGCGCTGCTGACCGGCGTCGGCAGCGCGATCTGCGGCGCCGCGGCCGTGCTCGCGCTCGAACGCGTGCTCAAGCCCGATCCGGCCAAGGTGGCGATCGCGGTCGCGACCGTCGTGCTGTTCGGCACGCTCGACATCTTTCTCTATCCCGTACTCTATCCGCATCTGGGCATGAACGCGGCGCACTTCGGCCTGTACACCGGCGCGACCGTGCATGAAGTGGCGCAGGTGATCGCGGTCGGCAGCGCAGTCGATCCGGCCACGGCGGATTCGGCGGTGGTGGTCAAGCTGACCCGCGTGATGCTGCTCGTGCCGGTGCTGTTTTTCTTCGGCTGGCGCCAGGCCAAATTGGCGCATGCCGAAAATGGAACGAAGGCCAAGATCGCCTTGCCTTGGTTTGCGCTCGCTTTCGTCGCGGTCAGTGCGATCAATTCCCTCGTCACGTTTCCGCCGGAAATCAAAGGTCCGCTGCTCACGCTCGATACTTTGCTGCTCGCCGCCGCCATGGCTGCGCTGGGCCTCGAAACGCGCCTCGCCAAACTGCGCGCGCTCGGGCCGAAGCCACTGCTGCTCGCTGCCGTCCTCTGGATATGGCTGATCGGCGGCGGCGCGCTATTGGTGCGCTTTTTCGCTTGAGGCAGCGAAAGCCGCGGCGCTACGATCCGTTCTCTTCCGAGTGAACCCACTCCCGAGGACGCCATGAAACACAACGCCATCGCCGCCGCGCTCGCGGCCGTCATAATCACCGCGCTGCCAACGTTTGCCAGCGCCGCCGATGCGAACGTCAACTTGCAAATCGTCGACGCGCTGCAGAAGCACTACGGAGTGCATCCGGGCTTTCGCGCCAACCACGCCAAGGGCGTCGTCGCCGAAGGCAGCTTCACCCCGGCCGCGGATGCCTCCGCGCTCACGCGTTCGCCGATCTATGCCGGCGCGACGCTGCCGGTGACCGTGCGTTTCTCCGACGCCGGCGGTCTGCCCGACTTGCACGACGCCGCGCCCGACGCGAATCCGCACGGGCTCGCCATCAAATTGCATCTGCCGAACGGCGCAGACAGCGACATTGTCGTCAACTCGCTCAAGTTCTTCCCGGTGGCGACGCCGGAAGATTTCCGCGACCTGCAGCTCGCCGCCGCGTCGAGCCCAGCGGGCACTCCGAAACCGACACCGCTGGATACGTTTTTGAAGGGCCATCCGAGCGTGGCCAAGGCGGTCGGTACGCTCGGCACGCCGGCGAGCTTCGCCGATGAGGAGTATTACGGCATCGATGCGTTCGTGTTCACGAACAAGGACGGCCAGAAGCAAGCATTCCGCTACGTCATCGCGCCGGCCAAGGTCGTTCATCTCTCGAAGGAAGAGGCGGCGAAGAAATCGGCGAATTATTTGTTCGACGAGTTGCCGCAGCGGCTCGCGAAAGGACCGGTGACGTTCCACATCAAGGCCCAGCTCGCGGCGGCCGGCGATCAGACCAAAGATGCGACGCAACCTTGGCCGGCCGAGCGCAAGGTCGTCGACCTCGGCACGCTGACGATCACCAAAACCCTCGCCGACAGCGACGCGCAGCAGAAGAAGCTGCTGTTCATTCCGGGCCGCCTGACCGATGGCATCGAGCCTTCGGACGATCCGCTGATTCCCGCGCGCGACGGCGCTTATGCCGTGTCGTTCGGGCGGCGCAGCGCCACTCCGTAAGCTCTTCCGCGAACGCGGCTACTTCGTGCCGAATAACCGGTCACCGGCGTCGCCGAGCCCGGGCACGATGTAGCCGTGGTCGTTGAGATGGCTGTCGATTGCCGCGGTATAGA
>DAIMZS010000290.1:0-4354 GCA_036733825.1 Rudaea sp.
TCGAGGATGGCGTTGCCGTTGTCGGTGACGACGCCGTCGCGCCACACCGGCTGGCCGCCGAGCTTGACCAGCTGACGCGCGACGTAGCTGCGCGCCATCGGGATCACTTCGATCGGCAACGGAAATGTGCCGAGCACCTCGACGCGCTTCGACGGATCGATCATGCAGACGAACTTCTTCGACGCGGCGGCGATGATTTTTTCGCGCGTCAGCGCGGCGCCGCCGCCCTTGATCAGATTCTTGCGCGGATCGCACTCGTCGGCGCCGTCGATGTAGACGCCGAGCTCGCCGGCGGTGTTCAGATCGACGACGTCGATGCCGAGCGCCTTGAGCGCCGCGGTCGATTTTTCCGAACTCGACACCGCCGCCGGGATGCGATCGCGGATCTTGCCGAGCTCGTCGATGAAATGCATGACCGTCGAGCCGGTGCCAACGCCAACGATGCTGCCGTCCTCGACATATTTGATCGCAGCCTGCGCGGCGAGACGTTTCTGTTCTTCCTGCGGGGTCATCGTTATTCCAGAGACAAAATGAAATCCCACTGCGCCTTCGTCACCGGCAGCACTGACAGGCGGTTGCCGCGCTGGACGAGGGCGAAATCCTTCAGCTCGGTGCGGTCCTTCAGCTCGGTCAGCGTGATCGTGCGCTTGAGCTTGCGCTTGAATTTCACGTCGACAAGCGACCAGCGCGGCTCCGCGTGCGAGGACTTCGTATCGAAATAATCGCTTTTCGGATCGAACTGGGTCGGGTCCGGATGCGCCTCGGTCGCGACGGTCGCGATGCCGACGACGCCGGGCACTTCGCAGCTGGAGTGATAGAACATCACCTCGTCGCCTTTCTTCATCGCGCGGATGTGGTTGCGCGCCTGGTAGTTGCGCACGCCGCTCCACGGCTCGGTCTTACGTGTTTTCAAATCGTCGATGGAAAACTCGTCCGGTTCGGATTTCATCAACCAATAGTTCACGGGCGGCTCTCCGGCGGAGTGCAGTCGATCAATTCTTTGTCTGTCGCGATGAAATCGAGCATGACGTCCCAGTCTTGCGTGGATAGCGTTGCGACTTCCTGAAAAGCGTAGCCGATTCCGACGAGCAGCGGCTGCGCCGGGCGCGCGGTTTCGCGCAGGAAGGCGAAGCTGCGGTCGTAATAGCCGCCGCCCATGCCGAGGCGGCGGCCGGCGCGGTCGAATGCGGTCAGCGGCACGAGGACGAGGTCGAGATCCTGCGGCGCGAGCAGATCGGCCGCGGCGTGTTCGGGTTCCGGGATGCCGTAGCGATTGGGTTGCAGGTTCGCATTCGGCAGCAGCGGCGCGAAACCCAGGCGGCGGTCCTTGCCGACGATCGGCAGAAAATATTGCTGCGCGCGCGCGCGCAGGCGCGCGACGGCTGCCAGCAGCGGCACCTCGCCGCCGACGGCCCAGTAGCCGGCGACGCGTCGGTCGACAAGAAACTCGGGAAGCTGTTCGAGACTGGCCGCCACGCCGCTCGCCGCGGCAATGCGCTCAGCGGCGCTCAGGCCAGCACGTCGTTCGCGCATCTGCACGCGCAAGGCGATGCTCGCATCGCTGTTCGAGGTATTCATAGAAGCCGCCATAGTATCGCTCTTGAATCCAAGAGGGACACTCCCCCGGCGGAAGCTTTTAATTGAAAAGTGCGGCCAGGGATGGCCGCCTCTTGATCTTCGCGCTCAAGGACGAACGCACAAATAAAGTACGCCCTCCGCAATGCCGATGCACATCAAACGACCTTGATCCGAAGATCAGGTGGGAAGGCTCACTGGTCGTCAGGCTTTCCACACACGGCGGACATGCACACGGACCGAGTCTCTGCCGTCCCGGGGTCGTTTATAGGACCAAGGCGATATGTTTGGATGCGCTGTCGCGCATTGCAGGGGACGCGCCGCTATTTTACGTGCGCAGCCAGCGCCGTGTCGAGCTTGCCGCGCAACGTCTGCAATTGCTGCGCCAAACTGCCGCCGTCGATATCGGCGCGCTGCTTGCTCTGCATCAGTTCATGCGCGATGTTGAGCGCGGCCATCACCGCGATGCGGTCGAGACCCTGCGTGCGCGTATTGCCGCGCACTTCGCGCATTTTGCCGTCGAGATAGGCCGCGGCCGCGATCAGGCCAGGCCGTTCTTCGGGCGTGCAGCCGATGAGAAATTCGCGGTCGAGAATGCTGACCGCCACCGGTGTCGCTTCACTCATGCGTTGCTCTCCAGCGAACGCAGCCGCACGATCATCGCTTCCACGCGAGAGCGCGCCTGCTCGTTCTTTGCCAAGAGATTCGCGCGCTCGACGTTGAGCTGTTCCTGGCTGGCACGCAGGCTGCGGTTTTCCTCGGTGAGGCGATGCACCAGCTCGAGCAGACGATCCAGCCGCCCGCCGATTTCGGCGAGCTCGTTGGCGAGGTTGGGCGACTCGGGCATGCAGGCACTATATGCAAGCCGCCGAATACGGTCAACGCGGCGAAAGATCGGGTCTGCCGCCGCGCCGGATCGGCCGGGCTCGCTGCTACAATGTGCGGATTCCCCAGCGCTTCGGGCGGACGGTGTCGGACACGGCGATCAGCTACAGCGAACTCGGCGACGCGCTCGCCCGCGCCCGGACCGGCGTCGGCGCGAGCGACCTGCACGGTTCGCTGACCGGCTATCTCTGCGGCGGCGGCAGCGCCGATGCGCGGCATTGGTTCGACGCCCTCGAATTCAATCACGGCGAGGAGACGGCGCCCGCACTGCCGGCCGAACTGCTCGAGCAGCTGTACCGCCAATGCGCGGCGTGGCTGGGCGATCCCGATCTCGGCTTCGAGCCGTTGCTGCCGCCCGCGGAAACATCCATTGACAGCCGCGCCGACGCGCTCGTCGAATGGTGCCGAGGTTTTCTCGGCGGTTTCGGCCTGGCTGGCGCGGGGCACCGCGGCTCGCTGTCGCGCGACGCCGAGGAAATTCTCGCCGACTTCGGCACGATCGCGGCCACCGACTTCGAATACGCCGGCAACGAAGACGACGAAGCCGCGCTCGCCGAAGTCGTCGAATTCATTCGCGTCGGCGCCCTCTTGCTGCATGCGGAATTGCATGCGGCGCCGGAATCCGGCGCGACCCTGCACTGACGGAACCGCATGATCGAACCGAAGGAATACGCCCGCCGCCGCAAACAGCTCATGCGCATCGTCGGCGAAAACGCGATCTGCATCGTGCCGGCCGCGCCGGAACGCGTGCGCAACAACGATTCGCACTATCCCTATCGGCAGGACAGCGATTTCCAATATTTGACCGGGTTCGGCGAACCGGAGGCGGTGCTCGCGCTGATTCCGGGCCGCGAGCACGGCGAGGAAATTCTGTTCTGCCGCGAACGCGACGCCGAACGCGAAGCCTGGGACGGCGCGCGCGCCGGCACCGAAGGCGCGGTCGCGCGCTACGGCATGGATGACGCGTTCCCGATCGGCGACATCGACGACATTCTGCCCGGCATGATCGAGGGGCGCTCGCGCGTCTACTACCACTTCGGCCGCGACGTCGAGTTCGACACCAAGCTGATCGGCTGGGTCAACCGCGTGCGCGAACAGATCCGCCGCGGCGCGCGCGCGCCGCACGAGTTCGTCGCGCTCGGCCACATCCTGCATGATCTGCGTCTGTACAAGACGCGCGCCGAGCTGCGCGTGATGGCGCGCTGCGCGAAGATCGCCGCCGAAGCGCACCTGCGCGCGATGCGCGCCGCGCGTCCCGGCATGAATGAACACGAAATCGAAGCCGAGCTGCTGCACGCGTTTCGCAAGCACGGCGCGGTGCCGAGCTACGAGCCGATCGTCGCCGGCGGCGCGAACGGCTGCGTGCTGCACTATCGCGCGAACAACGCGCCGCTCAAAGACGGCGACCTGCTGCTGATCGACGCGGGCGCCGAGCTCGACTGCTACGCCTCGGACATCACGCGCACGTTTCCGGTCAACGGCAAATTCACCGCAGCGCAGCGCGCGCTGTACGACATCGTGCTCGCCGCCCAGCGCGCGGCGATCGCCGAAGTGCGGCCCGGGCGCCCGTTCATCGCCTATCACGACGCGGCGGTGCGCGTGATCACGGCCGGCTTGATCAAGCTCGGCCTACTCAAAGGCAGCCTGCAGAAAAACATCAACGAGGGCACGTACCGGCGCTTCTACATGCACAAGACCGGGCACTGGCTCGGCCTCGACGTGCACGACGTCGGCGACTACCGCATCGACGGCGAATACCGCGAACTTGAGCCCGGCATGGTCGTCACGGTCGAACCCGGCATCTACATCGCGCCCGACGCGAAGGGCGTGGCCGCGCAATGGCGCGGCATCGGCATTCGCATCGAGGACGATGTCGTCGTCACGCGCGGGGAGC
>DAIMZS010000291.1:0-4349 GCA_036733825.1 Rudaea sp.
AACTCAGCTGGCGTATCGCGCCTCGCGAACAATGTCGCGGTGATGGTTCTTGAGTTTTTCCTTGTGCTTCTTCACTTGCCGGTCGAGTTTGTCGGCGAGGCCGTCGATCGCGGCGTAAAGATCGGCGCCGACCGCGTCGGCGTAGATGGTCTTGTTGGAGGCGCAGTGAACCGTGGCTTCGGCCTTCTGGAAGAGTTTCTCCACGGAGAGGACAACGTTGGCGTCGTGCAGGTGCTCGAAATGGCGGACGATGCGTCCGAGCTTCGATTCGGCGTAATCGCGCAGGGCGGGGGTGACGATGACTTGATGGCCGCTGACGGTGATCTGCATGACGAAATCCTCTGAATGTGAACTCGTGAAGTCCGCCGGACAGGACGGACAAAAATTCAGACCGATGCGTTTGTCGTTGGTTCCGCGCCTGCCTCCTCAGAATGGATGGAATACGGTTTCGATCATAGCGCAGAGGCCGCCAGACACAACCGGCTGCGCTCATTCGAAGATGGAATATTCATACCCTCGCGGTATTTGGCCACGGTGCGCCGCGCGACTTCGATGCCGCGGCGCTGGAGTTCGGCGGCAAGTGCTTGATCGGACAAGGGCTTGCGCGGCGTCTCTTCGTCGATGAGCTTCTTGATCATCGCCTGGATGGCGGTGGACGAGGCCGCGCCGCCGTCGACTGTGCCGACGCCGGAGGAGAAGAAGAATTTGAATTCGAATGTACCGCGCGGCGTGTGCAGGTACTTGCGCGTGGTCATGCGCGAGACGGTGGATTCGTGCATGCCGATTTCGTCGGCGATGTCGCGCAGCACGAGCGGGCGCATCGCTTCGGGGCCGAAGTCGAGGAACGCAGCCTGCGCGCGCACGATCGCGTTGGCGACCTTGAGCATCGTGTCGGCGCGCGTGGCGAGACTCTTGATCAACCAGCGCGCCTCCTGCAGCTGGCCGCGCAGATACTGTGCATCGTCGCGTTGCGCGCGCGCGATCAAGCCGGAGTAGTGGCGGTTGATCGACAGACGCGGCTGGCAGTGCGGGCTCAGGGTGACCACCCAGCGTCCGTTCTGGCGCCGCGCGTAGGCATCGGGCGCGACGAACTCGGGCGCGGTCGCGCTGTACTGCCGGCCGGGTTTCGGGTCGAGCGAACGGATCAGCGCGATCGCCGCATCGATCGTCGCGGCATCGGCGCGCAGCGTCTTGGCGAGACGGGCGCGGTCGTTGCGCGCGAGCGTTTCCAGATGCTGGGTCACGATTTCGTGCGCCGCTTTCAGGCCGGGCGTGTCGGGTTCGAAGGCGTCGAGCTGCACGCGCAGGCATTCGCCGAGATGGCGGCTGGCGACGCCGATCGGATCGAAGTGCTGGATGCGGTGGCGCATCGCTTCGACTTCCGCCTCCGAGACCGCATTGCCGTTGATCGCGGGCAAGCCGGTCAGTGAAGTGCACAGCGATTCTGCATCTTCGTGCAGGTAGCCGTCCTCGTCGATGGCTTCGATGATCGTCGTGCCGATCGCCCGGTCGCGCGGCGACAACGAGGTGAGGTTGAGTTGCCAGAGAAGATGATCGCGCAAATCCTCCGGCTCGGGTTCCTGTTTCTCGAGACCGTCGTCGTCGATCGGTTTCGGTGTGCCGTAGTCGCTGCCGTCGTCCTCGAAATCGCCGGCGAGTTCGAAGTCGTCGGCTTCGCGCGTTTCGTCGGCGGCGGAGGTTTCGACCGATTCGCCGGGTTCGCTGTCGCTTTGCGCCGCTTCGGATTCGGGCGCGGCGGATTCGCCGTCGAATTCGTATTCGTTCGCCGCGACGGCGTCTTCGTCGCCCGCGGCTTCGCTCAGTTCGAGCAGAGGATTGGATTCGACGACCTGGCGCAGCTCGATTTCCAGCTCGACACTCGACATCTGCAGCAGCTTGATGGCCTGCTGTAGTTGCGGCGTCAGCGAAAGTTGCTGATGCAGGCGGAGTTGTAACGCGGGTTTCACGGTGAGAAATTCATGATCATCCAGACATCGGACGATTCAGCATAGCGCCAAATCGGGTGCGGGAGTCAATCGGAAATCACAGTTTTCGCGCTTGCGGCGAAACGCAGCGACGATTAAGGCGGATCCTGATAACCTTGATCGGTCTACGCGAGCGGCAGAACGATTTCGATCTCGAGCCCGCCGCCGGCCACGTTGCTCGCGCGAATGCGCCCGCCCTGGCGTTCGACGGCGCGTTTGGCGATGGCCAGGCCCAGTCCGGAGCCGCCGCTTTTGCGCGCACGCGCATCGTCGGTGCGGAAATAAGGTTCGAAGATGCGCACGAGGTCCGCGTCGGGCACGCCGGGGCCGGCGTCGGTGACGCGCAGCCGCGCTTCGCGGTCGTTGCGGTCCAGTCGAATGCGGATGGTCGAGTCGGTGCGGGTGTAGTTGACCGCGTTGCGAATGACGTTCTCGATCGCGCTGCCGAGCAGATCCGCTTCGGCGTTCACCGTCAGCGGCGCCTGGTGTTCGATGCTCAGCAGGCATTGCCGCGCCTGCGCTTCGAAGGACGCGTCGGCGACGATGTCGGAGACCAGCGCATCGAGCGCGACGGATTCGATCTTGGCCGGCCGCGTGGTTTCCATGCGCGTGAGTTGGATCGCCTGCGCGATCATTTCCTCCAGGCGTTCGGACTCGCGTTCGATGCGGTCGAGCTGAAGGCGCACGTCGCCGGCCGGAACCTGGCTGCGCGCGAGTTCGAGCGCGACGCGCTGGCGCGCAAGCGGCGAGCGCATCTCGTGCGATACGTCGCGGATCAGGCGGCGCTGGCCTTCGACGAGTTCCTTCAGGCGCGCGGCCATGCCGTCGAATTCGCTGGCAAGGGCGAGCATCTCCGCGCTGCGTCCGAAACGCAGCGGGCCGACGCGCGCATCGAGATCGCCGCCGGCGACGCGGCGCGCGCCCGCGCGGATGCGCGAGAGCGGCGCGGCGATATAAGCGGCGAGGATCAGCGCGAACAGAGCGCTGATGATGCTGGCGATGACGACCTGGTCCCAGAAATAGGTCGGGCGCCGATACAGCATGCGCAGCATCGGATGATTCAGATAGGCGGCGACCGCCGTGTAGCGGACGTCGCCGGCCAGGACGATCGTGCGGATACGGCTGCGGCCCGAATGCAGCCCCTGTTCGTCGGCGACCGCATTGGCGATTTCCGCGGCGATGTCGTCGCGCACTTCGTTGCCGAGGACGTCCTTGTTGTTGGCGTCGAGCACGTACAGGGTGATGCCGCGCTCTTTCGAGCCGCGCTGCACTTCGCGCAAAGCCTCGATACCGCCCGAGTGCAGCGCCCGGCTCGCGCCGCGCAGTTGTTCGTTGAGCACCGACTCCATGCGCGTGATGCCGAGGCCGGGAATCTTCTCGTTTTCGAACGTGTACGTGGTACTCCACGCGATGGCGAGAATCAGGACGAGCGTGGCGGTCCAGAACAGGGCGAAGATGCGCCAGAACAGGCGGCGCACGCTTTACTCCTCTACTATGCGGAACAGATAACCGCCGCGCTGGATCGTATGGATTAGCGAATCGCCGTCCGCCGCCGGACCCAGCTTGCGGCGCAGTTTCGAAATATGCACGTCGATGCTGCGGTCGAACGGACGCAAGGTGCGCCCGAGCACGCTCTGCGCGATCGCATCCTTGCCGACGACGTGGCCGGCCTCGCGCATCAGCAGGGCGAGAATGTTGAATTCCGTGCCGGTCAGCGTCACCGCTTCGCCGCGGACGCTGACCGTGCGCGCCGCCATCGCCAGTTTGACCGGACCGAGCGTGATGTCGCCCAAATGCGTCACATCGTTCTCGCCGCGCGTGCGGCGCAGGATGGCGCGCAGCCGCGCGGCGATCTCGCGCGGATTGCACGGCTTGGGCACGTAATCGTCGGCGCCGAGCTCGAGGCCGAGAATGCGGTCGATGTCCTCGCCGAGCGCGGTCAGCATCAACACCGGCAACTGCGAGGTGCGGCGCAATTCGCGCAGCACGTCGATGCCGGATTTCTGCGGCAGCATCACGTCGAGGATCATCGCATCGTAGTCGTCGCCGGCCAGGCGCTGCAGCGCCAAGTTGCCGTCTTCGGCGACATCGACGGCGAAGCCTTCGCGCACGAGGAAGTCGCTGAGCAGTTGGCTCAGTTCTTCGTCGTCGTCGGCAAGGAGGATTTTAGCGTCGCTCATAGCGCGTCACTATACCGCGCTGAGGCGCGCTGTCACGTGGGTGCTACGAATTTTGCAAACCGTTACATCTGTTTACCGGGGGCTGTTTTCTCTCGTCATTCCCGCGGATGCGGGAATCCTGTTTCTCGCCGTCATTCCGGCGGCTTTCAACAGCCGGATGGCTGGTCAAGCCGGAATCCAGCGC
>DAIMZS010000292.1:0-4339 GCA_036733825.1 Rudaea sp.
TTGCGCAAGGTCGCCGCCGCGGCAAGCAGCAACGGGCCGGAACCGGCGACGACGACGCGTTTGCCCATGACCGGCCAGCCTTGTTTGACCAGCGCCTGCGCGCCGCCGGCGCCGAGCACGCCGGGCAGCGTCCAGCCCGGAAACGGCAGCAACAATTCGCGTGCGCCGCAGGCAAGGACGAGTTTGTCATAGTGCAGACTACGCGATTGTCCGTCCTGTTCGACGAGCAGCCGGTCAGTCGCAGCGGCAACGACTTGCGTTCGTTCAAGCCAGGCGATGTTCGTGTGACGCGCCACCGCTTCGAAAGCGACTGCCGCAGCGTGCGCCGGCGCGCGCCGCACATCATGGCGCCAGACCTGTCCGCCTTGTGTCGCCTGCGCGTCGAGCAGCCCGACGCGCAGGCCGTGGCCGGCCGCCGCATCGGCTGCGGCGAGGCCGGCAGGGCCCGCGCCGACGATGAGCACGTCGTAGTGCTCACTCATGCCGCGTCTCCGGTGGTCTGCACGCGCATGCCCTCGCGCGCGATCGTCATGCAGGCGCGCTGCTGGTCGACGCCGTCGATGCGCACGCGGCATTCGAAGCACACGCCCATGCCGCACAGCGGCGCACGCGCACGGCCGCCGACGCCGTAACCGAATGTCGAGGTGACGCGCGCGACCGCCGCGGCGACATTGGCGCCCGCCGGCACCTCGACGGGGCAGCCGTTGACCAGCACGCGTACGAGGTTCCTCGTCGAACTCATGCGGTGCCTCGCGTCGGCAGATACGGCGCGGGATCGATCGCCGTATCGCTGCCGAGCAATTGGTCGATGATCAGGCGCGCGCTGGCGAACGCGGTGGTGACGCCGAGTCCTTCGTGGCCCGCCGCGACCCAGACATCGCGCAGGCCCGGCACGGGGCCGAGATAGGGGCGGCCGTCCGGTGGAGTCGGGCGAAAACCGGTCCAGATGCGCAGCGCCTGCAGTTCGCGCAGCCGCGGCAGAAAGGCGAACGCACGCTCGAGCATGCGCCGTAGTGTCGGCATCGAGATGCCGCGGCTCGTATCGAATTCGCGCGACGAGCCGATCAGCACTTGCCCGCTCGGCCGCGGCTGCACGTTGAACGCCACCGAGATTGGCGCGTCGCCGTGTGCACTGTCGGCGTAGCCGAGTTCGAGCAGTTGATGGTGTACGAACGCCGGGTAGCGGTCGGTAATGACGAGATGTCCTTTGCGCGCGCGCATCGGCAACATCGGCAGCAGATCGGGCAGGGCGCAACCGGTGGCGACCAGCGCCGGGCCGTGCAAGCGCGTGCCGTCGTCGAGCGTAACGCCGCCATCAGCGATCTGCTGCGCGCGGCGGCCGTGAAATAGAGTTGCGTGGCGCGACAGCGCGCGTTTGACGAGGAATTCGGCGACGCGCGGCGGATAGACGACGGCCTCGTCGGCGACGAGCATGCCGCCGGCGAGATCCGGCGCCAGTTCCGGCTCGAGTTCGTATAGCGTAGGCGCGTCGATCGCCTGCGCGCGGATGCCGGCCTGCGCGAGGCGTGCGATCTTCGCGTCGATGCCGGCGCGCTCGCGTTCGTCGCGCGCGATCCAGAGCGTGCCGCAGCGGCTGAATTCCGCCCCAGGCAAATCTGCATATGCTTCCCAGAGCTGCAACGAGTAGCGCGACAGCGCGAGTTCGGCCGGATCGTCGTCCATCGCGACGAGATGACCCATCGACGCGGCGGTGGCGCCGCCGCCGATCGGTCCCGGCTCGACGATCGCGACGTGCAGGCCCTGCGCCGCGGCGAGGTCCGCGCAGGCCGCGCCGACGATGCCGGCGCCGACGACGATCAGGTCGAACGTATTCACCCGCGCGCGCCGTTCGTGTCCGCGCCGACGCCCCAGGCGAACGGGTCCACCGGATCAATGAACAGCGTGCTCTGCGCGGTGACATGCGCGCTGCCGGTGATGCGCGGCCGCACGCCGCGCGCACCGGCCGAATAGCGGCCTTCGAACACGCTGCCGAGAATGCTTTCCTGCCGCCACGCCGCGCCGGGCGCGAGCTTGCCGTCGGCGGCGAGGCAGGCGATCTTCGCGCTCGTGCCCGTGCCGCAGGGCGAGCGGTCGTAGGCGAGACCGGGGCAGAGAACGAAGTTGCGCGCGTCGACATCGGGCGACGGCGAGGCCGCGTTGATTTCGATATGGTCGATCTCGGCGCCGTCCGCACCGGTGATGCGGTTCGCTTCGAGCGCGAGGCGCAGGTTTTCGGTGTAGGCGGTCAGCTCGCGCACGCGGGCGAAATCGAGCGGCACCGGTGTGTCTTTCGTGATGAAGAACCAGTTGCCGCCCCAGGCGACGTCGCCGGTCGCTGAACCGAAGCCCGGCACGTCGACGCGCACGTTGGCGGCATGGCGGTAACTTTCCACGTTGTCGATCGACACGCGGCCGTCGGCATGCAGCTCCACACCGACCGTGCCGACCGGCGTTTCCAGCGTGTGCAGACCCGGCGCGATGCGGCCGAGATGGGCGAGCGTACGGATCACGCCGATGCTGCCGTGGCCGCACATGCCGAGATAGCCGACATTGTTGAAGAAGATCACGCCGGCACAGGCGTTCTTTTCCACCGGCGGCAGCAACAACGCGCCGACCATCGTGTCGGAGCCGCGCGGCTCGCAGGCGATCGCGCTGCGCCAGTGGTCGAATTCGCGGCGAAAGCGCTCGCGGCGTTCGGCGAGCGGGCCGCTGCCGAGGTCGGGAAAACCAGCGATGACCACGCGCGTGGGCTCGCCGCCGGTATGCGAATCGATGACGTCTATTTTGTGCATGCCGGGATGGTCGGCCCGGCGGCGGCTGGCGTCTAGAAAGACTTGCTGATTTTCGATGCGGAATTCGGCACAATTTCTCCATGCCGGTCACCATTGCCGCCGAAGAACTGGAAAGCCTGTTTGACGTGCTGCCCGACGTCGTCTTCTTCGTCAAAGACGCGGCGGGGCGCTACACCCACGCCAACCTGACGCTCGTGCGCCGCCTCGGCCTGAAGCGCCGCACGCAGGTGATCGGGCGCAGCGCGACCGAGCTGTTCCCGGCGCACATGGGCGGCTCCTACGCTGCGCAGGACAAACGCGTGCTCGGCGGCGAGACGATCGAAGATCAGCTCGAAGTACACATCTTCCCGAATCGCGCACCGGGCTGGTGCCTGACGCGCAAGCATCCTTTACGTTTGCGCGGCAAGGTGCGCGGCGTGGTCGGCATTTCACGCGACCTCGGCCAGCCGGACGGGCGTCATCCGACTTATGATCGTCTGCGCCGCGTCGTCGATCATCTGCAACGTCACTACGCCGAAAACGTGCGCATGACGAAGCTGGCCGAATTGGCCGGCGTGTCGCTGGCCCAGCTCGAGCGGCATTTTCGCAACGTATTCCAGATCACTCCGCAGCAGGCGCTGACGCGGCTGCGCATCGAAGCGGCGATGCGGCAGCTGGGTGGCGAGGGCAGCATTGCGCACATCGGTCTCGCCTGCGGATTTGCCGACCAGAGCGCCTTCGCGCGCCAGTTCAAGGCGACGGTCGGGATGACGCCGCGTGCGTATCGCAAGCTCGTCGCCGCGTAACGGCTTACGCAGCCTTGCCGACCTTGCTGCCGTTGTCGCGCGCAAGCTGCGCGCTGAGCCACTGGCCGGTCTCGATGAGCTTGTCGAGATCGATGCCCGTGGCGATGCCCATGCCGTGCAGCATGTAGACCACATCTTCGCTGGCGACGTTGCCGCTCGCGCCGCGCGCGTACGGGCAGCCGCCGACGCCGGACACGGCAGAATCGATCACTCCGACGCCGAGTTCCAGGCAGGCGAGAATGTTGGCGAGCGCCTGCCCACGCGTGTCGTGGAAATGGATCGCGAGCGCCGACATCGGCACCTCGGCCGCGACCGCCGCGAGCATTGCGCGCGCCTTTGCCGGCGTGCCGATGCCGATCGTGTCACCGAGTGAAATTTCGTAGCAACCCATCGCGTGCAGCGCCTTGGCCACGCGCACGACGTCGGCTAGCGGCACCTCGCCCTGATACGGACAGCCGAGCACAGTCGAGACGTAGCCGCGCACGGCGACCTTATCGGCCTTCGCGCGCTCGATCACCGGCGCGAAGCGTTCGAGCGATTCAGCGATCGAGGCGTTGATGTTCTTGCGATTGAACGCCTCGCTCGCCGCGGTGAACACAGCGATCTCCTCGACGCCGACTTCGCGCGCGCGTTCATAGCCCTGCAGGTTCGGTACGAGCACCGGATAGCGCACGCCGGATTTCTTTTGAATGCCCGTATAGACCTCGGCCGCGTCGGCGAGCTGCGGCACCCATTTCGGGCTGACGAAGCTCGTCGCCTCGA
>DAIMZS010000293.1:0-4316 GCA_036733825.1 Rudaea sp.
CGGAGGTGCCGCCGCCGATGTCGAGCACCATCGAGCCGCGCGCCTCGTGCACCGGAATGCCGGCGCCGATCGCCGCGGCCATCGGTTCCTCGATCAGATACACGTCGCGCGCGCCGGCCGACTCGGCCGATTCCTTGATCGCGCGGCGCTCGACCTGGGTCGAACCGCAGGGCACGCAGACCAGCACGCGCGGACTCGGGCGGAACATGCGCGCACGGTGCACCTTCTTGATGAACTGCTTGAGCATTTCCTCGGTCATGGTGAAGTCGGCGATGACGCCGTCCTTCATCGGCCGGATAGTAACGATGTTGCCCGGCGTGCGGCCGAGCATGCGTTTGGCGTCGGCGCCGACCGCGGCGACCGAGCGCGGGCCGCCGGGGCCGCGGTCCTGGCGGATCGCGACCACCGAGGGCTCATTCAGTACGATGCCTTGGCCGCGCACGTAAATCAGCGTGTTCGCCGTGCCGAGATCGATCGACAGATCGTTGGAAAAGAGCCCGCGTAAACCTTTGAACATTATGAAAATCCAATACCGCCGAAAACGTGGCGCCGCGTCTTGCGAGAAAAGCGCGACAGTGTAGTAAGCGCCCTAAAGCGAAGCAAGGAAAAAAGCTGTTAAATATGGGGCTTTATTGGGCGTTTTGCGGCAAGACGAGCGCAGATGGACAACACGAGCACATGAGCACGGCAGTAAAAACCAGCGGCATCTCCTTTCATCATCCGATCGCGTTCTGGATCGGCTGCCTGCTCGTGGCTGCCGGCGTGTTCTCGCACGGGCCGATGCTGGCGATGGGTGCGCACATGCACTATCACCTCGCCGGCATGCCGATGGACACGACGATGCTGGTCGGCATGGCGCTGATTCCGCTCGGTCTCGCCCTGTCGATCTACGGCCTGATGCCGCGCCTGGCGCAGATGCGCGAATCGCTGCAGGCGGCGCGCGATCATGCCTGGTTCCATATCGCCGACCGCATTCCGCTCAACCGCGAACACTGGACGCTGGTGATCGTGCTGATCGTCGCGCTCACGATCGACGTGATGAAGCCGGCGACGCTCGGCTTCGTCATCCCGGGCATGACCGTCGAATACGACATCACCAAGCAGACCGCGGCCCAGCTCGCGTTGTGGGCGCTGATCGGCACGACGGTCGGTTCGGTCGTCTGGGGCCGTCTCGGCGATCTGTTCGGCCGGCGCGCTGCCATCCTGCTGTCCGCGCTGATGTTCATGGCCACGGCGATCTGCGGCGCGATGCCGTCGTTCGAGTGGAACCTCGCGATGTGTTTCCTGATGGGCGCCTCGGCCGGCGGCCTGCTGCCGATCGCGTTCACGCTGATGGCCGAGGCGATCCCGGCGGCGCACCGCGGCTGGCTGCTCGTCGCGCTCGGCGGCGTCGGCACCTCGGCCGGCTATCTTGCCGCGGCGGGCGCGGCTGCGCTGCTGGAGCCGATCTTCAGCTGGCGCTCGCTGTGGCTGCTCAACCTGCCGACCGGCGCGATCATCCTGCTGCTCAACCGCTGGATTCCCGAATCGCCACGCTTCCTCGCCAGCCAGGGCCTGGAGAACGAGGCGCGCGCGGTACTGCTCAAGTTCTCCGGCGCGCACACGCCGACCGAAGCGCGCGCCGCGATCGAGCGCGATGCCGACGCCACGCCCGGCGCGCCGGAAATCGACGCGCCGATCGGCGTCGGCGGCCTGCGCGCGCTGCTGCACGGCCGTCAGGCCAGCATCACCTGGGGTCTGGTCGGCTGCGGCCTCGGCTGGGGTTTGGCGAATTTCGGTTTCGTGCTCTGGCTGCCGGTCAATCTGATCAAGCTCGGAATCGCGGCGAAGGCGACGAGCACGTTGCTCGCCTGGTCCGCCGTGCTCGCGCTGCCGGGCATCGGCGCCGTGGTTTGGCTGTATCACCGCTGGAGTGCGATCAAGACGCTGGTGTTGTTCATCGCGTTGTCCGCGCTGTCCCTGCTCGTGTTCTGCGCGCTGGCTCTGCTCGAACTGCATTCCGCGGCGGCGGTGACCACGGCGACAGTGGCGCTGTTGATCAGCACGAGCGGCGTGATCGCGATGCTGATTCCCTACGCCGCGGAAATTTATCCCGTGCACTACCGCGGCACCGGCGCGGGCCTGATCGCGGCGAGTTCGAAATTCGGCGGCATCGTCGGCGCCGGGCTCGGCGTCGCCGGCTTCTTCGAGCATTTCGTCCTCTCGGCCGTGCTGATCGCGGTGCCGCTGGCCGTGTCGGGCGCCGTGCTGCTGCGCCGGGGCATCGACACACGCGGGCATCGGCTCGAGGACATCCAGGCGGTACTCGCGCAAGGTCGGGAGTAAGCGTTTGAATTTTTAGAAACGGCCCCCTTCAGTCGCTTCGCGACAGCTTCCCCCGCTGCGCAGGGGAAGCGAGGAAAAAAGTGCGGCTATGAGTTCGAATCCTTCCCCTGCGCGCAGCGCGGGGGAAGGTGGCGGCAGCCGGAAGGGGGCGCTCCTTGCCGCGCCGCGTCAAATCGGCGATGCTCTCCCGAATCTCAATATCCAATCCCAAATCCCAGCCCATGTCCATCGACGCCGCCACCGTGCGCCACATCGCCCGCCTTGCCCGCCTCGCCGTCGGCGAGAACGAGCTGGCGCCGATCGCCGGTGAGCTGAGCCGCGTGCTCGACCTCGCCGACCAGCTTGGCGCGGCGCAGATCGACGGCGTGGCCCCGCTGGCGCACCCGCACGAGCAGACGCTGGCCTGGCGCGCCGATGCGGTGACCGAACCCGACCGCGCCGACGCGTTCCTCGCGCTCGCGCCCGACGCGCGCGGCGGCCTCTATCTCGTCCCCAAAGTTCTCGAATAAGCGGTATGAGCTCTTCGATCGCGCAACTCGCGCAGGCCCTGCGTGAGCGGAAAACGTCGGCAACCGATTTGACTCGGCAGGCGCTCGCCGCCGCAAAGAACCGCGCCGATCTGAATGCGCTGATCACGCTCGACGAAACCGGCGCGCTCGCCGCCGCCGAACGCGCAGACGCCGCGCTGGCGAAACATTCCGCGTCCGCTCTGACCGGCATTCCGTTCGCGCACAAGGACATCTTCTGCACGAACGGCCTGCGCACGACCTGCGCCTCGCGCATGCTCGACCACTTCGTGCCGCCGTACGACGCCACCGTCGTTACCAAACTCGCCGACGCGCAAGCGGTATCGATCGGCAAGGCGAACATGGACGAGTTCGCGATGGGCTCGTCGAACGAGAATTCGTTCTACGGCCCGGTAAAGAATCCGTGGGACATGACGCGCGTGCCCGGCGGATCGTCGGGCGGCTCGGCCGCGCTGGTCGCCGCCGGCGTGGTGCCGTTCGCGACCGGCACCGATACGGGCGGTTCCATCCGCCAGCCAGCCGCGTTCTGCGGCATCACCGGGCTCAAACCGACCTACGGCCGCGTCTCGCGCTGGGGCATGATCGCGTTCGCGTCGAGCCTCGACACGGCAAGCGTGCTCGCACGCAGCGCCGAGGACTGCGCGCATGTGCTCGCCGCGATGGCCGGCCACGACGCGCGCGATGCGACGAGCGCGAATCGCCCTGTCGACGACTATGTCGGCACGCTGGCGAAGCCCCTGGCAGGCCTGCGCATCGGCGTCGCGCGCGAATATTTCGGCGCCGGTATCGACGCGGGTGTCGGCGCGGCGGTGCAGGCTGCGCTCAAAGAATACGAAAAGCTCGGCGCGACGCTCGTCGACATTTCGCTGCCGAACGCCGGACTCGCGATTCCGGCCTATTACGTGATCGCGCCGGCCGAGGCATCGAGCAATCTCGCGCGCTTCGACGGCGTGCGTTACGGACATCGCTGTGCCGATCCGAAGTCGCTCGAGGATTTGTACACACGCACGCGCGCCGAAGGTTTCGGCGCAGAAGTGAAGCGCCGCATTCTCGTCGGCACCTATGCGCTGTCGGCCGGCTACTACGACGCCTACTACCTGCGCGCGCAGCGCGTGCGGCGCTTGATCGCGAACGATTTCGCCGAGGCATTCAAATCGGTCGACCTGATCGCCGGGCCGACCACGCCGACGGTCGCGTTCAAGCTCGGCGAAAAGAATTCTGATCCGCTCGCGATGTATGCCGAAGACGTCAACACGGTCGCGGTCAATCTCGCCGGCCTGCCCGCGATCTCGCTGCCCGCGGGGTTCGGCGAAAACTTGCCCGTCGGCCTGCAGCTGATCGCGCCGGCGTTCGCGGAAGCGCGCCTGCTCAACGCCGCGCATCAGTTCCAGCGCGCGAGCGACTGGCATACGCGCAAGCCGGAGGGCGCGGCATGAGCGCCTACGGAGCCTGGCAGCCGGTCAT
>DAIMZS010000294.1:0-4303 GCA_036733825.1 Rudaea sp.
CCGATTTCCTCGACGATGCGCCAGGCGCCGAACAGTTCGCCGGCCTGCGGCAGCGGCGCGACGGCGCCGTCGAACAAGCCGTCGCGGACGCGGGTCAGGGCGCCGGTGCGGTCGCGATCGCCGGCGGCGCACAAGGCGAGCACCTCGGTGATGAGATCCGCGTCGGCGCCTGCGCGGCGCAGCGCTTCGGCGCGTGCCGCAGGTTCCACATCCACCACCGCTTCGTACAGTTTGCGCAGCCGCGCGTAGCGGTCAGCCTCCATCGCCGATCGCCTTCAGCAGCCAGGAGCGCGCGAAGCGCAGATCGCGTTTCACCGTAGGCACGGATACATTCAATACGGCGGCGATCTCTTCTTGCTGCAGACCGCCGAAGTAGGTGAGGTGCATGACCTGTCCGCAACGCGGATCGAGCGCTTCGAGCTGCGCCAGCGCCTGCTCCAGCGCGAGCAGGTCGACCGCCAATCCGCCTTCGTCGCCGGCGTCGGCATGGGAGAGGCTGATCTGCACGCCGTCGCCGCCGCGCTTGTCCGCCGCGCGGGCGCGGGCGTGATCGACGAGGATGGAGCGCATCGCCAACGACATGGTGGCGAAAAAATGGGCGCGGTTGGCGAAATCCATCGGCGAGCGCATCATTCCCAGCGCCGCTTCGTGCACGAGCTCGGTCGGCGACAGCGTGGCCGCGCCGTTCTGATGCACGACGCGATGCGCAGCGATGCGCTTCAAGGCCGGATAAGCCTGCTCGATCAGAGCCGAAAAGACCCGACCGTCGCCGTTGCGCCATTCGCGCAGCAGGCGGGTCAGATCGGAATTGGTTATGAATGGTGCGTGTTCGACGGCGCTCATGGACTCCCCCTCGCGAAGTCTAACAATCGGCTTTGCCGATGTCGTGCGGATTGCGGCCCAATTGCGGCTGCGCACCCGGACTGCGATCTTCGTTTGTGGACGCGGAAGCTCACGTTTTCGGCAAAGAGGCGGTAAAGAATCGGTAAACCTTCGAATTTTCCCGATCATTTTCAGTGGCAAGCTTTCCCTTTCGCGTGGCAGGATCGTTGTACTAGAAGACACGGATCGACAGGTCCACGGAAGATCGAAATGGACGCTTTACCGCACGCCGATGCGCCCCGAGTTTCTTACCGATACCGTTTCGGCACCGCCGAATACGATGAAGCCCAGCAGGAACTGCGCGTGGCGGGACTGCGGGTCGAGGTGGAGCGGCGTGCCCTGGAAGTGCTCGTTTGCCTGCTTCGCCGCGCGGGCGAGGTGGTGACGAAAGAAGAATTGTTCGCCGAGGTCTGGAACGGCCGCATCACGGTGGACAAAGTGTTGCCCGTCGCGGTCGCCAAGCTGCGCCGCGCGCTGGGAGAATCGAACGCGGAGTTGCTGCACACGCAGGCGCGCGTGGGTTATCGGCTCACCGGCGTCACCGAACGTTTGGCGGTGGGGCAGAGGCTGGCGAGCCATCTGCAGCTAGCCCCGGGCCAGCCGGTCCCCGAGCGTTCGAACTTCACGTTGAAACGGCAATTGGGCAGCGCGCGCGGCGGCGAGGTCTGGTTGGCGGAACATGCGAAGACACATGCGCTGCGCGTCTACAAGTTCGCCAGCGACGAGGAGCGTTTGCGCGCGTTGAAGCGCGAGGTGACCCTCTTGCGCCTGCTCGAGGAAAGCGTGATCGATCGCGATCACCTCGTCGACCTGATCGATTGGAACTTCGAACATCCTCCGTTCTTCCTCGAATGCGCGTGGGGAGGGGAGAACCTGTTGGAATGGTCGAAAGGTTCCCTGTCCCAACTCTCTCGCGAGGAGGTTCTACAGTTGTTCCTGCAGATCGCCGACACGGTCGCAGCGGCACATGGCGTCGGCGTGTTGCACAAGGACCTCAAGCCGGCCAACGTGCTGATCGACGATGATCCGTCGCGCACGCGCATACGCCTGACGGACTTCGGCAGCGGCCATCTGCTCGACCCCAAGCGCCTCGACGAAGCCGGCATCACGGCACTCGGATTCACCGTTTCGCATGCGGGCGCAGGCAATTCCTCCGTGGGCACGCCGCTTTATATCGCGCCGGAACTCTTCTCGGGCCAGGCGCCGACCGTGCAGAGCGATGTCTATGCCTTGGGCGTCATGCTCTATCAGCTTCTCGCCGGCGATCTGGCCCGGCCCATGGCCTCGGGCTGGGAGCAGGACATCGGCGATGAGCTGCTCTGCGAAGACATTCGCCTGGCCACCGACGGCAATCCTGGGCGCCGGTTGTCGAGCGCGACCGAATTGGCCGCCCGCCTGCGCGGCATGGACCGGCGGCGCGCGGAAGCCGCTCATCTGCACGCGATCGAACGGCGCGTGCGGGACGCGCAACAAGCGCTCGCGCGCAGCCGCGCAAGACGGCCTTATCTGATCGCTTTGCTTGCCGCACTCGTCGTGGGAGTGACGGCTGCCCTGTGGCTTTACCGAACGGCACTCGACGCGCGCGACAACGCGCGCCACGAGTTCGAGCGCTCGGCCGCGCTCAATCTATTTTTCGAAGACCTTCTGAACAGCTCCAATCCGTTCGTCGCCGTGAACGGAGCCCACACCACGGTCAAAGAAGTTCTGCTGGGCGCACGCCACCGCGTCTCGTCGCAGTTTGCGTCGCTGCCGGCGACCGAGGCTTCGATTCGAACTCGCCTCGCGGAATCGTTCTACTCCGTCGATCTGGACGCCGAGGCGGAAAGCGAAATCCGGCATGCTCTCGCTTTGTATGAGCGCGCCGGAGATGCGAACAGTCCGCAGGTTGTGCGGGCGCGCTCGGATCTGGTTCGAACCCTGCTGCACAGATCGCAGACCGCCGAGGCGCGCGAGGAGCTGACGACACTCGACGCGCTGTGCGCAGGACGCAGCGATCCGCAGGTGCGCTATCCGTTGGCGCGGGCGTGGTTCGCCTACTACTTTCATCGTGGAGATTTTCCCCAAGCCTTGCTGAAATTGGAGGAAGCCATTCAACTCGCGCAGCAGGTCGATCCCGACAATGCCGGCGTGCGGAATGCGCTGCATCTCGACTTGATCGCCGTTTATCAACAAACCAATCAGCCAAAGAAGGCGGAGGCGGAAGCGGACAAGTTGATGAAGGCCATGTCCGCCCGAGGCGAGGAAGGCGGCCTCACGCTGGCGCTGGCCAAATTCAATCTGGCCCGCGTTTATGCGCGGGCGGCCAAGTACGAAGAAGCTCAGGCGCTATTGAACGAAGCCAAGACCGTCATCGCCCGGACGATGGGAACCGACAGCGAAAAGTACGGCTTTGTTCTCGCCAATCTCGCCGAAACGGCGGCAGGGCAGAGAAACTGGCCCGACGCGCTGCAGTACGCGCAGGAGGCGCAGCGCTTTTTTGCGCGAAAGTTCGGCGCCGATCACTACGCGAGCCGAGCTGCCCAGGCGGCATTGGGAGAAGTCTTGTACGCGAAGTCCGGCGCGAGTGCGGCGCTGCCCGATCTTGCTTCAGCGTATCCGGCGCTCGCGAAGATTCAGCCGCAGGAAACGGAAACGCTGTATGCGGGCCTCTATCTCTGCCTGGCCAAGATCGATCTCGGCAAACTGGATGAGGCATCTTCTCTGCTCTCCGAACTAGAGCGGTCCGCTCGAGACGCCCGATGGGCCCTGCCACTGGACGCGGTACGCGGCATGCTGCTCGCCAAGCAGGGAAAGAATTCCCAGGCCATGCCGTTGCTGGAATCCGCAGCAAAGGGTCTCGAGCAGAAGTCGATACGCGAAGCGGTATTGGGGGAGAGGGCCCGCGCCGAACTGCAGGCCGTGAACAAGCTCGATTGACAGCTGCGCAGGCGCGGATTCAGCTCCGCAGCACGTTCTGGCGCACGCCTTGCATCGATTCGCCGGTCAAAGCTCAGCACCGGAGAATCGACATGCAAGCCCAGGAACACAGCATGCACGGCGGACACTACGGACGGCTCGCAGCCATGGCCGTCCTGTCGTGGCTGGCGATGTACATTCTCATGTACGCGATGGTGGATGCGTTCGAGAACGTTTTCGCCAACTTGAATCAATTTTACATGGCCGGCCTGATGACAGCGCCGATGATCCTGATCGAACTCGCTCTCATGGCGGCCATGTATCCGAACCGCAAACTCAATATTGCCGTGGTCGCCGTCACGCTGGTGCTTGCGGTCCTGTTCTGGACCGGCATCCGCCAGCAGACGGCGATTTCCGACAACGAATTCGTCCGCTCGATGATCCCGCACCATGCGGGTGCGATCCTCATGTGCCGCAAAAATCGATTGAGCGATCCCGATCTGCGGCAGCTCTGCAACGAAATCAT
>DAIMZS010000295.1:0-4302 GCA_036733825.1 Rudaea sp.
TTGGTGCCCAAGGGGGGACTCGAACCCCCACACCTTACGGCGCTACCACCTCAAGGTAGTGCGTCTACCAATTCCGCCACCTGGGCAATGGATTTTTTCGGCTTTCGCCGTGGCTCGGAATCGTTGCGTTCCGAGCCGAATATGATACCTGTTGCGAGTTATGCCGGTAAAGCGATCAGTGCTTCTTCGGCGTTTCTTTTTTCGGCTCGGTTTTGGCCGGCGCCGGCTTCGTGTCGGCCGGTTTGGCTGCGGCGTCGTCCTGCTTGGCTGGCGTCGCGGCGGCCGGAGCGGCAGCGGGCGAGGGAGCAGTAGCGGCGGGGGCCGCGGGCACGTCCGCGTTCGTGGCCGGAGCTGCGGCGCCGGCGGCGGGCGCCGCGGGAACGTCGCCGTTGTTGGCCGGAGCGGCAGGCGCCGGGGCCGGGGCCTTCGGCGTTTCCAGGGCGCCCATGACGCCGAGGTCGTCCGAGGTCGTCCGGATCGTGCCGGCGTTCTTCAGGTACCACGCCATGGTGAGGCTGAGCAGGAAGAAGATCGTGGCGAGGATCGCCGTGCTGCGCGAAAGGAAGTTGCTCGCGCCGCGGGCGCCGAACACGGTGCCGGACGCGCCGGCACCGAAACCCGAGCCGGCCTGTGCGCCGGCTCCGCGCTGCAGCAGGATCAGGATGGCCATCGCGACTGCGATGAGCACGTAGACGATGTTGAAAAGCGTAAGAACCATGATGAAGTCCGTTGATCACGCCTGCGCGGCTGCGCAGATCGCGAGGAAATCCGAAGCCACGAGCGAAGCGCCGCCGATCAGTCCGCCGTCGATGTCCGCCTGCGCGAACAACTCGGCCGCATTGCCCGGTTTGACGCTGCCGCCATAAAGGATTCGGAGCGAGCCGGCTATTCTAGCATCCAGTTCGGCGACTTTGCTACGGATGAAAGCGTGCATTTCCTGCGCCTGCGCAGGGGTGGCGGTGCGGCCCGTGCCGATCGCCCAGACCGGCTCGTAGGCGACGACCGCGTTTTCCAGCGCGGCCACACCCGATGCGGCCATGGTCGCGCCGAGCTGTTCGGCGACGACGACGAAGGCCTGGCCGCGGTCGCGCTGCTCGGCCGTTTCGCCGATGCAGAGAATTGGGGTCAGCCCGGCCTCTTGCGCGCGCGCGAATTTCTCCGCGACGCAGAAGGCGTTCTCGTGATGCATGGTGCGGCGCTCGGAATGGCCGACGAGGGTGTGGCTGGCGCCGATATCCTTGATCATCGACGCGGCGGTTTCGCCGGTGTAGGCGCCTTGCTTGTGTTCGCTCACGTCCTGAGCGCCGAAGATCAGGCGCGAACCGGCGTGGCGCAGGATGAGCTCGGGCAGGTAAGGGTGCGGCGGCAGAATGGCGATGTCGACCGCATCGAGCGCGTTCGAGGCGCTCGCCTGGGCGATCGCGTCGACCAGTTCGTGCGCGGACGCGCGCGAGGCGTGCATCTTCCAGTTTCCGGCAACGAGTTTGCGGCGTGACATGCGGGACTCTCGAATGGGTGTGGGCTAAGAATACACGCACGCCGCCGCCGGGCGCCCGCCGAGCGGCGCGAGAATCATAAGTCGTTGCCTCGTGCAAGCGTTGGCAAGACTGAACGCGCGGACTATCATATTCGTCTTGAGTCGCGGCGCGGCTCCGGTGGCGTCAGTCGTGTGTACCCCAGATGCGATCCGGCTTGCACCGAAAGGTTGATTGCGACCGTTTTCTGGATGGACTGCGCTCGAATGTGCAGTCGCTGATGCGTCAGGGAGATGCGGAGGCTATGCGTGCTGGCTGAATATTTTCCGATTCTACTGTTCCTCGTCGTCGCCGGCGGTATCGGTATCGCTTTGTTGCTGATCGGTGCGCTGCTCGGCCCGCGCAGCGCGAACAAGGAAAAATCCGAAGCGTACGAATGCGGCTTCGAGGCCTTCGAAGACGCGCGCATGCAGTTCGACGTGCGCTACTACCTGATCGCGATCCTGTTCATCCTGTTCGATCTGGAAATCGCGTTCCTGTTTCCGTGGGCGGTGGTGTTCAAGCAGATCGGTCTCGTCGCGCTGGTCGAGATGGCGATGTTCCTCGCGCTGCTGCTGCTCGGTTTTGTTTACTGCTGGAAGAAGGGCGCGTTGGAGTGGGAATGACGATGAGCGCGACTGAAACGACCATTGAGAAACACCTGTTCACCAACCCGGTCGCGACCGGGCCGGTGGAAGACATCCTGCGTCCGGGCGAGGGCAATCCGCTGCTCGAGCGCGGTTTCGTCACCGCTTCGCTCGATTCGCTGGTCAATTGGGCGCGCACCGGCTCGATGTGGCCGATGACGTTCGGCCTGGCCTGCTGCGCGGTCGAGATGATGCACGCGGGCGCTGCGCGCCTGGACCTGGACCGCTACGGCGTCGTGTTCCGCCCGAGCCCGCGCCAGTCCGACGTGATGATCGTCGCCGGCACGCTGGTCAACAAGATGGCGCCGGCGTTGCGCCGCGTCTACGACCAGATGCCCGATCCGAAGTGGGTCATCTCGATGGGCTCGTGCGCGAACGGCGGCGGCTACTACCACTATTCCTATGCCGTCGTGCGCGGCTGCGACCGCATCGTGCCGGTCGACGTGTACGTGCCGGGCTGCCCGCCGACGGCGGAAGCGCTGATCTACGGCATCCTGCAGCTGCAGAAGAAGATCCGCCGCTCCAGTCCTATCGGCGAAAAGATGATCGCTTCCAGCAAGCCCGCACGCTCCAACATCATCGCGCGCACATGACCGATACGCCCGCCAATTCTGCTTCCGCCGAGGCGCCCGCGGCGCCGACGACGCTGGCGCAGCGCATCGCCGCGCGGCTCGGCGACAAGATCATTTCGGCCGGCGAATCGCTCGGCGAAACCACCGTCGAGGTGCTGCCGGAAAACTGGCTCGCGGTGGCGCAGTCGTTGCGCGACGAGGCCGATTTTCATTTCGAACAGTGCATCGATGTCTGCGGCGTCGACTACCTCAGCTACGGCCAGACCGAGTGGGACACCACCGACGTGTCATCGACCGGCTTCTCGCGCGGCGTCGAAGGCGAGGGCCCGGGCCGCTTCCAGTGGTCGAACCGCCCGATCGTCGGCGCAGGCCACAAGCGCTTCGCCGCGATCGCACAACTGCTGTCGATCAAGAACAACCAGCGCGTGCGCATCCGCTGCCATGCGCAGGACGACGCGCTGCCGGTGGTGCCGTCGCTGACCGGCATCTGGCCCGGCGTGAACTGGTTCGAGCGCGAAGCGTTCGATCTGTTCGGCATCGTTTTCGATGGTCATCCGGACCTGCGCCGCATCCTCACCGATTATGGTTTCGTCGGCCATCCGTTCCGCAAGGATTTCCCGCTGATCGGCAACGTCGAAGTGCGCTACGACGAGGTGCTCGGCCGCGTGATTTACGAACCGGTGACCAGCGTCGAACCGCGCGTCGGCGTGCCGCGCGTGGTGCGCAACGACTCGCGCTACGACCAGGCCGCGGCCGAGAAGTCCGCTGTCGGGAAATGAAAGAATTTTTTTGTCCGCAGATAAACGCAGATAGACGCAGATGAAAAGCAAGGCACTGAAACTCGTTACTTTTGATCTTATCTGCGTTCATCCGCGTCCATCTGCGGACCGCTCTGGTTTCTAACTATGCAAGAAATCAAGAACTACACGATCAACTTCGGCCCGCAGCATCCCGCGGCGCATGGCGTGCTGCGCCTCGTGCTCGAGCTCGACGGCGAAGTGATCCAGCGCGCCGATCCTCACATCGGACTTCTGCATCGCGGCACCGAGAAGCTGGCCGAGTCGAAGCCGTTCAATCAGTCGATCGGCTATATGGACCGCCTCGACTACGTGTCGATGATGTGCAACGAGCACGCCTATGTGCGCGCGATCGAAAAGCTCATGGGCATCGAGGCGCCGGTGCGTGCGCAGTACATCCGCACGATGTTCGACGAGATCACACGCATCCTCAATCACTTGATGTGGATCGGCTCGAACGCGCTCGATCTCGGGGCGATGGCCGTGTTCCTCTACGCGTTCCGCGAACGCGAAGAGCTGATGGACTGCTACGAGGCGGTGTCGGGCGCGCGCATGCACGCGACGTACTACCGCCCCGGCGGCGTCTACCGCGATCTGCCCGACCGCATGCCGCAATACAAGGAATCGCGCTGGCACAAAGGCGACGACCTCAAGCGCCGCAACGAATGGCGCGAAGGCTCGATGCTCGATTATCTCGAGGCCTTCACCAAAGATTTTCCGACCAAGGTCGACGAATACGAAACGCTGCTGACCGACAACCGCATCTGGAAGC
>DAIMZS010000296.1:0-1693 GCA_036733825.1 Rudaea sp.
CGCCGCGACGCCGACGGCTATTACTGGATCACCGGCCGCGTCGACGACGTGATCAACGTCTCCGGCCACCGCATCGGCACGGCCGAGGTCGAAAGCGCGCTCGTCGGCCATCCTGCGGTCGCCGAAGCCGCCGTGGTCGGCTGCCCGCACGACATCAAGGGCCAGGGCATCTACGCCTACGTCACGCTCAAGGCCGGCGTCGAAGGCACCGAGGCGTTGCAGAAGGAACTGATCGCGCACGTGCGCAAGGAAATCGGCCCCATCGCCACGCCCGACCATCTGCAGTGGGCGCCGGGCCTGCCGAAGACGCGTTCGGGCAAGATCATGCGCCGCATCCTGCGCAAGATCGCCGAGAACGCGCCGGACCAGCTCGGCGACATCTCGACCTTGGCCGATCCTTCGGTGGTGAAGAATCTCGTCGACACGCGCCTGATCCGCTGAGCGCTTGACGATGACGCCGTGCATGGCCAAGCATGGGCCATGCACACGCTGTCCGCCGCCGACTTCGTTCCCGCCGAACCGCCGATCGAGCTCGGCGGGGACGACATCCATTTATGGGTGTTTCCGCAGCACGAGGCCGGCGGCAACACTCCGCTCGATACTCAACGGCGCCTGCGCGAAACGCTCGCAGCTTATCTGGCGATAAGCCCCGACGCGCTGCGCATCGAGCGCGGCGCGCAGGGTAAACCTTTCCTCGCCGATCACGCCTTGCACTTCAATCTTTCGCACAGCGGCCGCACGCTGTTGATCGGCGTGAGCCGCACGCAGCCGCTCGGCGTCGACATCGAAAGCAGCGATCGCGCCCGGCCCTACCGCGACATCGCCCATCGCTACTTCACCGCAGACGAGGCCGCGGCGCTGTCCGCGCTGTCCGAAGAACGGCTGCGGCGCAGTTTTCTCGATCTGTGGAGCGCGAAGGAAGCCGTGCTCAAGGCGATCGGCCGCGGCATCGCGTTCGGCCTCGATCGCGTCGGCTTCGCCCTGGATGCCGACGGCGCGGTGGCCGAGCTCACGCATCTGGCCGAGGAAGCGGGGGCGCCCGCGCAGTGGCACATCGTGCGCCTCGCGCCGGCGCCCGGCGTAACTGGCGCGCTGGCTTGGCACGGCCCCGCACGCCGGATTCGCGCCTTTATCGCCGCGGATGCTTCCGTGTCTGCAACGGTCCACGCGAGTTTTGCGTCCTAACGACAATGAATCGCAGCGCGGACACCGACGTCAGCGGCCTGAATACTCTTTCAGGTTTCGCGCAGCTGGTCGATGCTGCCGTGCTTGCGCGTGCGCAGCGCGGCGACATGCAGGCGTTTGCGACGTTGTATGCGCGTTTCGGCCAGCCTTGTTACGGCCTGGCGCTGCGACTGACCGGCAATGCGGCACAAGCCGAGGATTTAGTCCATGAGGTGTTCTTGAAACTGATCGACACCATACGCAGTTATCGCGGCGAGGCGCCGTTCGGAGCCTGGCTCAAGCGCATGACCGCGAACGCGGCGATCGATCAGTTGCGCAAGAACAAACGCTTCGTCGACGCCGATCCGGAGGCGATGTTCGCCGATCTCCACGCGTCGACGCCGAGTCCGGCGCAGCAGCTCGATGCAATCTCGTTGTTGCAGCGCCTGCCGCCGCGCGCACGCGCGGTGGTCGTGCTGCACGAACTCGAAGGCTATACCCACACCGAAATCGCACGACTGTTCGGACA
>DAIMZS010000296.1:1793-4298 GCA_036733825.1 Rudaea sp.
GCGCAGGCGCTCGAGGTGCAATTGCAGGCGCTGCAGCAGGCGCGCAATACGCCCGCCGCGATCGCCGCGGCCGAGACGTCCGACCCTGCGACGCTCGAGTTGGAAGACATCGACCACCGCCTGCAGGCCGCGTACGAACACGGGGTGTACACGAACGAGCTCGTTCCTTTGTGGAAGCGCCGAAGCGAATTGCTCGCCGCGCTGATCACGGCACGCAAGGAAGGATTGAAACTGACCCGCATTTGAGAGGTTTACCCATGTCACGCATTCTCGGTTTGGCCATTCTGCTCGGCGCCGCCTCCGGCGTTTTCGCCGTGGACACGCCGGCGCCGCCCACGCTCGACGCAGTCAACAGCAGCGGCTCGACGCCGGCTGTCGAGCAGCGCGTGCGCGAGGAAATGCATCAGACGCTCGTGCGCCTAGCGACCAGCGGCGCGCTCGGCGCGCATCCGGAGCAACTCACGCTCGACATCGACGAGCCCGCGCAGCGCTCGGTCAATCTCGGCTTGTTGGTCGACGCGACCAGCGCGGCGAATGCCCAGGATGGTCTGCGCGTGCTCGGCACGACACCCGGCAGCACGGCCGAGCGCCTCGGCGTGCGCCCGGGCGATGTGATCGTCGCGGTGAACGGCCGTTCGCTGCGCGGACTCGGCGCGGACGACAGCGGCCGCGCGCTCGCGGCGGCGACATTGAAATCCAGCGTCGACGCGTTGCCGGCGGATGCTCCCGTCGAACTCGCCGTGCGCCGCGGCGGCACCGAGCTGACTTTGAACGGTTCCCTGCAGAGCGTGCAGCTGCCCGCGCTGCACGTGGTGCTCGGCGCCGCCGCGATGGCCGCGGCCGAGCCCGCGCCGGCGACGGGCGGCTGCGGCCGCATCAGTCTGCAGGATCTCGCGCCGCGCCAGCAGCAGCTGTTCGGCGCCGCGATCTTGCTCGTCGACGGCGTCACGCCCGGTCCGACCGGTGCGAGAAGCTATCGCGTCAGCGCCGGCACGCATGAGCTGCTCGTGCGCGAACAGATTCCGACACGGCGTCTCGTCGGCATGACCGAGCTCGCCGCGGTGAATTTTCGCAGCAAACCCAAGCCGCTCACGATCACGGTCAAACCGAATACGACGGTCATGATCGCTGCACACTTGAATGAGCAGCGCAGCAGCGAATTCTCGAACGGCGGCTATTGGGATCCGGTCGCGTGGAAAGAGGTGGAAGAAAGCTGTCCCTGAGCTGAGCGAGCGACACCCAGCGTCTTTCGCTCCGAACTTTTGCCGCGTGGGGGTGTCTGAATAAGTACTCCCCCACAGGGTCTCCTCCACAAGGACGTGGTTTCTTTAATCGTTACATCTCCTTTCGGTTACGGCCCATGCGCTATTCTTGGCGCATGGGTTTTCTCTGCGCGCATCGATCATGGGCAGGCGTGCTGTGCGCCGCTCTGCTGCTGTTGTCGATGCCGGCCGGCGCCGCGCGCAAACCGGCGACCTCCGCAGCTGAGCCGCTATTGTCCGCCCCGTTTCGCGACGCGATCGAGCGCGGTGTCGCCAACGGCGCGTATCGCAGTCTCGCCGTCGGCGTGATCGACGGCAAGCAGCACGGCACCTTCTATTTTGGCCATCGCGACGGTGCGGATTCGGCTCCGGCCGACGACGACAGCCGGTTCGAGATCGGCGCGATCAGCGAGATCTTTACCGGACTTTTGCTGGCGAAAGCCGCGGTCGAAGGCAAGCTGCGTTTGTCCGATCCGATCGAAAAATTTCTGCCGGCGCCGTTTCCGTTCACCGATGCACGCGTCGGCAAGATCACGCTCGCGCAGCTCGCGACGCATCACTCCGGCCTGCCTGCGCAGCCGGCGAATCTGTTTCCCCTCGACCTCGATGATCCTTATGCCGACTACGGCGCACAGGATTTGCTCGCCCTGCTCGCGCTGCGCCGGCCCAACGCCGACCCGGGCGATGCGGAATACGCCTACTCGGTGCTCGACGTCGGCCTGCTCGGCCATCTTCTCGGACGCATCTACCAGATGTCGTTCGCCGACGCGCTCGCGGGCAACGTCATCGCGCCGCTCGGACTGAAGCGGACGGCGTTCGCGGACGAGGCGAGCCTTTTGTCGGGCAGCATTCACGGCGAGCGCGCGGCGCACTGGCACTACGGCGCACTCGCCGGTGCGGCGGGATTGCGCGCGACCTTGCCCGACCTGCTCGCTTTTTTGCAGTACAACCTCACGCCCGACGCCTCGCCGCTGCGCGCCGCCCTGCTGCTCTCGCGCCAGCCGCGCGCCGCGGGCGCCGTGGATCAGGTCGGTTTCGGCTGGAATGTGCGCGAGACGATCGACGGCAAAACGACCTGGCCCCTGGTGTGGCGCGCCAGCCTGACGGGCGGCTTCGCGAGCTTCATCGGCTTCCGCACCGACCGGCAAAAGGCGATCGTGCTGCTCGGCAATGCCGCCGAAGACGTCGCCGCGCTCGGCATCGCCTGGCTGGGCGACGCGCTGCCGCCGCAAGCGCCGCGCAG
>DAIMZS010000297.1:0-4192 GCA_036733825.1 Rudaea sp.
GCGAGGGTGTCGGTGTCGATGATCACCGCACGCGGCTGATGGAATGCGCCGACGAGGTTCTTGCCCTGCGGCAAATCGACCGCGGTCTTGCCACCGACCGACGAGTCGACCATGGCCAGCAGCGTGGTCGGCACCTGCACGAACGCAATGCCGCGCATCCAGCAGGCCGCGGCGAAGCCGGCAAGATCGCCGACCACGCCGCCGCCGAGAGCGAGGATGGTCGCGTCGCGGTTGGCTTTCACGTCGGCGAGGGCGTCGAACACCTGCGCCACCGAGGCGAGCGTCTTGTGCGCTTCGCCGTCCGCGAGCATCAAATGGGAAATCTGCACCTTTTCGCGGCCGGCCCGAATCGCCGCGACGACACGGTCGAGATAGAGCGGCGCAACGACCTCGTTGCTGACGATCAGCGCATGACGGCCGCGAACCGACTGCGCGAGCCGCGTAGCATCGTTGATCAGACCGGCGCCGATGGCGATCGGATAACTGCGCGCGCCGAGTTCGACGGTGAGCTCGGTGACCGGGAGGGAAGACGATTCGGATGTCATGCGGCGTGTTCGGCAGGTGACGGCGGCGCACTGCGCTGCCAGCGGACGTTGAGTTCGTCGACGAGCCGCCGGGCGACCGCGCCGCTGTTGGCGTTGAGCCCGGTCGGCACGATGAGGTCGGCGGTTTCGCGGTACAGCGGTTCGCGTTCGGCGGCGAGGCGGATCAGGCGCTCGCGGCGGTCCGGCGCGGCGAGCAGCGGGCGCTTGCGGTCGTGGGCCAGCCGCTTCAATTGCTGCTCGACCGTGGTCTCCAGATAAACGACATAGCCGCGCTCGCGCAGATGCCGGCGGTTTTCGGCCGCGAGCACCGCGCCGCCGCCGGTCGACAGCAAGATGCCCGGCTTGGCGCTGAATTCGGCCAGCGCTTCGGCCTCGCGCTTGCGGAAGCCGGCCTCGCCTTCGAGCTCGAAGATCAGGGTGATCGTGGCGCCGCTGTGTTCCTCGATTTCATGGTCGAGATCGAGGAAGTCCAGGCCGAGCTGCGCGGCCACGCGCCGCCCGACCGTGGTCTTGCCGGCGCCCATCGGGCCGATCAGAAAAAGGCTGGGGGCGGGGTTCATGCGGAAATGGTAACAAAGTGGGCGCGCGATTCATCGCGTGCGCGCCGGCCAAATCGCGTAAAATGCGCGCATGTTCCGTTTCATCGTCATCTTTCTGGTCAGCCTGCTGGTGTTGTTCGCGGTCGAACTGCTGCAGCCGGTGCAGCAGCACGTGATCATCCCGTTCACGGGCTCGCTCGCGCACGTGGCCGTGTGGATCATGCAGTTGTTCGACGGCAGCGTCGTCGCCCAGCTCAACAGCATCCGCAAGGGCGTCGATGGCCCCGGCATCGAAATCGTCGCCGGCTGCAACGGCGTCGAGGCCGTGCTGATCCTGATTTCGGCCGTGCTCGCGTTTCCGGCGCCGTGGAAATACAAGCTCGCCGGCATCGGCATCGGCTTCGTCGCGATTCAGGCGCTGAACCTCGTGCGCATCATCAGCCTGTATTACCTGCTGCTGTGGAATCGGGTCTGGTTCGACTGGTTCCACCTCTATCTCTGGCAGGCGCTGATCATCCTCGATGCACTCGTGTTCTGGCTGGTCTGGCTGCGCTGGCTGCCGCGCGAACCGCGTCCGCCCCAAACGCCGCCGCCCGCGCCGCCGCTTGCTGCGACCGCATAAGCCTTCCACCGCACGGCGAACTAGACTGCGCCCGACGCACGGCGCGTCGCCGCGCGCATTCACAACGGAGGTTCAAGGTCATGACCGTAGCGAAAGTGATCGAGATCAGTTCGTCCTCGTCGAAGGGCATCGAGGATGCGGTGAAGGACGGCTTGAAGCGTGCGGCGAAGACGATCAACAACATCCGCGGCGCCTGGGTCAACGAGATCAAAGTCGTCACCGACGACGCCGGCAAGGTCAGCGAATGGCGCGTGAACATGCGCGTGAATTTCGTGCTCGACTAGCCCTCTGCGTCGGCTCGCCGCATCCGCGGCGGGCCGCGCATGCGCCGTGCTAGCATCGCGGCATGAACACGCCGCAGAATCTTTCCGATCCGATCTACCTCGAAGCGATCGCGCAATTCAGCGATCTGCTCGACGAAGCCGCCGCCGCGGGCGAGCCCGAACCGAGCGCGATGACCTTGGCTACGGCCGACGCCGCCGGGCGCGTTTCGGCGCGCATCGTTCTGCTCAAAGGCATCGATCCGCGCGGCTTCGTGTTCTATACCAACTACGAGAGCGCGAAGGCGGAGCAGCTGGCCGTGCATCCGAGTGCGGCGCTGTGCTTTCTGTGGAAGACGCTGCGCGATGTCGTGCAGGTGCGCGTCGAAGGCGCGGTCGAAAAAGCCGGCGCGGCCGAATCCGACGCGTATTTCGCCTCGCGCCCGCGCGAAAGCCGCGTCGGTGCGTGGGCGTCGAAGCAGTCGCAGATGTTGGCCAGTCGCGCCGAACTCGATGCGCGCCTCGCCGAGATCGAGCAGCGTTTCGCCGGCGCCGACGTGCCGCGTCCCTCGTTCTGGGGCGGCTACCGCCTCGTGCCGGACAGGATCGAGCTGTGGTTCGGCCAGCGCGCGCGCCTGCATGACCGCGTGCGCTACGAGCGCGCCGGCGACGGCGCGTGGGCCAAGCAGCTGCTCTATCCCTAGTCGCAACGTCGCGATGTCCGGCCCGCAGCGCATCGTCTGCCTGACCGAAGAGCCGACCGAGGTGCTGTACGCGATCGGCGAACAGGACCGCATCGTCGGCATCTCGGGCTTCACCGTGCGTCCGCCGCGCGCGCGCAGGGAAAAACCGAAAGTCTCCGCGTTCACCAGCGCGAAGACCGGCGAGATTCTCAAGCTCGAACCCGACCTCGTGATCGGCTTCTCCGACATCCAGGCCGACATCGCGCGCGATCTGATCCAGGCCGGCGTCGAGGTATGGATCAGCAATCATCGGTCCGTGGCCGGCATTCTCGACTATATCCGCCGCCTCGGCGCGCTCGTCGGCGCGGCGGCGAAGGCGGAGGCGTTCGCGCGCGAAGCGGAAGCCAATATGGCAAAAGTGGAACATGCCGCCTCGCGCTTGCCGCGGCGGCCGAGTATTTACTTCGAAGAATGGGACGAGCCGATGATCTCGGGCATCCGCTGGGTCGCCGAACTCGTACGCATCGCCGGCGGCGACGACGTTTTCCCGGAACTGGCGCAGAAGCCGCTCGCGCGCGATCGCATCATCGCCGATCCGGGCGAGGTCGTGCGCCGCGCGCCGGACATCATTCTCGGTTCCTGGTGCGGCAAGCGTTTCCGTCCTGAAAAAGTGACCGCGCGGCCGGGGTGGAACGCGATTCCCGCCGTGCGCGACGGCGAACTGCACGAGGTAAAATCGCCGATCATCCTGCAACCCGGCCCGGCCGCCTTGTTCGACGGATTGGATGCGATGCATCGCATCATCGTCGAGTGGTCGGGCAAATTTTCCGGCCGCAGTTCGCAATCAGAGGGAAAGAAATGAAAAAGTATACAAATCCGTCGATCGCACTTGCGCTGATCATGATGTGCGCAGCCTGCTCGCACGTTCCGCTGATCGGTCACAGCGACCGCGATGCCGACGCGGCAAAACCGGCGACGCCTGCCGAGAACACGCCCGCGCCCGCGCCAATCGCACCGGCGAAACCGGAGCCTGCCTCGCCCGCCCCCGTCGCAGGCAGCAGCGCGCCGCAGGGCAGCGCCACGGACCGGCACATCGAACTGAAATACGCGTTCAAAACCGCGGCGGCGCCGAGCCGCGTCTACACGGCGATCACCGGCCCTGCGCGCTGGTGGGATTCCAGCCATACCTATTCCGGCAACGCCTCGAACCTCTCGCTCGATGCGCGCGCCGGCGGCTGCTGGTGCGAACAACTCGCCGACGGCGGCAGCGTGCAGCACATGACCGTGCTCACCGCGATGCCCGAACGCATGCTGCGTCTGTCCGGCGGCCTGGGCCCGCTTCAGGCCGGCGCCGTGAACGCGGTGATGACCTGGACGATCAAACACGACGGCGCGGGCAGCGAGGTCACCCTGAGTTATCTCGTCGACGGTTATTACCCGGGCGGGTTGGACAAGGTACGCGACGATGTCGATACCGTGCTGGGGCTTCAGCTCGAGAGATTGCGCGCCTATCTCGGCGCGAAATAGGCCCTGTTCATAGGTC
>DAIMZS010000298.1:0-4191 GCA_036733825.1 Rudaea sp.
GGGTTCAAGTCGGTTGATGTGCTGGTGCGACAAGGCGTAGAGTCTAACGACCGGGGAGGGTATCGACCATTCAGTTGTCCGCATTCGCGGACGCCATCGGGGGCGATCTCAGGCAACGGACCCCGGCCGCGCGGTAGCGCGGCTGTCTTCAATGCATTTGCAATAAGGAGAGCATCAAGATGATTTCGAACATCATTCGGCCCCGCATCCTGGCGGCCGGCATTGCAGCGTGTCTGGCAACCACAGCGGCGACGCAGGCGGGGCCCGTAGCGACGGGATCCGTACGCGCGGCGAGCGCGAACAGCGTCGCCCGGGCCGCGGGCAAAACTTATATCGTCATGTTCAGCGAGCCGTCGGTGGCGCTGCACAACCGTGCGCTGCGTTCGGGCAAGGCGAAGAGTGTGAGTACTGCGGGTCCCATCCCGTTCGCGACCAAGCCGAACGGCCGCGCTTACCTCGACGTGCACAGCGACAATGCGCGCAACTATCGCGCCAGCATCCTCGCCGCCCAGGCCGGGCATCAGCGCGCGATCGAAAGCGCGCTCGGCCGGTCGGCGCCGTTCGCGAAGACGTACCAATACGCGATCAACGGCGCCGCGCTCGTGTTGAACGAGAAGGAAGCCAAGCTCGTGCGCTCGCTGCCTGGCGTGGTTTCGGTCGTAGCCAGCCGCACGCTCTATCCGGATGACGATGTCAGTTCGCGCTTCATCGGCGCGGACGTTCTCTGGCGCGGCGCCAATCGCCGTCCGCCGTCGGCCGGATTCACCTACCCGACCCTCGACAGCCTGTTCGGCGACCTCAACGAAGGCTCCGGCTTCAAGGGCGACGGCGTCGTCATCGGCGTCATCGACACCGGCTACAACAGCATGAGCCCCTCGTTCCAGGCGACCGACGCCAGCGGCCACACGGTGACCAACCCGTTGGGCAGCGGCAACTATCTGGGCGACTGCGGCATCTCCAGCATCAGCTTCGGCGGCTGCAACGACAAGGTCATTGCGGTCTACGACTCCTACAAGCGCGGCCTCGGCCAGACCGGCGTCAATGTCGAGGACACCAACGGCCACGGCAGCCATACGGCGAGCACCGCCGGCGGCAACGCCCGTTCGGGCGGCATTCTCGGCTTCAGCGCGAACATTTCCGGTATCGCGCCGCACGCGAACCTGGCGATCTTCCGCATCGTCACGCCCGGCGTGGGCACGGCGACCGACGCGTCCGAACTGAGCGCGATCGAGGACGCCATCTCCGACCAGGTCGTCGACGTTCTCAACATGTCGTTCGGCGGCTGCTCCGAACCGAATTACTGGAATGATCCGGTGTCGCTGGGCTTCCTCGCCGCGCAGGACGCGAACATCTTCGCCGCCTTGTCGGCCGGCAACACGCGGCCGGTGACGCAATGCGCGCGCCAGCAGGCGCAGACGCCCGGCACGCTCGGCAACGCGATGCCGTGGGTCACGACCGTCGCGGCGACCACGCCGCCGGCGGGCGAGGCGACAATGCAGCTGAGCCTGACCGGCCCGGGCACGCCGCCGCTGTCCACCCAGGGTTTGGCGATGACCGAGGGCACGTTCGACCAGCCGCTCACCGGGCCGCTGCCCGGCAACACGCCGATCGTCCTGAGCCCGCAGTTCGACGCCGGCGATCCCGGCAGCCCGAGCGCCCCCTCGCATGGCGCGGACGGCTGCACGGGGTATCCGGCGAACACCTTCAACGGCGCGATCGCACTGATCAGCCGCGGCGGCTGCAATTTCTCGCTGAAGGTCGCCAACGTGCTGGCCGCCGGCGGCATCGCGGCGGTGATCGCGGACAATCGCGTCGAAGGGCCGTTCAGCCCGACCGTCGGTCCGCCGACGCTGGGCATTCCGGTGTTTTCGATCGTCCAGACCGACGGCCTCGCCGTGGGCGCCTACCTCGGCGCGAAGGGCGGGGCGGGCACGGCGTCGATGGGTTATCCCGAGTCGCGGCCCGCGGCGCAGGGAGACGTGCTGGCCAACTTCAGCCTGCTCGGTCCGGTGCTGACGCCGGTACCGTTCAACGTGATGAAGCCGGACATCGCCGCGCCGGGCGTCGGTACGCTCGCCGCGTTCAACAACGCGTTCGAAACCGCCGAAGGGCTGGTGGTGCAGAGCGATACGCCGGACATCGTCGGCTTCGACAGCGGTACGTCGATGGCCTCTCCGCACATCGCCGGCGCTGCGGCGCTGCTCGTGCAGGCGCATCCGGACTGGACCGCGGCGGAAATCAAGTCGGCCCTGATGATGACCGCGGTGCAGGGCGGCGTCACCCAGGCGGACGGCGTGACCCCGGCCGGAGTCTACGATGTCGGCTCCGGCCGCGTGCAGGTGGACAAGGCCGCGGCGGCGGGGCTGGTGCTCGATGAAACAGGAAGCAATTTCGCCCTCGGCGATCCGACCCAGGCGGGCGATGCGAGCGCGTTCAACCTCGCCAGCATGCAGAACTTCAATTGCGCCGGGAAATGCACGTTCACGCGCACCTTCCGCAATACGCAGGATCGCGATGTCGCCTGGACGGCGACGGTCGGCGGCCCGCTGGCCGGTGCGATCACGGTTTCGCCGTCGAACTTTACGGTGAAGGCGGGTGGCACGGTGACATTGACCCTCACGGTCGATTCGCGCGGGCTTCTGGCTGGAGGCAGCTACAGCACGGCCAGCCTGCAGCTGACCCCGCCGACGCCGCAGCCGGGCTACCAGCCGCTGTCGGACCTGCACCTGCCGATTTCCGTGGCGGTGCCGGCGCCGGCGGTGGCGACGTCCTCGAACGTGGTGAATATCGATCTGGCCGGCAACCCGAGCGGCAGCGCCACGCTCAACTTCTCGAACGTCGGCGGCGGCAAGATGAACTTCGCGCCGCAGACCTCGGGCACCGCGTCGCTGGTTTGGGCCGATCAGAAGGACAATCTGGGCTACTACAACTTCACCAGCACGCATTTCCTGAGCCCCGGCACGGGAGATCTGGACCAACTCCTCTCCGATGACTTTGTCGTTTCCGGCAGCAGCGTCGACCTCGGCACGATCACGACCCCCGGCGCGGGTGTGCATCCGCTGTCGTCGTTCGGCAGCGATCTGGCCGTGCATTGGCGCATCTACCCGGACGACAACGGTCTGCCAGGTGCCACCGCGGCATGGAGCTACGACGCTACCGCCGGCAGCCCCGGTGTCAGCGTCGCCAACGACGTGATCAGCCTCGATCTGGCCGCCGCCGGCCAATCCACTGGTCTGGCCGCCGGGCGCTACTGGCTCGTCGTCTATCCGGACCTGCCGTGCAACGACAGCGACGGCAACGGCTGCACTGAGGGATGGGGTTGGGATACCAGCTGGTACGGCAACGACACCAATTGGGCGTACATCAGCTCCGATCCGACCGATGCGTGGTCAAACAGCGGCACGAACCTGTATGGACCGGGGTTGGCCATGACGATCACGACACGCGCTGCTTGCAACGACGTTCCGAACTGGCTGACGCTGAGCCAGGGCGGCGTCGGTGTCGTCGTCGCGCCGACACCGACGCCGGTGACGTTCACGGCAACGAAGGCGGGATACGCGCCGGATTCCTCCGCGTCGACCTACGTCTGCTTCGGAACCTCGTACCAGGATCCCTCGCTGCTGACGCAGGTGCCGAAGGACACCATCGCGATCCAGGTCAACGCGAAAAACTGAGCGGCCGGCCGGCGGATGTCGGCCGATCTCTCCCGCAGAAATATGGAAGGGGCGCGCAAGCGCCCCTTTTCATTCGCGCATCCGAAGTGCCTCGTAGAGCCCTGGCGGCCGACAGGTTGCGTTCGATGCTCGGCTCTCCTATAATTTCGCGCTCGGAAATTTGCGCTCTGCGCTGTTCCGAGAGAGTTGAAGCGCTGCAAACGACATAAGGGGCAGGATGCTCCTTGGTAATCGTCACATGGATGTCCGACAAAGCCTCCGGCTTTTGGCTTGACGGTTTTGTTAAGCGCCAGTTATACTCCCGATTCTTCGCAGCCCGGATCCTGTCCGGGCTGCGTTTTCGTCTACGCCAAGCATCTGGAACGAAAAACCGCATGTCTACCGTGAATCAGCTGGTGCGCAAGTCGCGCAGCCCGAAGACCTACAAGAGCGCGTCCCCCGCGCTGGAAAACTGCCCGCAGCGCCGCGGCGTCTGCACGCGCGTCTACACGACGACGCCGAAGAAGCCGAACTCGGC
>DAIMZS010000299.1:0-4184 GCA_036733825.1 Rudaea sp.
TCGCCGCGCCACATCGCGTCGCGGCGCGCGGCCACGCCGCAATCCTCGGCGAGCTGCAGCAGCAGGCGCAGGGTTTCGTCATCGACGCGCTGTTTCGAATAATCCAGGTACCAGCCGGCGGCTTCGAGCGTGTATTTCTCGCCGCGCTTCGGATTGGCGGTGAACAAGTTGCGCAGATGCACATCGCGTGCGCGCCAATGCGCGGCGAGAGCGCGCCAGATGGGACGTTCGGTCAATTTGGGCATGTTGGATACCGGTAACGGATAGAAAACGCTCCGTCATTCCCGCATGCTCCTGGCGGGAATCCAGCGACTTTCGCTCTTGCTCGGACGAAGAAAAGCCAAGGCACTGGATTCCCGCTAAAAGCGCGCGGGAATGACGAGCGCGTTTATTGTCGCGTTTCCGCGCCTTCGGCGAAAGGCACCAGCGTACCGCACGAATGGCCCTGCTCGGCAAGGTATTCGAGCCAGCGGTTGAGAAAGCTCGCCATGCGCATGCGGTGCGCGAACAAAGTCTTGGTCGCGGGAAACGAGCCGAGCGCATGCCACATGTGTTTGCCGGCATGGTAGTGCGAGACTTCGGCGACGTGGGCATCGCTGTACATGCGCAGCCACGCGGCGGCGGGCATCTCGTCGCCGGCGTCGCGCATGCGGTAGGTCAGCTTGAGTTCGAGCGTGTAGGCGTGGCGTTCGAGCACGTCGAGCTGCACATCGAGCCCGTCATCGACCGAAGAGACGTAACTTCCCACCGCCAGCGTCTGCGGCGCGAACACGCGCACGAGCCGGTGATAGTTCTCCGCGTACAAGCCCATCAGATAGGCAAACCTGCTCGGCAGTACGGCGGACGGTTTTTCGAGAACGGCGGACATGGGCGCATGATAGGCACCGCTGCCCCGCCCCGCCAGACTTGTGCGCCGCGCTGCGCGCGAGTAAGGTGGTAATCCCTGTTCGCGCAATGCGACGGCGCGGTTCAGCCAGCCTGCTTCAGACGGCGCAAATCCGCGTCGACCATCATTGCGATCAACTGCTCAATCGACGTTTTCGGATGCCAACCGAGTTTGGCCTTCGCTTTCGCCGCATTGCCGAGCAAGCCGTCGACTTCGGCGGGCCGAAACAATTTCGGATCGGTCACCATGTACGCATCCGCGTCGAGACCGACGTGGGCGAAGGCCATTCGGCACATGTCGCGGACACTCGTGCTCACGCCGGTCGCGACGACGTAGTCGCCGGCCCGGTCCTGCTGCAGCATCAGCCACATCGCCTCGACGTAATCGCCGGCGAAGCCCCAATCGCGTTTCGCGTCGATGTTGCCGAGGCGCAGTTCCTTCTGCCGTCCAAACTTGATGCTCGCAACGGCGTGGGCGACCTTACGCGTGACGAATTCGATGCCGCGCAGCGGCGATTCGTGATTGAACAGAATGCCGCTCGACGCATGCAAGCCATGGCTCTCGCGGTAGTTCACCGTCGCCCAATGCGCCATCAGCTTGGAAAACCCATAAGGACTGCGCGGGTAGAACGGCGTGTTCTCGTCCTGCCGTTCGGCCTGGGCGAGGCCGAACATTTCGCTGGTCGACGCCTGATAGAACCGGGCTTGCGGATTGGCTATGCGCAGCGCTTCGAGCACGTTGACGACACCGACCGCATTGACCTGCGCCGTCAGCACCGGCCTCTGCCAACTCCCGCCGACAAAACTTTGCGCGCCGAGGTTGTAGATTTCGCCCGCCTGCGAGATTTCCACCGCGCGGATCAGCGAAGACAGATCGGTGAGATCGCCGTCGATGAAACGGATTTCGTTCTCGATGCCGAGCTCACGCAATCGCCATTGCGCGTCCATGCCGTGCTGCGCGAGCAGGCCGTATACCTCGTAGCCTTTGCCGAGCAGCAATTGTGACAGGTACGCCGCATCCTGCCCGGTGATGCCGGTGATCAACGCTCGTCTACTCATGCAGAAACCCGCTCCCCTGTTGAATGATTCGTCGCCGCGCAGCGTCCTCAGAACAAATGCTTCTCGATACCGAGCCAGGCGAGGATCTTGCTCGCGATTTCCTCGATCGAGGTGTGCGTGGTGTTCTGCACCGGAATGTTCTCGCGCCGGAACAGCTTGTCGGCGAGTCCGAGTTCGTAGCGGCATTGTTCGATCTTGGCGTATTTGCTGCCGGGCTTGCGTGCCTCGCGCACCTGCGACAAACGCACCGGGTCGATGTCGAGGCCGAACAGGCGCGGCTTGTACGGCTTGAGGCGCGGCGGAATCTCCAGGCGTTCGAGATCGTCCGGCGTCAGCGGATAGTTCGCGGCCTTCACGCCGTAGTGCAGTGCCATGTACAGACAGGTCGGCGTTTTGCCGACGCGCGACACGCCGACAAGGATCAAGTCGGCGTCGGCATAGTTCACGTCGATGCCGTCGTCGTGCGTCAGCGCGTAGTTGGTCGCATTGATGCGCGCTTCGTATTCGTCGAAGTTGGTCATGCCGTGCGCGCGGCCGACGCTGCGCGAGCGCTTCATGCCGAGCTCGTTTTCGAGCGGCGCGATGAACGGCGCGAAAATATCGAGCACGAGCGCACCGCTCGAAGCGAGCACCTCGCCAATCGCCGGATCGACGACCGAATTGACCAGAATCGGGCGAATCCCGCTCGACGTGTAGGTATTTCGGATGCGCGCCGCCGCCGCAAGCGCCTTCTCTTCGGTGTCGATGAAGGGAATGCGGTGAGTGCTGAATTCGACGCCCTCGAACTGGGTCAGCACGGAATGCCCGATCGTCTCGGCGGTGATACCGGTACCATCGGAAATATAGAACACGCTTCTTGCCATCGCCCTGCTCGCCGCTTGCGCAACGCGCAGTGTACGCGATGCCGCAGAGTGTGCCGTCAACTTGTTTTGCATCGCACAAACCGGTGAAAATATCGGGCCTAACGGGTCGTTCGTATCCGAAAAATTAGAAACGCGGCCGGGAATGACCGCTCTTCGACTCGCGATCCGGACGATCGCCCCACTGGAGAACATCTTGAGCGATCTGGTTCTGTGGCTTGATCAACTGCGTCTTTCCGATCTTGGCCAAGTGGGCGGCAAAAACGCCTCGCTCGGCGAGATGATCGGCAACCTCGCCCAACTCGGCGTCTCCGTGCCGGGCGGATTCGCGACGACGGCCGACGCGTTCAAGCAATTCATCGCGCAAAGCGGGCTCGCGCAGCGCATCGCCGACAAGCTCAAGACGCTCGACGTCGACGATGTCGATGCGCTGACGAAGGCCGGCGCGGAGATTCGCCAGTGGGTGATCGACACGCCGCTGATTCCCGAATTCGACGCGGCCGTGCGCGCGGCCTACGCCAAGCTGTGCAAGGATGCCGGCGCCGACAACACCGCCGTCGCCGTGCGCTCCTCCGCCACTGCCGAGGATTTGCCCGACGCCTCGTTCGCCGGCCAGCAGGAAACCTTTCTCAACGTCAGCGGCGCCGACGACGTCGTGCACAAAATCAAGGAAGTGTTCGCCTCGCTCTACAACGACCGCGCGATCGCCTACCGCGTGCATCACGGCTTCGCTCACGAAGACGTGTTTCTCTCCGCCGGCGTGCAATTGATGGTGCGTTCGGACGTCGGCGCCTCGGGCGTGCTGTTCACGCTCGACACCGAATCGGGTTTCCGCGACGCGGTCTTCGTCACCGCCAGCTACGGCCTCGGCGAAATGGTCGTGCAGGGCGCGGTCAATCCCGACGAGTTCTACGTCTACAAACCGACGCTCAAGCAGGGCAAGCCGGCGATCCTGCGCCGCCAGATCGGCGCCAAGCAGCAGCGCATGGTTTATTCGACCAAGCCCGGCGAACGCGTGCGCATCGAAGAAGTGCCGCACAACGACCGCGTCGCGTTCTCGATCAGCGACGAGGACGTGCACGAACTCGCGCGCCAGGCGCTGATCATCGAGCAGCACTACGGCCGGCCGATGGATGTGGAATGGGCGAAGGACGGCAATACCGGAAAAGTATACATTGTGCAGGCACGCCCGGAGACGGTGAAGTCGCGCGCGCGCGCGACGCAGATCGAGCGCTATCAGCTGCACGAACGCGGCAGCGTGCTCGCCGAAGGCCGCGCAATCGGCCAGAAGATCGGCGCCGGCAAGGCCCGCGTGATCCGCTCGCTGAAGGACATGAGCCGCGTCGAGCCCGGCGACGTGCTCGTCGCCGACATGACCGA
>DAIMZS010000300.1:0-4172 GCA_036733825.1 Rudaea sp.
CCGACGTGGCCGCGATCCAGCGCCAGTTCCATCATCTCGTGCGCACCGTGCCCGGCAACGGCCGTCTGATCGTCAACGCCGAGGACAAGCATCTCGCCGAAGTGCTCGCGATGGGCGCATGGTCGCCGGTGATGACGTTCGGCATCGACGCGGGCGATTGGCGCGCGCGGCTCCTCGCGGCCGACGGCAGCGAGTTCGGCGTGCTGCGCGACGGCGCAGAACTCGGTGTCGTGCATTGGCCGCTGATCGGCCGTCACAACGTGAGCAATGCGCTCGCCGCACTCGCCGCCGCCGATGCGAGCGGTGTCGACATCGCCCGTGCGATTGCCAGTCTCGGCGATTTCCGCAGCGCGAAGCGGCGCATGGAACTCGTCGGCGAAGCTCAGGGCATTTGCGTCTACGACGACTTCGCCCATCATCCGACCGCGATCGCGACCACGCTCGCCGGCCTGCGTGCGAAAGTCGGCGCGGCACGCATTCTCGTCGGCATGGAGCCGCGCTCGAATTCGATGCGCCTCGGCGCGCATGCAGATGAGCTCGCGCCGAGCCTCGCCGACGCCGACGCGGTCGTGTTCCTGCAGCGTGCCGAGCTGGCGTGGGATGCGCAGAAGGTCACCGCCGCGCTGCACGGCCGCGGCCGCACCGCGCCGAGCGTCGATGCGCTGATCGCCGCGTTGCGCGAGCAGGCGAAGCCGGGCGATCACGTCGTCTTCATGTCGAACGGCGGCTTCGAGAACGCACCGCGGCGTTTTTTCGACGCCATCGCCAAAGCCTGATCTCGCGCAGATATTTCTCGTCGCGCGCAGAGGTTGAAATTTCCGCGCGCGAAACAATCTCGAATGCGTAGCAGTCGCAATCGAGAGAAATGCCATGTTTGTCATTCGCCATCGATGGCGCGCATTCCTTTGCGCGCTGCTGGGATTCGCTGCCTTGCCGGCCGCGGCCGCGGAGATCAATCTGGAAGCGGGACGCAGTTTCATGGCGTCCGAGGACGGCACCGACGCCGCGTTTGTCGAAGCGGTGTTCGACCCGCGTACGCTCGGCGACAGCCGCTTCACCTGGGCCCCCGATGTGAGCGTCGGCTGGATCGACGGCCGCAACCTGCCGCACAATCCCAACCCGCGCTACGACACGGACGATCATGTGCTGCTGCTCGCCGGCGGCGCGCGCTTCCGCTACGGCGGCGTCGAGGACTGGTACCGTAATTTTTTCTTTTCTTTCCAACTCGCCGCACAGGACGGCCGCACGCGCGCGCTCAGCAGCGGCTACGAGTTCGTCAGCACGTTCGGCTACAGTTGGCATCATCTGAGTCTGCAGCTGCGGCACATTTCCAACGGCGGTCTGCGCAAGCCGAACTGGGGCGAGACCGCGGTGCTCGTCGGCGTCGGCTTCGAGCTGTAGCACGCACGTCATGCCGGCAAAAACACGGAGTGCTAAAGTGACTGCGTGACCTCCCCCGCGCCGCGCATCGACATTCCGCTGTTTCCGCTCAATACCGTGCTGTTTCCGGGCGGCGAAATCAATCTGCGCATCTTCGAACCGCGCTATCTCGACATGGTGCGCGACTGCACGCGCGGCAATTCGCCGTTCGGCGTCTGCCTGATCCTCGCCGGCACCGAGGCCGGCGAACCGGCCACGCCCGCGGCGATCGGCACACTCGCGCACATCGTCGACTTCTCGACGACGCCCGACGGCCTGCTCGTCATCCGCGCGCAAGGCAGCCGGCGTTTCCGTCTGTCGCATTCGCGTGTTCGCGACAGCGGCCTCGCGCACGGCGAGATTGAGCCCTGGCCCGACGAGACGCATGTGGAGATGCCGGTCGAATTCCATCTGCTCGCGACCATCCTCGAGCGCCTGCTCGAGAAATTCGGCGGCGCGCACGCAAGCGCGCCGCGCACGAATTTCGACGACGCCAGCTGGGTCGGCTTCCGCCTCGCCGAACTGCTGCCGCTGGAAAACCGCGAGCGTCAGAAAATGCTGCAGGCGACCGATCCGCTCGAACGGCTCGGGCAATTGATGCATGCTCTGCCGCGGTTCCAAACCGGCTGACCCCTTCACTTACGGCCCAACATGAGCACACTGCAAGGCAAGACTCTGTTCATCACCGGCGCCTCGCGCGGCATCGGCCTCGCGATCGCGCTGCGCGCGGCGCGCGACGGCGCCAACGTCGTCATCGCGGCGAAATCGAGCGTGCCCAATCCGAAGCTGCCCGGCACGATCCACACCGCGGCCGCCGCGGTCGAGGACGCCGGCGGCAAAGGACTGGCGATCAAATGCGACATCCGCGAGGAAGCCGAAGTGCAAGCGGCCGTCGACACCACCGTCGCGCGTTTCGGCGGCATCGACATCCTCGTCAACAACGCCAGCGCGATCTGGCTGCGCGGCGCGCTCGACACGCCGATGAAGCGCTTCGACCTGATGAACCAGGTGAATTCGCGCGGTACCTTCCTGTGCGCGCAGGCCTGCCTGCCGCATCTGCTCAAGGCCGCGAATCCGCACATCCTCACGCTCGCGCCGCCGCCCTCGCTCGATCCGAAATGGTGGGCGCCGCATACGGGCTACACGCTGGCGAAGATGGGCATGAGCTTCGTCACGCTCGGCCTCGCCGCCGAGTTCGCCAACCAAGGCGTGGCGATCAATGCGTTATGGCCGCGCACGCTGATCGCAACCGACGCGCTCAACATGATTCCCGGCGTCGAGCCCGGCAACGGCCGCAAGCCCGAGATCATGGCCGACGCCGCGCACGCGATCCTCACCCGGCCGTCGCGCGAGGCTACCGGCAAATTTTTCATCGACGACGAGGTGCTGCGCGCGGCCGGCGTCACCGATCTTTCCGGCTACGCGGTCGATCCGTCGAAGCCGCTGCTGCCGGATCTCTTCCTCGACTGAAGATTTGAATCATGAAATATCTGCACACGATGATCCGCGTCCGCGATCTGGACGCCTCGCTGAAATTCTTCTGCGACGGCTTGGGACTGATCGAAACGCGCCGCGTGGAAAACGAAAAGGGCCGTTTCACCCTCGTCTTCCTCGCCGCAAAAGAATCGCCCGACGCGGAAATCGAGTTGACCTACAACTGGCCCGCCGCGGACGGTTCGACCGAGAATTACGGCTCCGCGCGCAACTTCGGCCACCTCGCCTTCCGTGTCGAAAACATCTATGCCACCTGCGCGCACCTGCAGGCGATGGGCGTGGCGATCAACCGCCCGCCGCGCGACGGCCACATGGCCTTCGTACGCTCGCCCGATCTGATCTCGGTCGAACTGCTGCAGGACGGCCATCTGCCGCCGCAGGAGCCGTGGGCGTCGATGCCGAACATCGGGACGTGGTAAAAAGCGGAACTTTTCGGACTCTCCAACAATGACCACCACCGCCGACCTGCTCGCCGCAGGCAAACGCTTTTTCGTTCCGATCTACAAGCCGCGCGAGACGATTCTCGAGCGCGGGCTCGGCGCGCGCGTCTGGGACCGCGACGGCAAGGAGTACGTCGACTTCGGCGCCGGCATCGCCGTGTGCGGGCTCGGCCATTGCGATCCGGACCTCGTCAAAGCGCTGACCGAGCAGGCCGGCAAACTCTGGCACACGAGCAACGTGTTCTATTCGGAACCGCCGCTGCGGCTCGCCGAGGAGCTAGTGGAAGCCTCGCGTTTCGCCGAGCGCGTATTCCTGTGCAATTCGGGCGCGGAAGCGAACGAGGCGGCGATCAAGCTCGCGCGCAAATGGGCGGCGGCGCAGGGGCGTCCGCCCGAGAAGCGCGTGATCGTCACGTTCCGCGGCAGCTTCCACGGCCGCACGCTCGCCGCGGTCACCGCGACCGCACAGCCGAAATATCAGGAAGGCTACGAGCCGCTGCCCGGCGGCTTCCGCTATCTCGACTTCAACGATCTCGCCCAGGCCGAAGCTGCGTTCTCAGCCGGCGACGTCGCCGCCGTGCTCGTCGAACCGATCCAGGGCGAAGGCGGCGTGATGCCGGCCGCGCCCGGCTTCCTGCGCAGCCTGCACGCGCTTTGCGACAAGCACGACGCATTGCTGCTGCTCGACGAAATCCAATGCGGCATGGGCCGCACGGGCCAGCTGTTCGCGCATTGGCACGACGGCATCAAACCCGACATCGTCACGCTGGCGAAGGCGCTCGGCGGCGGTTTTCCGATCGGCGCGATGCTCGCCGGCCC
>DAIMZS010000301.1:0-4139 GCA_036733825.1 Rudaea sp.
AGCAACAATCCCGCTCGCGGCGAGGACTTCAAGAAATACGGCGCGATCAGATACAGCCCGAGCCCGCGCTCGCGCGCACGCGAGACGAGTTGCCGCGCCTGCGTCGGTTTCAATCGCGTGAGCCAGGCGAGCACATGCATGCCCGCGCTCGAATCGCCGACTTCGACCTCGTCGCCGGCATACTTGCGCAGCGCGGCGAGCAAGGTCGCGCGCCGCGCCTTGAGCGATTTCGCCGCGGCGCGCAGGTGGCGTTCGAAGGCACCGTCGGCCATCAAGCGCGCGAGCGCCGCCTGCTCGATCGCCGGGCAGCCACGATCGGTCAGCCATTTCGCGCCGATGAAGGCGTCGCGCAGGCTCGGCGGCAGGACGATGTAGCCCAGACGCAACGACGGGAACAACACCTTCGAGAAGGTGCCGAAATAGAGCACGCGACCGTCGCGGTCGAGCGACTTCAGCGCCGCGAGCGGCCGCGCGTCGTAGCGGAACTCGCCGTCGTAGTCGTCTTCAATGATCCAGCAGCCGGTCTTCGCCGCCCAGGCGAGCAGGTCCATGCGCCGCGCCAGACTCAGCACCGCGCCGCTCGGAAACTGGTGCGAGGGCGTGACCAGCGCGAGCTTGGTCCGGCCTTGCATCGGCAGCTCGGCGGTGACGATGCCGTTCTCGTCGACGCGGCAGCCGACGATCTCGGCGCCGCTCGCCTGCATGATCTGGCGCTCGCCCTGATAGTGCGGATCTTCGAGCACGACGCGGTCGCCTTCGTCGAGCAGAAGTTCGGCCGCGAGCGTGAACGCCTGCTGCGCGCCGCTGACGATGAGCACGTCTTCGGGAGCGGCGAGAATGCCGCGCCGGCGCGCGAGGTAGTCGCAGATCTGCTCGCGCAGGGCGATCAGGCCCTGCGGATCGGGATAATCGGCCTGCGCGTGCGCCGCGGCGTGCGCGAGCTCGCGCCGCCAGGCGCTCGCAAGCTGCGGATTGGTCATCGGCATGCCGTACTGCAGGTTGTAGCGCAGGCCGATGTGCTCACGGCCGGGAATGCGCTGATCCCACAGCTGGCGGATGCGCTCGCCGCGGCGCGACAGCGGTGCGCGCGTTGCGCCGGTGCGCGCGGGCGCTTTCGCCGGCGCGGGCGCCTGCATCGCGCCGATCGCGGCGACGTAGCAGCCCGAACCGACGCGGCCTTCGATGAAGCCTTCGGCGGCGAGCTGTTCGTAGGCGGCGAGCACGGTGTTGCGCGAGAGATCGAGATCGCGCGCGAGCACGCGCGTCGCCGGCAAGCGCGAATGCGCGGCGACGCGGCCGCTGAGGATGGCCTGCTTCAACCCGCGCGTGAGCTGAGCGTAGCGCGGGCCCTGTCCGTCGAGCTCGAGGTACATGATTGGCCCTATTATCCTCGAAAATTGCGGTTCTGGATAGGGCCATTATACGGGCCTAACCTCGGCGCAGGAAACACTCGAACCCACTTGCGGAGATTCCCCATGCAAGCCCGCCTTAATCATCGCCAGGCATCGCCCGACGCGATGAAAACCCTGTCCAACATGCGCGAGTACCTCGCCGGCTGCGGCCTCGAACCGCGCCTTCGCCTGTTGGTGGAGATTCGCGTCTCCCAGATCAACGGCTGCGCCTATTGCGTCGACATGCATATCCGCGAGGCGCGCGCGGCCGGCGAGTCGCAGCAGCGGCTGGACTGCCTGTGCGTCTGGCGCGAAGTGAGCTTCTTCGATGCCCGCGAACGCGCCGCGCTCGCCTGGGCCGAGTCGCTCACCTTTCTGCCGCAGACGCAAGCGCCCGACGACGTGTACGCGCAGGTGCGCGAGCAGTTCGACGACAAGACCCTCGTCGATCTGACCCTCGCCATCGCCGGCATGAACGCCTGGAACCGTTTCGGCGTCGGCTTCCGTCTGCGGCCGCCGGCGCGCGGCTGAGTATGTACAGCGCCGCCTTCCTGTTCGAGCCCGGCGAGTACGACGAGCGCTTTCATGCGCTCAACGCGCTGATCGACCGCGCCGCCAAGGCGACGGCCGGTTACCTCGGCGCCGAGTCCTGGCGCTCGGCCGACGGCAAGACCGCGAACGCGACTTATTACTGGGAATCGCTCGAGGCGCTCAAGCAGTTCTCCCAGCATCCCGACCATCTAACCGCGAAGCGCGAGTACACGAAGTGGTATCGCGGCTTCCATATCGTCGTCTCGCAGGTGCTGCGCTCGTACGGTGACGGCAGGCTTGCGCACATCACGCCGAACGAACGCGCCGAGCGCGGCGAAAGGAGTGCCTGACATGGACGCCGCAACCCTGCATGCTCTGCGCACGTTTCCCGACCGGCTGCAGGCGTTCTACGAAGCCATTCCTGCGAGCCACGCGAATTGGACACCGCCGTCGTGGAATGGCGTGCCGAGCGAATCCTTCACTCCGATCGAACAGATCTGCCACGTGCGCGATATCGAAGTGGACGGCTATCACGTGCGTTTGCGGCGTGCGCTCGTCGAGCCGAATCCCGCGCTCGCCGATATCGACGGCTATCGCCTCGCGCGCGAGCGCGCCTACGCGCAGGCCGACGCCGCGGCGGCGCTCTCCGCATTCCGTCGCGCGCGTACTGAAACCCTCGGATTGATCTGTAACCTGAGCGAGACGCGCCTGGAACGCACGGCCACATTCGGCGACTACGGCACCGCGACCGTGCGCGGCCTCGTCCACCTGCTGTGCAGCCACGATCAGCAGCATCTGGCCGGGCTGCAATGGCTGCTCGGCCGGATCGATGCATCGCGCCACGCCGAGCGGAGGAACATCCAATGAATATTCACGTTCGTCACGCGACGGTGCACGATCTCGACGCCGTCGCGCCGCTGTTCGATGCCTATCGTCAGTTCTACCGGCAACCCAGCGATCTCGAACAGTCGCGCGCGTTCCTGCGCGACCGGTTCGCGCACCACGAATCGGTGATCCTGTTCGCGACGGATGTCGACGGTGCGGCGCTCGGATTCACCCAGCTCTATCCGTTGTTCAGTTCCGTGCGCTGCATTCGCACGTATCTGCTCAACGACTTGTTCGTCGCACCCACGGCGCGCAAGCACGGCGTCGGCGCATACCTGCTCACCGCTGCGGCGGATTTTGCGCGCGCGAACGGCCGCGCGGCGCTGTCGCTGAGCACGGCGGTCGACAACACGACCGCGCAGAAACTTTACGAATCGCTCGGCTGGAAACGCGACACCGGGTTCTACGAATATCACCTGTCCTTGTGAGCGTGCCGTGTCTCGTTCGATAGAAATTCGTACTCGGCGCGCCATGCCGACCCTCCTTCTACTGAAAAAGCGAACCGCACGATGAGCTGGCCTCCTTCGATCACTTTGCGCGGCAATCTCGTCAGCGTTGCGCCGCTGACCCTTGAACACCACGACGCGCTCGTCGACGTCGTCCGCGACGGCGAACTGTGGAAACTCTGGTACACGAAGATTCCTGCACCGGAAGGCATCCGCGCCGATATCGAACGCAGGCTCGGCCTGCGCGAGCGCGGCAGCATGCTGCCCTTCGTCATCATCGACAACGCTCGGGACAAGATCGTCGGCGCGACGAGCTACATGAACATCGACGCGGAAAACCAGCGCGTCGAAATCGGCAGCACCTGGTATGCACAAAACGCGCAGCGCACCGGGCTCAATACCGAATGCAAATTTCTGCTGCTGCGCCACGCATTCGAGGAGCTCGACTGCATCGCCGTCGAATTCCGCACGCATTTTTTCAACCGCCAGAGCCGCGCCGCGATCGAACGCCTCGGCGCCAAGCTCGACGGCATCCTGCGCAGCCACTGGCGTCTGGCCAACGGCGCGCTGCGCGACACCTGCGTCTACAGCATCATCGCCACGGAATGGCCGACGGTGAAGGCGCATTTGCAGTGGCAGATGGCGAAGCCGCGCGCGTAGCGCAGATGTCCCGATGCTGTCCGTGAATTGTCCCGCTTCTGTCCGGTAGGCGATATTCGGAATCGATAAGTTGACGAATTCCATAGCCGCGGAGTCCCGCCGTGAATCGTCATTCCATTTTTCTCGCCATCGCATGCACGTTTGGCCTGGCTGCACAGTCCGCCGAAGCGGCGGACGTGGTCGTCCAACCCTCCTCCGGCAGCGGCTTCGTCGTCAAGGATGCCGG
>DAIMZS010000302.1:0-4139 GCA_036733825.1 Rudaea sp.
TTTTATATCGGCAGCGTGCTCAACGGCGGCAACACGCAGCCGGACAACATCCGCGGCGCGAGCTTCGCGCAGTGGCGCGCGGCGACTGCGCGCTATCACGCGGCCGCGTTCGCCACCGACATGCCGGTGAAGATTCCGCTGATCTGGGGCACCGACGCGGTGCACGGCCACGGCATCGTTTCCGGCGCGACCGTGTTTCCGCACAACATGGGACTGGGCGCGACGCACGACGCGGCGCTCGTGCGCGAGATCGGCGCGGCCACGGCGCGGCAAGTGCGCGCGACAGGCATCGACTGGGTGTTCGCGCCGACGCTGGCCGTGGTGCAGAACTATCGCTGGGGGCGCAGCTATGAAAGCTTCTCGTCCGATCCCGCCCTAGTGCGCGAGCTCGGCGCGGCCTACGTCACCGGTTTGCAGGGTCAGCTCGGCAGCGATTCAAGCGCGGTCGCGACCGCGAAGCATTTCATCGGCGACGGCGGCACGGACAACGGGAAAGACCGCGGCGTCAATCTTTCCAGCCAAGCCGATCTGATCGGCATCCACGCACAAGGCTATGTCGGCGCGCTGGGCGCCGGCGCGCAGACCGTCATGGTCTCGTACAGCAGCACGCGCGACTACGGCAAGATGCACGGCGCCGGATATCTCTTGACCGATGTGCTGAAGCAGCGCATGGGCTTCGACGGCTTCGTCGTTTCCGACTGGAACGGCGTCGCCGAAGTCCCCGGCTGCGAGCGCGATCACTGCGCGCAGGCGATCAACGCCGGCATCGACATGATCATGGTGCCGGAGAAGTGGGAGAAATTCATCAAGAAGACCGCGCGCCAGGTGCGCTTCGGTGAAATTTCGATGGAACGCATCGACGATGCGGTCACGCGCATCCTGCGCGTGAAGATGCGCGCCGGTCTGTTCGATCGTAAACCGGGGGCCGTGGTCGGCAGCGCGAACGATTTGCAGGCACGCGACCTCGCCCGCCGCGCGGTGCGCGAGTCGCTGGTGCTGCTGAAGAACAACAATGCGGCGCTGCCGCTCAAGCGCGGCGCGAAAATCCTCGTCGTCGGCAAGAGCGCCAACTCGCTGCGCAATCAGTCCGGCGGCTGGACGCTGGACTGGCAGGGCATGAAGGGCCGCAACACGGAATTTTTGACCGGCGACACCATCCTCGCCGGCATCCGCGAAGCGGCGGGCCCAGCAAATGTCGTTTTCGACAAGACCGCGAGTGAAGCGAACGTCGATGCGTTCGACGCAATCATCGCCGTGATCGGCGAGCTGCCCTATGCCGAGATGAAGGGCGATATTCTCGCCCCCGCCAGCCTTGCTGAAAGCGAGCGCTTCCCCGAAGACCGGCAGGTTCTGCAACGCATCGCCGGCCACGGCAAGCCCGTCATCACGGTGCTCGTGTCGGGGCGACCGCTGTACACGAACGACCTGATGAACCTATCCGACGCGTTCGTCGCCGCCTGGCTGCCCGGCACGGAAGGCAAAGGCGTGGCCGACGTGCTGTTTCGCGACGCGCACGGCGCGGTCGCCTACGATTTCCACGGCACGCTCGCCTTCCGCTGGCCGCGCACGCCTTGCCAGTCGGCATTCGCCGCCGATGATGGCGAAGCGTTATTTGCACTCGGCTTCGGCCTGAAGTATACAAGTTCACATCATCTGGATCCGCTCGACACGCCATTGGCGACGGGCGGCTGCGCAAAATAACGGACGCGAGGACGACGTGGCCACGATCAATGATGTCGCACGCCTGGCCGGAGTCGGACTCGGCACCGCTTCGCGCGTAATCAGCGGCAAGGGCTCGGTCTCTTTGCGCACCGCCGAGCGCGTGCGCCGTGCGATCGAAGAACTCAAGTACCGGCCCTCGCACGCGGCGCGCACGCTGCCGACCGGCGCCTCGCACATGATCGGCGTCTATATTCCGATGCTGAAGGGTTCGTTCTACACGCCGATCCTCAACATCATCCACACCGAGTTGCGCGCCAATGGCCAGAACATGGTCGTCGCGTTCGGCAGCGGCAACGGCGACGCGCGCAAGCAGGCGATGGAAGGCCTCGAATTCCTCATCGAGCGCGGCTGCGACGGCTACCTGCTCGTCAGCGACGCGCTTGGCGAAGACGACGTCGCGACGATTGGCGCGCAGGCGTCGCGGCTGGTGCTGCTCAACCATTCGCTCAAGTCGATCCACAACCAGTGCTTCTCCGCGGACCATTACGCCGGCGGGCGTCTCGCCGCGCAGGCGCTGCTCGAGATGAAGCATCGGCGCATCGCGGTGATCGCAGGTTTCGCGACCTCGCTCGACAACGTGGCCCGCCTGCGCGGCTTCATGGACGAGCTGCGCGATGTCGGCATCGACTCCGACGACGTCCCCGTCATCGACAGCGACTTCTCGCCCGAAGGCGGCTGGAACTCGGCCGCCGCACTGATCGCTTCGCGGCACAAGTTCACCGCGCTGTTCTGCGCGAACGACGAGATGGGCGTCGGCGCGCTGTCGTATTTTCAGCAGGCCGGCATCGAGGTGCCCGGCAAGATTTCCGTGATCGGCTACGACGACACGGCGACCGCGGAATATTCCGCGCCGCGCCTGACCTCGGTGCATATCCCCTGGTACGACGTGGCCTTGAACGGCGTGCGCTGGCTGCTCAACCAGTGCTACGAGACAAACAAACCGGTCAAACGCAAATTCACCGCCAGCGTCACCTGGCGCGCGTCGGTGGCGCGCGTACCGAACGGCAAATGACGCAACACGAATGGAAAAACCAACTCATGCAAACGCGTAGAGAATTTCTTCGCCTCGGCGCCGCCGGCGCACTCGGCTTCGCCCTGCCGCACGCGTTCGCCAAACCCGCCGGCGCCGGCACCTGGACCTTGGTCGAAACCTCGCGTGATGGCGCACGTCTTTCGCAGCAGGCGATTCGCGGCGCGGCCACGTCCGGCGCGACGTTGCGCTGCAATCCGGCGAAACGATTCCAGCAGATCACCGGCTTCGGCGGCGCGCTGACCGAATCGTCCGCTTACGTGCTCAAGCAGCTGCCCGAAGCGCAGCGCCTGGAAGTGCTCAAGCGCTATTACGATCCGCGCGACGGCATCGGCTACACCATGGCGCGTACACATATCGGCTCCTGCGACTTCTCGCTGTCGATGTGGTCGCTCGCCGCAACGCCCGGCGATTACGAGCTGCTCGACTTCACTCTGAAGCCGATGCAGCGCTGGCTGATGCCGCTGCTGCGCGACGCGCATCGGATCGCCGGCGCGGAGCGTTTCAAGCTCGTCGCCTCGCCGTGGAGTCCGCCGGCGTGGATGAAGACGAACAATCAGCTCGATCACGGCGGCTCGCTGCGCGAGGAATACGCGGCGACGTGGGCGAATCACTACGTCAAATTCCTCCAGGCGATGCGCGACGAGGAAAAAATCGCGGTCTGGGGACTGACCGTGCAGAACGAGCCCGAAGCCACGCAAAGCTGGGAATCGTGCGTCTACACGCCCGAGCAGGAGCGCGATTTCGTGCGCAAGCACCTCGGCCCGACCCTCGCGCGCGACGGTTTCGGCGACATCAAGCTGTTCGGCTTCGACCACAACCGCGACACGCTGGAAAAACGCGCCGACGCAATGCTCGGCGACGCCGAAACCGCGAAGTACATGACCGGCATGGCCGTGCACTGGTACGTCAGCGACGACTACGGCGCCGAGGCGCGCGTGCTGAAAAAATATCCGGACAAACAGGTGCTGTTCACCGAAGGCTGCGTCGAAGGCGGCGCCAAACCCGGCGACTGGATGGTCGGCGAGCGCTACGCGCGCAATATGTTCGGCGACCTCAACGCCGGCGTCTGCGGCTGGATCGACTGGAACATTGCCCTCGACCTGCGCGGCGGCCCGAACCACGTCGGCAACTTCTGCGACGCACCCGTGCTCGTCGACACGCACGGCGGCAAGGTGCTCTATCAGAGTTCGTTCTACGCGATCGCGCATTTCTCGCGTTATGCGAAGCCGGGGGCTTATCGAGTGGAGTTGAGCGGTGGCCCGCAGGGGCTGCAGTCGTGTGCCTTCGCCAATCCGGACGGGAGCACCGTGGTTGTCGCCTTCAATCCTGGCGAGGGTGCGGTGGATTTCAATCTCGACATCGCGGGCGAGAGCCGTGGATGCCG
>DAIMZS010000303.1:0-4119 GCA_036733825.1 Rudaea sp.
ACGATCGGCATGCGCCAAGTGTCGCATATCCCGCCGCCGGGCCACACGCGGCGGTGATTGCCGTTCGTGGTTCGATACCTCACCACAAACGGAAAGCAAATTCAGACGCAGGCACTACCCGGCGGCCGAAAACGGGGCAGCCGGCCCAATCAGCCGCTATAATTCGCAATTCGTTTCTATTCCGGCAAGACCATGTTCGAATCCTTGAGCCAACGCCTCTCCTCCACGATCGAGCGCCTGCGCGGCCGCGCGCGGCTGACCGACGCGAACATCCGCGAGGCGCTGCGCGAAGTGCGCATCGCCCTGCTCGAGGCCGACGTCGCGCTGCCGGTGGTGCAGGCGCTGATCCAGCGCATTCAGGTGCGCGCGGTCGGCCAGGAAGTGTTGAAGAGTCTTTCGCCCGGACAAACCCTGGTCAAAGTGGTGCGCGATGAACTGACCGCGGTGATGGGCTCGGTCAACACCGACCTGAACCTCGCCGCGGCGCCGCCGGCGATCGTGCTGATGGCCGGCCTGCAGGGCGCGGGCAAGACGACCACCGTGGCCAAGCTCGCCAAATTTCTCAAGGATCGCAAGAAGAAAAAAGTCATGGTCGTCAGCGCCGACGTTTACCGTCCGGCGGCGATCGAGCAGTTGCGCACGCTGGCCGAACAGGTCGACGTGCTGTTCCATCCGAGCACGGGCGATCAGAATCCGGTCGCGATCGCGCAGGGCGCGGTCGATGCGGCGAAGAAGAATTTCGCCGACGTGCTCCTCGTCGACACCGCCGGCCGCCTCGCGATCGATGCGCAGATGATGGACGAGATCAAGGCGCTGCACGCGGCGCTCAATCCGGTCGAAACGCTGTTCGTCGTCGACGCGATGACCGGCCAGGATGCGGCGAACACGGCGAAGGCCTTCGCCGAAGCGCTGCCGCTGACCGGCGTCGTGCTGACCAAGACCGACGGCGACGCGCGCGGCGGCGCGGCGCTCAGCGTGCGCTACATCACCGGCCGTCCGATCAAATTCATCGGCGTGAGCGAGAAGCCGGACGGCCTCGATGCGTTCTATCCGGACCGCATCGCCCAGCGCATCCTCGGCATGGGCGACGTGCTCTCGCTTGTCGAACAGGTCGAACAGAACGTTGACAAGGAAAAAGCGCAGAAGCTCGCCGAAAAGGTGATGAAGGGCAAGCGCTTCGACATGAACGACATGCGCGACCAGCTGCAGCAGATGGTCAGCATGGGCGGCCTCGCTTCGCTGATGGACAAGCTGCCCGGCGTCGGTAATCTCCCCGATGCAGTCAAGTCGAAGGTCAACGACAAAGAAATTCATCGCATGATCGCCATCGTCAATTCGATGACGAAGAAGGAGCGCCGTCATCCCGATCTGCTCAACGGCTCGCGCCGCGCGCGCGTCGCGAAAGGCTCGGGCACGCAGCCGGCCGACGTCAACCGTCTGCTCAAGCAATACATGCAGATGGAAAAAATGATGTCGAAGATGGGCTCCGGCGGCATGAAGGGCCTGATGCGGCAGATGGGCGCGGCGATGAAGGGTATGGGTGGCGGCGGATTTCCGCCGGGCGGCTTGATGCGCTGAGGTTTTCGCCTTCGGCCCGCACGTTTCTGTCGAGAGTGACAACTCGATGAGGAATGGCCCTGCTGCCGATTAAGCGTCGGCGACGATCGTTCCTTGATGGAACACGATTTTCCAACCCGCGTCGGTCTTGCGCCAGATCGACGTACGCCGCGTGAGCCGGTCTTCCTGTCTCAGTGTATAGGTCAGCAGGTAGTTGCCTGCAGCAATTTCAGCACAGTGGAAATCCGAGGTTTCCCAGTGATCGGGCGCCGGATCGCGCCGGCGCGCGTCGAGCACCTCGAGCACATATTCGCGCGAATAGCGCCGGCCCGATGCGCCGATTTCCCAGAAAGCGCCATCCATCATGTTCTCGAAGTCGATTCGTGTCGTGCCGAATTCTGGGCGGTGGAAGACCGGCTCGCGCCGCCGGAGTTCCTCGAGAGCGGGCATGTGTTCCGCGGCGGTGATCAGAGCAGGTTCGATCGAAACGTCAGCGGGTGGCATTTTCATGAGCGATCGTTCGAATTGCGTGGTCGACGGCCATACGCAGCATGGCGGGAGCGACATAGCGGCGATGCGTGCGTTCGATCGACGCCATATAGAAATGTCCGAACCCATTCTTGCAGACGACACGCGTGCCGAGGCTGAACACGATGCGGCCGTCGTCGAGAATTTGCGCACTCGCGCATGAGCGAAAACGCAAATGTTTGTCGTCGGCGCCAAGAAGAACTTGCGCGTGGGTGTCGCGCGCGTCCACCGATTGCGCCAGCACGGGGAAGCGTTCGGCGAACATCTCCTCGCCGCGCCGGCCAAGCAAGGACGATACCGGGCAGCCGAGTCTGGAGGTGCGTAGACCGAGCGGCTTCACGAGCAGATTGCGCAGGATCATCAAGCGCGACACGCCACTCGGCGGATTATCGACGAAGCCGTCGAGCAGGGCTTCGAGACAGGCCGACGCCGAGTGAGCCCGCAGCTCGCCGGCGTCGAGCTTGAGCTGAAACATGTCCTCATGATGCCAAGCGCCGGCCAATGCGCTGCATAGCAGGGAGCCGTCGGGCGGCGCATCGAGTTCCTCGATCCGGCGATAGATGGCGCTGTCGGTCAAATAGCCGCGCACATTTCTCAGCCGACTCGCGGTCGCGCGCATGCGGCCCAGACTGCCGCGCGCAACGCGGCAGAACCGGCTGAGCGCGGAGCCGGCGGGGGCGTCGAATGACAGCGCGATCGTTGCGACAGGACTGCGCTGGACGTCGATCTCGCGCAACAGCTGCGCGGCTTTTTCGGGCAGCAGTTCGGTCAGCGCAGGAATGGTCGCGTTGCCCGCCAGAACCCGAAGACGCACGGAATCGGAAAGCTCGCCGCCGAGTTCATTCGTGTGGCAAGACAGCGCGAACAACGCCGGGTGCGCCGAGTCACCGTCGAGCGGCACGAATTGATGCCAAGTATCTCCGCCGAAGCGAACGGTGAACAGACTGTCGGGAGGAACGTCGACATGGCGAAGGGCGCGGATGAAACTGGCCGGATCGCTCTCGATTTCTTCGGACGACGCACCGGAGAAGCGCAGGCGCGCGCCGCCGCTGCCGGAGATGGCCGTGAACACCCGATGCCCAGCATGACGGTGGAAAGGGTGCCCCTTTTTGCCGACGGCGAACGAATACAGCGAACTCGCATCGCCCTTGGCGAGATTCATCGCGCCGAGCCGCGCCGAGGGCTCGGCAAGTTCGTCGACGAAATGGTGGTGCGCTTGCTGGCGCCGCGTCGCACTCGCGAACAACTGGTCGCCGGCGCCGTGGCCCAACTGCGCGATCAGCGAGATTTCGACCGGTAGCGCATCCGGCCGCGGCTGCAGCCGCGCCGTCGGGAACGTGTGGATGGGGCGGGCCAGCGCGAGCATCGAGCTCTCCATCGGCTGAGTTCGGTATGTCAGGATTTCTTGTGCGCGCGGGCCTTGGACTCGCGCTTCAACGGTCCGGCTACCGGGCAAACTTCGGCCACCCACGAAAAAAGCGTATTGGTCAACCGTTCGGGCACGAGCTTGTAGTAGACGTACTGGCCGCGCTTCTCGCGCGAGATCAGGCCGGCCTCTTCGAGGATGCGCAAATGGCCGGAAAGTGCGGGCTTGCTGAAATTGAAGCGCTCGGCGATCTCCCCGGCGCTGAGCTCGCCCTGATTGACGTAGGCGAGGATCTTGCGCCGGGCAGTCGACGCGAGCGCTTCGAATACCTTGTCCATGACAATACTGTATTTAGGAAATTACTTAATTAATTACATCATTCCTTGCTAATGTCAAGAAGCCGGATCGGCGGGGAGGGTATCCATTGGGTACGCCTCGGAGCTACGCTTATCTCTCGCTGCGGGGCCCATGAAATAACGCCGCCTAGGGAGTTTATGTAATAACGCGTTATTACATTGATTTAGCGGATTTGATCTGATAGCATGTTGGCATGAAACGCAGACAAATCGATCCCGAAACCACCAGCGAATCGGCCGAAGATAACCTCTGCCGAGCGCTGCTCGCCATGCGCGGCATGGGCGAAATGCGCTCGTTCCTGCGCGATCTGT
>DAIMZS010000304.1:0-4101 GCA_036733825.1 Rudaea sp.
TCGACCACCTCGCCGGCCGGCGTGAGCAGATAGGCGCGGTCCTCGAGCAGGTCGGTCTTGAAGCCGGCGAGCAGCGCGGCTTCGTCGCCGGCCTCGTCCTTCGCTTCGAGCAGCTGGCGCATCCAGGCGACTTTGCGCTCGAAACTTCCGTCGGCGCCGCCGCCCTCCTTGTAGCGCCAATGCGCGGCGACGCCACGTTCGGCGAAGGCGTGCATCTCGTGTGTGCGGATCTGCACTTCGAGCGTCTTGCCGTGCGGGCCGACGACCGCGGTGTGCAGCGATTGGTAGTTGTTGCCCTTCGGTCGCGCGATGTAGTCGTCGAACTCGCTCGGAATCGGCGGCCATAGCGAGTGCACGATACCGAGCGCGGCATAGCACGCGGCGACGTCGTCGACGAGCAAGCGCACCGCGCGGATGTCGTACAGCGCGGAAAAATCGCCGCCTTTGCGCTGCATCTTCTTCCAGATCGAATAAATATGCTTGGAACGGCCGGCGATGTCGGCCTCGACCCCGGCCTTGTCGAGCGCGCCGCGCAGCGTGCGGATCGTCGTTTCGATGAAACCGTCGCGTTCGCTGCGGCGCTCGTCGAGCAAGCGCACGATGCGGCGATAGGTATCGGGCTGCAGATAGCGGAACGCGAGGTCTTCGAGCTCCCACTTCAGCTGCCAGATGCCGAGCCGGTTGGCGAGCGGCGCGTGGATATCCGCGGTGAGCTGGGCCAGCTCGCGGCGCTGCTCGGGCTCGAGCTTGTCGGCCGCGCGCAACCGCGCGAGCTGACGCGCAAGCAGAATGAAGACGACGCGCAGGTCGCGGATGATCGCGAGCAGCAGGCGGCGCAGTCCCTCCGCGTTGCCGCTGCTGCTGCGCGCTTTGTGCAGCGCGCCGACCTTCTCTGCGGCCTGCTGGCCATCGAGCAGATCGCGCAGGCCGGACGGCAGCTTGGCGAGCGCGGCCGGATCGAACGCGATGCCGGCCTGCTGCAGCGTATGCAGCACATAGGCCGCCGGCGTTTCGCGATCGAGATCGAGCGATTCGAGCAACTGCAGGGTGACGAGCATTTCCGCCTCGGTGGCAGCGATGGCCTTTTCGGCCTCCGGCTCGGCAAGCGTGGACGCGGCCAGCTGCAGCGCCCTGTCGTCACCCCCGGCCCGCGCGAGCCAGGCGGCCAGCGAGGCGGATTTTTGCGGCACGGGCTTCATAGGCGAATTCTACCGGCAATCGAGCGCTTGCCGGACCCAGGCACCCTCGCCGACACGTGCGCAGCGCGGGTGCAAGCCGCTACAATGCCGCCGTCATTCGAGAGGAAATATCGATATGCGTCGCATTCTCGGCCTCGCCCTGTGCTTCATCGCCCTTTCCGCGTTTGCCGGCGAAACGCCCACTCCCACGCTCGAAGAGCGGATGTCCAAGGACGAATTCCATGCGGCCGGGCTCGACAAGCTTTCCCCCGCGGAACTGAAAGCGCTGAACGGCTGGCTGTCTGGTCATGAGCAGGTGAGAACCGTACGCGAAGTCGTTACACCGACCGGCAAGCCGGTGTTCGAGACCGACCAGGGCGAACGCCACATCGTCGAAGCGCGCATCGCTGGCCGCTTCTCCGGCTGGTACGGCAAAACGGTGTTCAAGCTCGACAACGGCCAGGAATGGACGCAGGCCGAGTCGGGTCAGTTCTCCAACGGCCGGTACGACGATCCCAAAGTGAGAATCAAGCCGATGCTGCTCGGCAGCTGGCTGATGTACATCGAGGCGTGCGGTTGCAGCGTGCGGGTTGAGCGCACCAAGTAATCGAGATCACTTTTTCTCCGGGAGTCGGCGCGATAATTCGCGCCGCTAGAGGTCTTCGACCAGCTTATTGAGCCGCTTCGGTGAGACCGGCTCGGCCGTCTTTAGCTCCTGCGCGAACAGCGACACGCGCAGTTCCTCGATCAGCCAGCGCAATTCGTCCAGCTTGACCGGATCGGCGTCGCTGCTGGCCTTGCGCTGCAGGTATTCGCGCCAGTAGCCGCGCACGGTCAACATGCGCGCCTGGTCGCGCGTGGCGTCCTGGCGTAGGCGCTCGGCGCGCAGGCGCATCGCCTTGAGATAGCGCGGGAAATGCTGCAAATGGGATTTTTCCACCTTTTGCACGAAACCCGGATAGACGAGTTCGGCGAGCTGCTCGCGCAAATCGTCGTAGTTCGCCTTCGCGTAGCCGATCAGCGGCGGTTCGAGCCACGGCGTGAATTCGGCGTAGGCGGCGAGCACGTCTTCGACCAGCTTGAGCCAGTCGACTGCGGTCGCGAACAGCTTCGCGGCGATGTCGCTTTCAAGATGCCGAAAAGCGACTCGGGTGCGCACACTCGTGTCCGCCGCATCGAGCAACTCGTTGAGCGCAGCCTCGACGATGTCCTCGCGCAATTCGTCGACGCTGGCGACGCCCGCATATTTCAGCGCAAGGCGGCGCTCGATCGGCAGCTGCCGGCGCGCTTGCTTGATCTTTTCGTGCAGCGCGCGGCGCAACAGACGGCGCACACCCTGCACGTGCGCATCGCGCGCTTCGTCGGCGCGCTCGAACACGCGCAGCGCGACGCTTGCGCCAAGATCGACCAGCGCAGGATAAGCGACGAGGTTGCCGGTGCTGACGACGCGCTCGGGAATGTCCTCGAAATCGAACTCGGCCACTTCCTCGCGCGCGAGCTCCACATCGGCGCGGCGCGAAAACGCGGCGTTCGCGGCGCCGCCCCAGGCCTCGCGGATCGTGTCGATGTCGCGGCTCTCGGACAGGGTCTTGCCGTGCTCGTCGTAGACGCGAAAACGCATCGACAAATGCACCGGCAGTTCGATGCCGGCGAAATCGCCCGCGGCAATGTCGATCCCAGTCACACGCTTGAGATACGCCGCGAGCGCGCCGAGCAGCGGTTCGTCGCGCGGCTTTTCGGCCTCGGCGAACGCACGCGCGAAATCCGGCGCGGGCACGAAATTGCGCCGCAGCACCTTCGGCAAGCCGCGGATCAGCTCGGCCACTTTATCGGGCAGCAGACCCGGCACCAACCATTCGCAGCGCCGCGCCGGCACGGCGTTGACGAAGGCGAGCGGCACTTGCAGGGTGACGCCGTCGGCCGCGTCGCCGGGGACGAAGCGGTAGTCCAATTTCAACTTGTGCCCGGCGCAGTCCAGATGCGTCGGGAAATCGCTCGCGCGCAGGCCGGGCTCGCCGGCCAGCACGTCGTCGAGCGACCAGCGCAGCGCCGCCTGCTCGGCGGCGGAGGCGCGGCGGTACCAGGCATCGAACGCGGCTGCGGTGCTGATGTCCGCCGGCACTTTGCCGCGCAGAAAAGCAACGAGTTCGTCCTCGTCGCGTACCAAGCCGCTGCGCCGCTGCTTGGCTTCGAACTCGTGCGCCTGCTCGAGCACGCGCGCGTTCGCGCGTACGCAGTCGGCGCGGCAATCGATATCGCAGCGCGCCAGCGCTTCGCGCAGAAACACCTCGTGCGCTTCCGCCGGATTCTGTGCGCCGAACTGCACGGTGCGCTTCTCGACCAGGGTCAGCCCGAACAGCGTCACCTGCTCGAACGCAAGCACGGCGCCGCGCTTGCGCGACCAATGCGGTTCGCGCCAGCTGCGTTTGACCAAGTGCGCGGCCTGCTGCTCGATCCATTCGGGCGCGACCTCCGCGCACAGCATCGCGTAGACCTTTTGCAAATCGAGAATCTGCCCGGACAAGAGCCAGCGCGGCGGCTTCTTCGCCAGCGCCGAACCCGGGAAGATCTGGTAGCGGCGTTCGCGCGTGCCGCGGTATTGATTTTTTTCGTCGCGCAGGGCGACTTGGGTGGGCCAGCCGGCGAGAAGCGATCGATGAATCGCTTCGTAATTCTTCGCTTGCAAGCCCTCTCCCCCAAGCGTTGCTTGGGGGAGAGAGTTGGGCGAGGGGGGCTTTTGCTCTTTTCCTGACGCCTCCGCAAATCGCTGCGCCTTCCCCCTCACCCCAACCCTCTCCCCCGACGCAGTCGGGGGAGAGGGAGCTGGAGCGTCTTCCATCAGCAAAAGCTGCCGATGCAGCTCGCGCCACTCGCGCATGCGCAGATACGACAGAAACCGCGCGCTGCACCAGTCGCGCAGCTT
>DAIMZS010000305.1:0-4101 GCA_036733825.1 Rudaea sp.
GTGACCTCGATCGCAGCATAACATGAGTTTCCGGAGCGCAACGTGACAGCGTCGGTCGGTAGAATTCGCCGCCCGCGCCCGCCGGCAAAACAGCGCCGCCTGTGCGCCGCAGAGCATCCGCCATTTGGCCAAAGGTATAAAATGCAGCAATTTACACCCCAGATTTCGAAAGGTACGTCCCTCATCGGCGCGCCGACCGACATCGGCGCCGGCCATCGCGGCGCGTCGATGGGTCCCGAGGCATTGCGCGTCGCCGGCATCGCCGAGGCGCTGCGCGCGCGCGGCCTCGATGTGATCGACCGCGGCAACGTCGCCGGCCCGTTCAATCCGTGGCAGCCGCCGCGCGCGGGTTATCGCCATCTCGACGAGGTCGTCGAATGGAACCGCGCAGTGATGCAGGCGATCGCGGCCGAATTGGCGATCGATCGCCTGCCGATCCTGCTCGGCGGCGATCATTGCCTCGCGATCGGTTCGATCGGCGCGGTCGCGCGCCACTGCCGCGAGGCGGGCAGGAAACTGCGCGTGCTCTGGCTCGACGCGCATGCCGATTTCAACACGTCGACGATTACGCCGTCCGGCAATGTCCATGGCATGCCGGTGTCCTGCCTGTGCGGATTCGGCCCGCGCGAACTGACCGAGCTCGCCGGTGCCGCGCCGATGCTCGACAAAGACGCGATCCGCCAGATCGGCATCCGCTCGGTCGACGAAGGCGAACGCAAGCTGGTGCACGACGTCGGCCTCGACATCTACGACATGCGCTACATCGACGAGATCGGCATGCGCCGCGCGATGGAGGAGGCGCTCGACGGCGTCGACGAATTCACGCATGTGCACGTGAGTTTCGATGTCGATTTCCTCGATCCGAGCATCGCCCCCGGCGTCGGCACGCGCGTGCGCGGCGGCCCGAGTTATCGCGAGGCGCAGCTGGTCATGGAAATGATCGCCGACACCGGCCGGCTCGGTTCGCTCGATATCGTCGAGCTGAATCCGGCGTTCGACAAGCGCAACCAGACCGGCCGGCTCGCGGTCGATCTCGTCGAGAGCCTGTTCGGCAAGTCGACGTTGATGCGCAGCTAGTTTGAGCCCCTCTCCCCTCGGGAGAGGGGTTGGGGTGAGGGTCCGGTATATCTGAGCCCTGGTGGCGAGTCCGAACCCTCATCCGGCCCTTCGGGCCACCTTCTCCCGACGGGAGAAGGGAAATCAAAAGCGCTTTTTCTTTTTCTCGGGCTTGCCCTTCGCCTGCGCCGCACGCTTCGGCGCATGCATGCCGTCGTCACCGCCATCGCGGCTGATGCGCAGCCGCTGTCCGGCGACCCAGACCTTCTTCAAATGCGCGAGCAGCTCGGGCGGCATGCCCTCGGGCAAGTCGATCAGGCTGTAGTCGTCGCGGATGTCGATGCGGCCGATATGCTTGGATTCGAGGCCGGCCTCGTTCGCGATCGCGCCGACGATGTTGTTCGGTTTCACGCCGTGCGCGTGGCCGACTTCGATGCGGAAGGTTTCCATGCCGTGTTCGTGCGCGTGCTCCGGCCGCGGCTCGCGCCGAGGCGCATCCTCGCGGGATGGACGTGACGGCTTATCGCTGTCGTGTGGCGTAGCGCGCTGCCCGCGCTCGGCAAATCGTTCGCGGTGTCGGTCGTCCTTGCCGGCGGTGCTGCGCGGCTTGGCCTCGCGTTCCGCAAACGGTTTGCGGGACGGGCGCTCATCGCCCGCGAACTCGCGCCGTTCCGGTTTCGCCGACTTTTCGAGCAGCAAGGCTTTGTCGCCTTGGGCGAGACGCGCGAGCGCCGCGGCGATCTCGATCGCCGGCACGTTGTGTTCGCTTTCGTATGCTTCGATCACGCTGCGGAACACTCCGAGGCCGTCCGCGGCGAGCGCGCTCGTGATGCGGTCCTTGAATTTCGCCATGCGCGCTTCGTTGACCGATTCTACCGACGGCAGCTGCATCGGTTCGATCGTCTGCCTTGTGGCGCGCTCGATCGCGCGCAGCATGCCGCGCTCGCGCGGCGCGACGAACAGGATCGCCTCGCCGCTGCGTCCGGCGCGGCCGGTGCGGCCGATGCGGTGCACGTAGGGCTCGGTGTCGTTCGGAATATCGTAGTTGAGCACGTGGCTGATGCGTTCGACATCGAGGCCGCGCGCGGCAACGTCGGTCGCGACGAGGATGTCGATCTTGCCGTCCTTGAGCTGACCGATGGTGCGTTCGCGCTGCGCCTGCACGATGTCGCCGTTGATCGCCGCGGCGCTGAAGCCGCGCGCCTGCAGCCGTTCGGCGAGCTCTTCGGTCGCCTGCTTGGTACGCGCAAACACGATCATCGCGTCGAACGGTTCGGCCTCGAGGATGCGCGTCAACGCGTCGAGCTTCTGCACGCCGCTGACCAGCCAATAGCGCTGGCGGATGTTCGCAGCGGTCGTCGTCTTCGAGGCGATTTTCACTTCCACGGGATTGCGCAGATAGGTCTGCGCGATGCGCTTGATTTGACTCGGCATCGTCGCCGAGAACAGCGCGATCTGGCGCGTCGGCGGCGCCTTCTTCACGACGGCTTCGACGTCGTCGATGAAGCCCATGCGCAGCATCTCGTCGGCTTCGTCGAGCACCAGCGTGGTCAGCTCGGACAGATCGAGCGAGCCGCGTTCGAGATGGTCGATCACGCGCCCCGGCGTGCCGACGACGACGTGCGCGCCGCGGCGGAGGCCGCCGAGCTGCGGGCCGTAGGCCTGGCCGCCGTAGATCGGCAGCACGTGAAAACCCGGCAGATGCTGCGCATAACGCTGGAATGCCTCAGCGACCTGAATCGCCAGCTCGCGCGTCGGCGCGAGGATCAGCGCCTGCGGCTTGCTCTTGCGCAGATCGAGCCGCTGCAGGATCGGCAGCGCAAACGCCGCCGTCTTGCCCGTGCCGGTCTGCGCCTGGCCGAGCACGTCGCGGCCTTCGAGGAGATGCGGAATCGTCGCCGCCTGGATCGGCGAGGGCGATTCGTAGCCGAGGTCGGCGAGGACCTTGAGCAGTTCCTCGCGCAGGCCGAGATCGCGGAACGTGGTGGTGGCGGACGACTCGCCGGAAGCGGATGCGGACATGGGAATCGGGGCACCGCGCGGCGCTCGGCGGGGCGGTGCGAAATGGGGAAGGGCGTCCATTATCCCTTCCCGCGCCGCATGACGAAAGGATTTTCGGCGGTCCGCGCCGGTTTCAGCTCTTCGGATCGGGCACGAAACCGCCCGGAAACGCCTGCGGTTCGACGAAACGCCGCGGCGGCGGTTGCGGGATCACGCCGCGCGCAACGAGATTGTTATAGCTGTCGTACCACACCGAAACGACTTCGTTCGGCTGCGTATTGGCGCGGGTGAACTCGGTGTAGGTGATGCGCGAAGCCTCGCGCGTGCCGTGGCCGGTGCCGAGGGATTCGTCGAGTTTCTGCCGGCGGGCGGTCGATTGATTGGAGGAAGAATCCGCGCGCGCCATGTTGTCGGCCGGAGCGGCGGATTTGGCGGCGGCGGTCTCGGCTTCCATCGCACCTGCGGTTGCTGGCGCCGGTATGCGCGGGGCGGGCTGGGCAGGCGGCGCCGGAGGCGTGTAGCGGTCGGCCAGCGGCGCGTCGGCGATCTTGCCTTCGCGCCAAGGCAAGTCGGCCGGTTTTTCGCGGAACACGGCCACGCCGATCACGCCGACATTCTCCGGCCGCCCGGTGCGCGCGGCGTAGCTGCCCGACAGCGCGGTGAAATTGAACTGGGCGACCTCGTTCATGCTCTTGCGCCAGCCGGTGATTTCGGCGCTCTGATACGGATCGAGCACGTAGCCGGATTGATCGGGATTCGCCGTCTGCCCGCTGATCGCGTTGACGCCGTCGACCGAGAGAATCGCGAGCACGCGCTCGCCGACGCGGTTTTCGATGCGCACGCTGTAGCGGTGGCCGGGCATGCCGGCGATGTAGAGTTTGCCGTCGCGCGCGTAGGTGGGCAGGACGGCGCCGGTGTCGCGGTCGACCACGCGCAGGTCGACGAGATCGCCCGCGCGGGCGAGCGGGGCGCAGGACAGCGCGGCCAGGGTGAGCAGCGAAAGCAGCGTTTTCATCGGCGTCTCCGTTGGGTTGGTGATCGATG
>DAIMZS010000306.1:0-1720 GCA_036733825.1 Rudaea sp.
GCGCGCGTGCTGTCGCGCTACGTCGACCTGATCGCCGTGCGCGCGTTCCCGAAGTTCAAGGACTGGTCGATCGACCGCCAGGATCACGTCATCCATTCGTTCGCGAAGTACTCGACCGTGCCCGTGATCAACATGGAAACGATCACGCACCCGATGCAGGAGCTCGCGCATATTCTCGCCCTGCAGCAGCATTTCGGCACGACCGATCTGCGCGGCAAGAAATACGTGCTGACCTGGACCTATCATCCGAAGCCGCTCAACACTGCGGTGGCGAATTCGGCGCTGCAGATCGCCACGCGCTACGGCATGGATGTGACCCTGCTCTGCCCGACGCCGGAATACGCGCTCGACTCGCGCTATCTCGACTTTGCCAAGCAGAACGTCGCCGAGAACGGCGGCAGCTTTGCGATCTCGCACGACGTGGACGCCACGTACAAAGGCGCCGACATCGTCTACGCGAAAAGCTGGGGCGCGCTGCCCTACTTCGGCAAGTGGGAGAACGAAAAACCCATCCGCGATGCGCACAAACATTTCATCGTCGACGAGCGCAAGATGGCGCTGACGAACAACGGCGTGTTCAGCCACTGCCTGCCGCTGCGCCGCAACGTCAAGGCGACCGACGCGGTGATGGATTCGCCCGCCTGCATCGCGATCGACGAGGCCGAGAACCGGCTGCACGTGCAAAAGGCCGTGATGGCCGAGCTCGCCAAGAACAAGTAACCCTGGAAATCATCATGAGTCAGACCGACAAAGACATCGTCCTCGCCTTCTCCGGCGGCCTCGACACGAGCTTCTGCGTGCCCTACCTGCAGGAGCGCGGCTATCGCGTGCACACCGTGTTCGCCGACACCGGCGGCGTCGACGCGGAAGAGCGCGCCTTCATCGAGAACCGCGCGAAGGAACTCGGCGTCGCCAGCCACATCACCGTCGACGGCGGCCCGGCGATCTGGAACGGCTTCGTCAAACCGTTCGTCTGGGCGGGACAAGGCTATCAGGGCCAGTATCCGCTGCTCGTCTCCGATCGCTACCTGATCGTCGAAGCCGCGCTGAAGCGCTGCGATGAACTCGGCACGAAGTACATCGCGCACGGCTGCACCGGCATGGGCAACGACCAAGTGCGTTTCGACCTGACGATCAAGGCGCTCGGCGACTATGTCATCGTCGCGCCGATCCGCGAAATCCAGAAAGAGCACACGCACACGCGCGCCTACGAGCAGGACTATCTCGAACAGCGCGGCTTCGGCGTGCGCGCCAAGCAGAAGAGCTACACGATCAACGAGAACCTGCTCGGCGTGACCATGTCCGGCGGCGAGATCGACAAGTGGGAAGCGCCCGGCGAAGGCGCGCGCGGCTGGAATGCAACTCGCGCGGAATGGCCGACGACGCCGCTGCGCGCGACGATCGGCTTCGTCAACGGCGAAGCGGTGTCGCTCGACGGCGAGAAACTTCCGGGCCACGAAATCCTCGCGCGGCTCAACCGTGAATTCGCCAAGTACGGCGTTGGTCGCGGCCTCTACACCGGCGACACGACCATTGGCCTCAAGGGCCGCATCATCTTCGAGGCGCCGGGCCTGACCGCGCTGTTGACCGCGCATCGTGCGCTCGAAGAGGCGGTGCTGTCGAAGCTGCAGAACCGCTTCAAGCCCGAAGTCGCGCGTGCGTGGGTCGAACTCGTTTACGAAGGCTTCTTCCACGATCCGCTCAAAACCGATCTCGAAGC
>DAIMZS010000306.1:1820-4096 GCA_036733825.1 Rudaea sp.
TATCTGCGCGCGCATTTGCCGGGCTTCGACTGCACGGTGACCGATCACGGCGCCGGCGCAGTCAGTCTGCTCGCCGTGCGCGGAAAGCCGAAAATCCTGTTCAACGTGCATCTCGACACGGTGCCCGATTCGCCGCATTGGACGGCCAGCCCGTTCGAGTTGCGCGTGAGCGACACGCACGCGGTCGGCCTCGGCGCTTGCGATATCAAAGGTGCGGCGGCCGCGCTGCTGACCGCCGCTGCGCAGACGCAGGCCGACGCCGCTTTCCTGTTCACCACCGACGAGGAAGCGAACGACGCGCGCTGCATCGCTGCGTTCTTGAAGCAGTTCCCTTCTCCCTCCGGGAGAAGGTGGCGCGAAGCGCCGGATGAGGGTTCGGGTACGGATCAGCGCAATTCCGCTTCCGAACCCTCACCCCAACCCCTCTCCCGGAGGGAGAGGGGCTTCGAAGCGGTGATCGTCGCCGAACCGACGCGCGGCGAAGCCGTGCTCGCCCACCGCGGCATCAGCTCGGTGCTGATGAACTTCAAGGGCCGCGCCGGCCATGCCTCGGGCGGCAACGCGGCGACCGACAGCGCATTGCATCAGACCATCCGCTGGGGTGCGCAGGCGCTCGACTACATCGAGTCGCAGTCGCATCAGCGCTTCGGCGGCCTGACCGGCCTGCGCTTCAATATCGGCCGCGTCGACGGCGGCATCAAAGCGAACATGATCGCGCCGAGCGCCGAGGTGCGTTTCGGCTTCCGCCCGCTGCCGTCGATGGACATCGACGCGTTGCTCGCGACATTCCGCAGCGGTTTCGATGCGCAGCCGGCCGAATTCCAAGAAACTTTTCGCGGACCGCCGTTGCCCGCGGGAGACGTCGCCGGTGCAGAAGCCCGCCGTCTGAAAGCGCGCGATTTCGCCGACGAAGTCGGCCTGAACATCGGCAACGCGGTCGACTTCTGGACCGAAGCCTCGCTGTTCTCGCAAGCCGGCTACACCGCCATCGTCTGCGGCCCGGGCGACATCGCGCAGGCGCACACCGCGGACGAGTTCGTCGAACTGGCCCAATTGCAGCAAATCACGCAGAGCTACATCCACATTTTGAAATCGCAGGCCCGTTGACATGGATACCAACACGCAAACCCGTCAGACCATCGTGCGCCTGCTGTCGAGCATGGGCAGCGCGAAGGAGATCGATCAATACCTGCGCCGGTTCTCGCAGCTCGACGCGAAGAAGTTCGCCGTCGTCAAGGTCGGCGGCGCGGTGCTGCGCGACGATCTCGACAACCTCGTCTCCTCGCTCGCGTTCCTGCAGCAGGTCGGTCTCACGCCGATCGTGATCCACGGCGCCGGCCCGCAGCTCGACGCCGAAATGACCGCGGCTGGCATCATCAAGCAAACGATCGACGGCCTGCGCGTCACCTCGGCCGCGGGGCTCGGCATCGTGCGCCGCGTGTCGCAGACGGAAAATCTGAAGCTCGTCGAAGCGCTGCAGAAAGTCGACGCGCGCGCGACGTCGATCATCGGCGGCGTGTTTGAAGCGACCTTCCTCGATCCCAACAAGTACGGGCTCGTCGGCAAGGTGGAGCGCGTCAATCTCGCCGCGATCGAGGCCAGCCTCAACGCGGGCTCGATCCCGGTGATCGCCAGCCTCGGCGAAACCGCCGCCGGGCAGATCCTCAACATCAACGCCGACTTCGCCGCGAACGAGCTGATCAAGGCGCTGCAGCCGTACAAGATCGTATTCCTTACCGGCACGGGCGGCCTGCTCGACGATTCGGGCAACGTGATCGACTCGATCAATCTCGCCACCGAATACGAACACCTGAGCGCGCAGCCGTGGATCAACGGCGGCATGCGCGTGAAAATCGAGCAGATCAAAGACCTGCTCGACGCACTGCCACTTACGTCGTCGGTATCGATCACCAAGCCCGCGGAACTCGCCAAGGAACTGTTCACCCACAAAGGTTCCGGCACCTATATCCGCCGCGGCGAACGCGTGCTGCGCGCGTCGGCGTGGAACGAGCTCGATCTCTCGCGCCTGCGCGCGCTGATCGAATCCGGATTCGGCCGCGACCTTGCCGCGGACTACTTCGAGCGCACCAAGCTGCTGCGCGCCTACGTCAGCGAAAACTATCGCGCCGCGGTGATCCTGCTGAGCGCGGAACTCGAGAATGGCGACAGCCACGTCTATCTCGACAAGTTCGCCGTGCTCGACGACGCGCAGGGCGAAGGTCTCGGCCGCGCCGTGTGGCAGGTCATGCGCGAGGAGACGCCGCAGCTGTTCTGGC
>DAIMZS010000307.1:0-4027 GCA_036733825.1 Rudaea sp.
AAGCGGCCATCCTTGGCCGCACTATTCAATAAAAGCTGTTACTGAACCATGGAATTTGAATTACTCAAACGCATCGTCGAAGCCGCCCTGCTCGCCTCGTCGACGCCGCTTTCGCTGCCGCAGCTGCTGCAGCTGTTCGGCGAGAACGAACTGCCGAGCCACGAAGATCTCGCGCGCGCGCTCGAAGAACTCGCGCGCGACAGCGAAAGCCGCGGCATCGAACTCAAGGAAGTCGCCTCCGGCTTCCGTTACCAGGTTCGCGCCGAGGTGAATCCCTGGGTCTCGCGCCTGTGGACCGAGCGGCAGACGCGCTACTCGCGCGCGCAGCTCGAAACGCTCGCGCTGATCGCCTACCGCCAGCCGATCACGCGCGGCGAGATCGAGAACATCCGCGGCGTCGCCGTGTCGAGCAACATCATCAAGACGCTCGAAGAACGCGAATGGATCCGCACGGTCGGCCACCGCGACGTGCCGGGCAAGCCCGAACTGTTCGGCACCACGCGCGCCTTCCTCGACTATTTCAACTTGAAGTCGCTCGACGAGCTGCCGCCGCTCGCCGAGATCCGCGACTTGCAGGATTTCGATCCGCAGTTGGGCCTCGCACCCGTCGCGATCGACGACGCGGCGAATGCCGACGACGGCGGCGGTGCCGAAGCCCACCCCGAAACCGATGCGGCGCAGCCGCAGCACGACACGACGGAATCCGCTGAACCTGCGGAACCCGCCGAACCTACCCAAGAACAAGGTCTCGCCGTCGAAGGCGACACCGTCACCAACGACGCCGACACGGCGCCTGCCCCCTCGGAGCACACTCCATGAACGCGCCCACGACGCGCAGCGTACTCAGCCTCAAACGTCCTTCCGATGCGCCCGACGGCGCGCCGGTTTTCGAAGACCGCCTGCACAAAGTGCTCGCCAACGCCGGCCTCGGCTCGCGGCGCACCCTCGAACAACGCATCCAGAACGGCGAAATTCGCGTCAACACCAAAGTCGCCGAAATCGGCTCGAGCGTTCGCGCCGGCGACCGCGTCGAGATCGACCATAAGATCTTCGTCGTGGTCAACGACTCGGCCGAACGCGCGCAGGTATTGATCTACAACAAGCCCGAAGGCGTCGTCGCCACGCGCGAAGACCCCGAAGGCCGGCCGACGATTTTCGAACAGTTGCCGCAGCTCAAGGGTGCGCGCTGGATCTCGGTCGGCCGCCTCGACATCAACACGACCGGCCTGCTCCTGCTCACGACCGACGGCGCGCTCGCGCATGCGCTGATGCACCCGTCGACCGAGATCGAACGCGAATACGTCTGCCGCGTGCACGGCGAAGTGCCCGACGAGGTGCTGGAAAAACTCAAAGCCGGCGTCGAGCTGGAAGACGGCCTGGCGCGTTTCGACGAACTGGCCGTGATCAGCCGCGGCGACAGCCATTCCTGGTTCCGCGTCACCCTGCGCGAGGGCCGCAACCGCGAAGTCCGCCGCATGTGGGAATCGCAGGGCCTGATGGTCAGTCGCCTCAAGCGCATCCGCTACGGCAACGTCGAGCTGCCGCGCGGATTGCTGCGCGGCCAGAGCGAGGTGCTCGATCCGGAAACGGTGAAGGCGCTGCGCGTGCTGGTCGGCGCGGGCGATCCGGAACCTTCGCTGACGCTGCAGCCGGTGATCAACCAGCGCCGTGCGAAACCGTCCAACGAATACCGGCCGACGCCGCACTCGCAGCAGGCGTGGAGCGGCGCGCACGCCGACGAAGCGCGCGAACTGCGCGCGTTCGACCGCATCCGCGACGACGGTCCGTTCCGCCCCGGCGCCAAGCGCAACAACAACAACAATAAGGGCAAGAAAAAGCGCGGCGGTGCCCAGAACGCCCGCCAGGGGCAACCCGGCGCGCGCCAGAACGCGCCGCGCCGCGGCAAAAACGCCGGTGCCGGGCAGACGCAGATCGGCGTCTATCAGCCGCCCGCGCGCACCTGGTTCGCCGGCGAGGAACGCCCGCAGCGCGGCAATCGTCCGGGCGGGCAAGGACAAAAGAACCGCAACGCGCGCGATGGCATGCATCAGAACCGCCATCCGTTCGCGCAGAACGAAGGCGGCGCCCAACCCGGCAATCGCTTCAAGCCGCGGCGCGACAACAATCGCCCGCGCGGCGGCGGCCAGGGCAACTACGCCGCGCAAGGGCAGCCGCACCCGTTCCGCCGTCAGGACGAGGCGCTGCCGCGCGACGACATCGGCAATCGTTTGCATCCCGAGGGTGGCCGCCCCAACAAACGGCCGCGCCGATAAGCGCAAAAAAAAAGCGGCCGCCTGGCCGCTTTTTTTCGATTTGATCATCCCGATCGCGAAGCCGGAACGGGCCTTCCGTGGCCGTCTTGTTGTCCAACTAGTCCAGCTTCAGGGCTTTCTTGTTGCTGTCGCGGCGCTTCTGTTCCTTGCCGCGATATTCGGCCTCGCAGCCGTCGCGCTTGACCATCACGCAATCCAGGTAATCGGTGATCTCGACCAGCGCGGCGCGGATCGCTTTGCCGGCCGGAGTCTTTTCCTCGTGCGCGAGCGAGCCGCCGAAACCGCCGCGGAACACGCCGACGGAAATGCCGCCGCCCTTGCTGCGGCCCTCGATCGTGCGCGAATAGGCGATGTCGCCCGTGGTCGTGTCGACGACGCGCACGTCCACCGCCAGATAGGCTTCGCTCGACTTGCCGCCGAGGCCGATGCCGCGGAAGCTCAGGCCGCCGCCGGTGTCGGAGGTGTTCTCCTCGTACGCGGTCACCGTGCCCATGACCAGATACTGCGCTCCGGTCACCTTGCCGATTTTCGCGCCCGTGCCCGGCGCGATGCGGCCCGACGCCGCCAGATTCTGCTCCTCGAGCACGTTTTGCAGCTTGTTGCGCTCGACGACGCGGAAATCGCCGCTCGAGGACAACTCATTCGACAGCATGCCCGAGAGTTCCCAGCCCACGCCGCCACGCCACCAGCCCGCGGCGGATTCGTTCTTGAATTCCGCAACGCCTATCGCCGGACGATGGTCCCCCGCCGCGAACGCGCTGCCCGCTCCTGCGAGACTGGTAAGCGCCAACGCGACCCCCACAACGTACTTTCTCATTGCACTCTCCCTGCATTGATGGATGAACCGACGGCGCATTCTAGTGACGCGCCAATGCGCATACCAGCGCACAATTCACGCGCATGCTGTGATGTGCATCACGCTCTAATTTACACCCAATTTACCTCCGGGTGGCCCGGTAACGGCGGATCAGCGTGTTGGTCGATGAGTCGTGCCCGAGGCCCGCATCGTCCGCCGCGGCGATCTCCTTGCCGATGTTCTGCGCCAGCTGCTTGCCGAGTTCGACGCCCCACTGGTCGAACGAATCGATGTCCCAGATCGCGCCCTGGACGAAGGTGATGTGCTCGTACAGCGCGATCAGCGCGCCGAGACTGTGCGGCGTCAGTTTTTGAGCGAGCAGCGTGTTGCTCGGCCGGTTGCCCTCGAAGACGCGGTGCGGAATCAGCCAGTCGGGCGTGCCCTCCGCGCGCACCTGCTCGGCGGTTTTGCCGAACGCGAGCGCTTCACTTTGCGCGAACAGGTTGGCCATCAGCAAATCGTGTTGATCGCGCAGCGGGCTGAGCGGCTCGCAGAAGCCGATGAAATCGCACGGGATCAGCCGCGTGCCCTGATGGATGAGCTGGTAGAACGAGTGCTGGCCGTTGGTGCCCGGCTCGCCCCACCACACCGCCGCGGTGTCGTGGTCGACGCGCACGCCGGCGAGCGTCACCGACTTGCCGTTGCTCTCCATCGTCAACTGCTGCAGATAGGCCGGGAAGCGTTTGAGATAGTTCGCGTACGGCAGCACGGCCTGCGTGGCCGCGCCGAGGAAGTTCGTATTCCATAGGCCGATCAGCGCCATCAGCACCGGCATGTTCTGCGCGAACGGCGCGGTGCGGAAGTGTTCGTCCATCGTGTGGAATCCATCGAGCATCTCGCGGAACTGCTCCGGGCCGATCGCGAGCATCGTCGACAGGCCGATCGCCGAGTCCATCGA
>DAIMZS010000308.1:0-3994 GCA_036733825.1 Rudaea sp.
AAAGTGACCCGCTCGCAGGGATGCGAGCGGAAAGGCGAAGGGATGCGTCCCCAAGCAAATCAAGAGCAAAGGCACTGGATTCCCGCTAAGCATGCGGGAATGACGAGCTAAAGCGAGCTCCTCAGCGTCAGCGCGAAAGGTCGATCGAATACACCGCCGATCCATCGCCGTTGTCTTTGACCAGCGCGACGTTCGTCAGCCCAGCCGCGCGCGCGACATCGAGCTTGTTCGCGGCCGAGGTGAACACGACCGGTCCGGCTGTCTTCACTTTGGCAAAGCGCCAGTTGCGCGGATTGCCGAAATTCTTCTGCGTGATTTCGTTTTGCGCGCGGATGAAATGAATGAGTGCGTCGCGATTCGTGTCGGGCGCGGCGAACACGGTGTTGCCGCCGTCGAGGTTCGGGAAGCGGCCGCCGCCGCTGGCGCGGTAATTGTTGGTGACGACGATGAAATCCTGATCGTCGCGCACCGGTTTGCCGCGCCAGCGCAGGTCGAGGATGCGCTGGCCGGGTTCGCGCGTGACGTCGATCGTCCAGGTCAAGCCTCCCTGCAAAACGTCGAAGTTGTAGGTCGGGAACTTCGTGTTGAGCAGTTCCTGCGCCTCGCTCTTGGTCGGGTCGATGCGGTTGAACCAGCGCGCCGAGGTTTCGAGCCACGCTTTCACGCCTGCGCCGTTGACCTTCACCGCGGTCAGCGTGTTCGGATAAAGATAGAGATCGGCGGCATTGTTGATCGCGAGCGGACCGGCCGGGACATCGGTGTAGTCGTTCGGGCCGCCGAAGCCGGCTTTGAACGGCGAGGCCACGCCGAGCACCGGCGTCGATGCATACTGCGGCAGGTTTTCCTTGATGTACTTTTCCGCGTAGTCGCGTTCGGCGGCATTGACGAGCGTGAGCGCCGAGGTATCGCCCGCGGCGACGAAGTAGGTAGTGATTCGATAATCGCTGTGGCCGATCGGTGTCTTGACGTAATCGATCGCGCCGGCGTGTTCGTCTTTGACCAGATCAGCGATGTGCTCGTCGGCGGCCGCGAAAGCGCCGTCTGCGCCCTTGACCGAGCGCACTTCGGCTTTGCTCGCCGATCGGTCGACCTGCCAATGCCCGCCCTGGAAGACGAGCGTCAGTTCGACGACGCCGAGACTCTTGCCGAAGTAGTTGCCCATCACCGCAGGCACGCCGCGCACGAAGCCGCGCGCGTTGTCGACCTCGGGCACTTTCGAGAAGCGCGACTTGGGATCGTTCGGATTCGGGAAAATGTCGTGCGAGTGGCCAAGCAGCATCGCGTCGATGCCGGCGACGCCGGCGAGATGCCAGCCGGCATTCTCGGTGCGCGCGGAGTAGGGCGAGGCGTCGATGCCGCCGTGGACGAGCGCGACAACGAGGTCGGCGCCGGCCGCTTTCACCTCGGGCACATATTTCTGCGCGGCCTCGACGACGCCCATCACGGTGACCTTGCCGTCGAGATTGCGCTTGTCCCAGTCGAGAATCCACGTCGGCGTGAAGCCGATCACGCCGATCTTGATCGGCGCCTCGATCGTCTTGCCGTCGGCGGTGCGCGCTTTGATCGTGCGCGTCAGCACCTTCCACGGCGCATACAGCGGCTTGCCGTCTTTGGCGCTGAACACGTTCGAGAGCACGAGCGGAAAACTCGGACCTTTGCAGTGCTCGACCGGCACGCCGGCCACGTCGAACGCGGTGCCGGTGACCTGGCTCAGAAACGGCAGGCCGTAGTTGAATTCATGATTGCCGATCGTGCCGGCGTCGTAGCCCAGCGCATCCATCGCCTGATACACGGCGAGTTCCTGTCCGCACGCGATCGGCTTGACCTGCGCTTCGTAATCGGCGAGCACGGTGCCCTGGATGGTGTCGCCGGCGTCGAACAACATCGTGTTCTCGAATTCCTTGCGCGCCGTGCGGATCAGCGTCGCGGCGCGTTCGAGGCCGATCGTCTTGTCCTCGGTGAGCTTGTAGTAGTCGTAGCTCATCACGTTCGAATGCACGTCGGTCGTTTCGAGCAGGGTCAGCTGAGCGTGCGTGCCATTCGCAGGCGGGGCCGGCGATTTCTGCGTCGACGGCTGCGAAGCGCAGGCAGCCAAGGCCAGGGCGGAAACCAGAACGAGCGAGCGGACTGAATTCATGGGCGAGCGTCATGCAGGCGAAAGCGCAAGTGTAACGCCGCTTGCATGGCACAATGATGTAAACCTTTGTGATGCGAATGCGTTGGGACGCCACCATGACGAAGCCGAGTCCGGCCGCGACAACCCCGGCCACGCCCGACGATCCGCCGCGGAGTTGGCGCGTACGCCTGTGGGAGACCTGGCCCGACGCCGTGCGTCTGCTCAGCGGCGCGATGCTCGCTTACCTCCTCGCGCGTCTGTTGTCGCTGCACGAAGCGCACTGGGCCGTGCTCACCGCGTTGATCACCTCGCGCGGACACGCGGGCGGCACCGCGCGCGCCGGTGTCGAGCGCTTGATCGCGACGGTCGCCGGCGCTGGCCTGGCGATCGCCGTCGCCTGGCTGCGGCACGCGTGGCAGATCGACAGCGGCATCGTGCTGTTCCTCGCGCTGGCGCCGTTGTGCCTGCTCGTCGCGGTCAAGCCGAACTATCGCGGTGCGCCGGTCGCGGCGCTGATCGTGCTGTCGGCGGGCCCCGCGGCCGGCATGGGCCCGCTCGATACCGCCCTGTTGCGGACGGGCGAGATCGCGCTCGGCGCGATCGCTTCGATGATCGTCTCGGCGGTTGTGTTTCCCTCGCGCAGTCAGGCGAAGCCGAAAGCGCACGCGGCGGCCATGCTGCGCCTGCTGGCGCAATCGCTGCGCGTATCGTTGCTCGAGGGCGAGAACGAGGGCAAACGCGTCGAGCACCTGCGCGAGGAAATCCGCCATGAGTTGCGTGAACTGACGATCCTCGCGCATACCTCAGGATGGAAAAAGATGCAGGACAAGGGGTTGGAACGGCTGTTGAAGACCGTTTCCGTGCTCCATGCCGACGTCGGATTTCTCACGCGCGCCGTGGCGCGCAAGCCGCTCGCGCCGGTCGTTGCGGCGCTGCGCGAGCCGGTCGATGCGGTGGCGCAGAGCCTGATCGCCGCGGCGGGGCAGGCGGCGCAGGCGTTGACGGCCGGTTCGCCGTTCCCGGCCGGCGAAGACATCGACGCGAAGCTGGAGGCGCTCGCCGCGGCCGCGCGTGAGGCGAGTTCCCACGCCGAGCCGCGTCACGTCCATTTGCTGACCTATCTGCTGCGCACGGTGAGCGGCGACCTCGGCCGCATCGGCGTTGCGTCATCGCCGCCTTCGACGGCGGAAAACGGCAACAGCTGACGCCGTATCTGCTACTCTTTCCGCCCATTTTTCAGCGCGTTTTCGCAATGACCGTTCGTACCCGCTTCGCCCCCAGTCCCACCGGCTATCTGCATATCGGCGGCGCGCGCACCGCGCTGTACTGCTGGCTCGAGGCGCGGCATCGCGGCGGCGAATTCATCCTGCGCATCGAAGATACCGACCGCGAGCGCTCGACCGACGCCGCCGTGCAGGCGATCCTCGACGGCATGCGCTGGCTCGATCTCGGCGCGGATGAAGGTCCGTACTATCAGACCCTGCGCATGGACCGCTATCGCCACGTCGCCGAGGAGCTGATCAAGGCCGGCAAGGCCTACTACGCCTACGAGACCAAGGAAGAACTCGAAGCGATGCGCAATGAGGCGATGGCGAAAAATCTGAAGCCGCGCTACAACGGCTACTACCGCGAGCGCAACGAGCCGCTGCGCGACGATCCGAACCGGGTGATCCGCTTCAAAAATCCGCAGGGCGGCAGCGTCGTGTTCGACGACAAGGTCAAGGGTCGCGTCGAGTGGAGCAACGACGAGCTCGACGACCTCGTCATCTTCCGCTCCGACGGCTTCCCGACCTACAACTTCGCCGTCGTCGTCGACGACATCGACATGGGCATCACCGAGGTGATCCGCGGCGACGACCACGTCAACAACACGCCGCG
>DAIMZS010000309.1:0-3954 GCA_036733825.1 Rudaea sp.
CGCACCTGCACGCCGTTGCCTTCGGCGGAGAAATGTTCCGGATCGCCGACCGAGAGGAAATGATCGATCGTGACGCCGGGAATGCGCGACAAGGTTTCGGTGACGCTGCGATCCGGCAGTGCGCCGATATCGAGCGCGCTCACCGAATCGACAAAGGTGTCGGCGTCGTGTTTGATGTCCTGCGCCCGTTCGACCGACGCGCGGATGCCGGTGACGGTGATGGCTTCGAGGCTTGCCGCATCCTTGCCGTCCTCGGTGGTGGCCGTCTTCTTCGTCTTCGTTTTGTCCTTCGCGGCGTCGGCCGCGGTCGGCTCCGTATCAGGCGTGGTCTGCGCCGCCAGCGGCGCGAAACAGAGCATCAGGCCGATGCCCACCGCGACCGACAGGCGCGCCAGTTTGAATTGACGCGCAGCATGGCGCTGCACGCTGGTGAATGATGCGTTCATCTTGCCTCCCAATTGTCAACGGTGACAGCACCGGTGGTGTTTTTTTGGCCGCATCGTGGTGCGGACGCTTTTCTACTGGCGGCGGGCCCCCATGCCCTACCGAATTCATATTCGACGGTGGAATGCTGAAATGTCCAGCGCTGTCAGGCAATTATGAAAATGCCGTGCCGGAGTAATGTTTCTTCGTTTGCACCTGCCGCACTGCGCGCCATTTTGAGGCGAGCCTTCAGGCCTCCAGCCCTTCTCCTGCAACGATCAGCGCGATGCCGATGCCGTCGCGCCGCGCTTCGGGCAAGCTGACTTCCAGCGCTGCGCCGTTGCGCACGAACGGCAGCGGCGTCGAATCGCCGGCAAGCGTCACACGACGCACCTCGCCGCGTCCAGCCGGATTCGCCGCACCAAGCAAGGTCATGCGCGCCACGCCGTCGTCCGGCCAGCCGAGAACCAGCGCGTGCACGTTGCCGCCTTTGCCGACGTAGCGAACATCGCGCGCACCGTACGGCGAAGCCGGACCGCCTTCGGAAAAATCTCCGTGCGCGTCCGCGCCTGTCGGCCCCTCGCCGTACACGCGCCAGGGCCGCGATGCGTAAATCGCCTCGCCGTTGCGGTCCATCCATGCGGCGATGCGCTCGAGGATGCGTTCTTCCTTGTCGTCGATCGTGCCGTCGCCGCGCAACGGCACGCTCAGCATCAGGTTGCCGTTCTTGGACACCACATCGCACAACGTATGGATGACCTTGGCCGGCGTCTTGTAGCGATCCTCGCGCGCGTACTGTTCGCCGTAGAACCAGTTGCCGAGACAGGTGTCGGTCTGCCACGGATACGGCTCGATATCGTTCTTGCCGCCGCGCTCGACGTCGTCGACCAGACCCTTGCGCCGCTGCGGCGGAATCGTCTTCGCCGTCAGCACCGCGTCGAGACGGCCGCCGTTCCACTGCATGCTGCGATTGTAAAAATACGCGGCCATGTCCAGACCCGCCTGGCGCAACGGCAAGTCGTGGTTGTCGAAGTACAGCAAGTCGGGGCGATATTTATCGATCAGCTCGCGGCAGCGCAGCGACCAGCGGTGCACGAACTCGCCGTGCGGCGGCACGCCCTCGTTCCACTGCCCGTCCGTCCTGGCGTGCCAGGCATTCGCCTCGGCGATCGTGGCGATGCCGTCGGGCATGACCATGCTCGGCCCGGTGTAGAGCTGCTGCGGATCGAGCCCCTGCCACCACGTGCCGACGCCGTCGGCGCGGCGCAACCGCGCGGCGTCGTAACGCTGTCCTTTGCGCGCACCTTCCGGATCGTAGCCGTAGGCCGGCTGATTCCAATGCCAGGCGTGGCCGGAATGATTGGACACGCCGAAGCGCAGACCGCGCTCGCGCGCATGCGTGGCCCAGGTGCCGACGATGTCCTTCTTCGGCCCGATGCGGGTCGAGTTCCAATTGTGATGCGAGGAGGCGTAGCAATCGAAATTGTCGTGGTGATTGGCGAGCGCCATGAAATAGCGCGCGCCGGCGCGGCGATACAGGTCGAGCAGCCGCCCCGGGTCCCAGCGCTCGGCTTTCCACAGGTTCTGAATCTGCATGAAGCCGGTATCCGCGGGGTGTCCGTAGTGCTTCAAGTGATGCTCGTACGAGGGATGGCCCTGCAGATACATGTTGCGCGCATACCAGTCGTCGCCGATGCCCGGCACGCTCGGCGCGCCCCAATGCGCCCAGATGCCGAACTTCGCGTCGCGAAACCAGTCGGGCGCCGTATAGCCCTCGACGAGCGAGGACCAGTCGGGCCGGAAGATGCGCGGCGGCGGCTTGCGTGGATGCAGAACAGCGGTCGAATTCGGCTTCGCCGCCGCGTGCGCAGCGCCGGTCGCGCGCAGGCACGCGGCGGCGGCGAGGCCGCCGATCAGGTTTCGTCTGGTTTTGTCCATGGGTCTTCGCTCGTGGTCGACGCATCTTGCGAAGGCGGCGAGAGACGCTCAATTACGAAATCGACGGCAGCGATTGATGCTTCTTCGTTTGCAGACGCAACAACCGATCACGGCGGTGCGTTGGCCTGTAGCATGCCGCGACCTCCGAAATCCCACGAGTACCGTCTTATGACCACCCCCTTCATCGGCAACCGCGAATACTTCCCCGGCATCGGCCGCATTCCGTACGAAGGAATGGGTTCGGACAACGCACTCGCGTTCAAGCACTACGATGCGAACAAGAAGATCGGCGGCAAGACGATGGCCGAGCACCTGCGCTTTGCGGTGTGCTACTGGCACTCGTTCTGCAACGCCGGGCACGATCCGTTCGGTCCGGGCACGCGCAATTATCCTTGGGACGCGGGCGGCTCGCCGCTGGGCCGCGCCGAAGCCAAGCTCGACGCGGCGTTCGAGTTCTTCACCAAGCTCGGTGTGCCGTATTACTGTTTCCACGATATCGACTTGGCGCCGGATGCAGATGAGGTCGCGACCTACGAGAAGAATCTCAAGCACATGGTCGCTTTGGCCAAGGAGCGGCAGCAGGCCAGCGGCGTGAAGCTGCTCTGGGGCACAGCGAACCTGTTTTCGCATCCGCGCTACATGAACGGGGCGGCGACCAATCCGGACTTCGACGTGGTCGCGCGCGCGGCCGTGCAGGTGAAGAATGCGCTCGAGGCGACGGTCGAACTCGGCGGGGAGAACTACGTGTTCTGGGGCGGCCGCGAAGGCTACGCCTCGCTGCACAACACGCAGATGAAGCGCGAGCTCGATCATTTCGCGCGCTTTTTGACGATGGCGCGCGACTACGGTCGCAGTATCGGTTTCCACGGCGTGTATCTGATCGAGCCCAAGCCGATGGAGCCGATGAAGCACCAGTACGATTTCGATTCGGCGAGCGTGGCGGGCTTTCTGCTCAAACACGGCCTCGAGAAAGATTTCAAGCTCAACATCGAAGCCAACCACGCGACCTTGTCCGGGCACACGTTCGAGCACGATCTGCAGGTCGCCGCCGATCACGGCCTGCTCGGCAGCATCGATGCGAACCGCGGCAATGCGCAGAACGGCTGGGACACCGATCAGTTTCCGACCGATCTCTACGACACGGTCGGGGCGATGCTCGTGGTGCTGCGTCAGGGGGGCCTCTCACCGGGCGGCCTCAACTTCGACGCCAAGGTGCGCCGCGAATCGACCGACGCGGAAGACTTGTTCCTCGCCCACATCGGCGGCATGGACGCGTTCGCGCGCGGGCTGGAGGTGGCGCATGCGTTGCTGACTCAATCGCCGTGGGAAACGTGGCGCAAAGAGCGCTACGCGAGTTTCGATGCCGGCGCGGGCAAGGACTTCGAAACGGGCAAACTCACGCTCGCCGATCTGCACGCATTCGCCTCGACGCGCGGCGAGCCGAGCAAGATCAGCGGCAAGCAGGAGCGTTATGAGAATTTGCTCAACCAGTATCTCCTTCGTTGAATTCCTGCCATGAATAGCACCACGCTCGACCCCGCCGCCCCGGCGGACACCACGGAAAACACCCGTCTCATCGTTCTGATCAGCTGC
>DAIMZS010000310.1:0-2176 GCA_036733825.1 Rudaea sp.
TGGCGACGGCGGCGAACATCGTGTTGAGCGCGCCGAACACCGCGCCGATCGCCATGATCGCACCGACGACGATGCCGATCGCAGTGATCGTCTTGGTCGTGCCTTCGCTCTGCTTGCTGAAGTAGTTCGCCGTCGTGTCCACGTCGACCTGCAGGCGTGGATCGGACGTCAGCGAGGCCTTGAACGGCTCGAACGCGTCCGCGGAGGTCAGGCGCACGAACACCGAACTGCGGCTGTTGCTGCCGTTCGGGCGATAGGTCGAGCCGACCACATCCGCGTCGCCCCACAGCTCGGACTCCATCGCATCATCCGAGGCGAAAATGCCCACGACTTTCCATGGCTGATTGCCGAGCTTGATTTCGTGATCGACGTCGATGCCCGCGTACTGGCGCTGCGCACCCTTGCCGACGACGAGCTCGCGCAGGCCCGGAGTGAACTTGCGGCCGGCGATGATCTTCGCGTTGCTGCGCAGCTTCCAGGCCATGTCGCCGATGCCGCGCACGGTGACGCTGCCGACATCCTGCTCGGGATCGCCGCCTTTGATCGGCAGATTCGCCGCAACGACGAGTTCGGGCGAGGAAATCGGCTTGCCCGCTTCGTCCTTGGCGATGCCCGGCGCTTGTTCGATCACGACGGTCGCATCGTGCCCGAGCACCGACGACACTTCCGATGCCGACGCGCCGCGCATCACGATCGCGGTGTCGCTGCCGCCGCTGCGGCGCAGGGTTTCGCTGTAGCCGTTGGCCATCGCCAGCATCGCCACGAGCACGCCGACCACGCCGGCGATGCCGATGACGATGACGGCCGAGGATCCCAGGCGCTGGCCGAGCGTACTCACGCCGATGCCGGTGACCTGCGCGGCCTGCTGGCCGCGGCGCGTCAGCAGCATCCATGCGCCGAGCAGGACCAGAAGCACGATCAGGCCCTGCCAGGGCAGACTCAGGAACACGAACACGCCGATGATGACGACGACGAGGGTGAGAAGACCAATCAGGAAATTCATGTATTTCTCCTCAGCGTCCGGCCAACGCATCGACGATATTCAAGCGCATCGCGCGCAGCGCCGGCAGCGCGCCGACGACGGCGCCGATGATCAACGCCAGTATCAAACCCAGCAGCCAGCTCTTCCACTTGACCGCCGCGCCCGTGATCATGCCGCCGCTCATCGCCGGCAAACCGGCGCTGATCAGCGCCACCAGACCGATGCCGATCACGCCGCCGAGCAGCAGCAGCAATATCGACTCGGCCAGCACCATGCCGAGCACGCTGCCGTTGGAAAAACCGATCGTCTTGAGCACGGCGAGTTCGCTCGTGCGCTCGCGCACCGCCTGCATCATCGTGTTGCCGGTCAGCAGAATCAGGGTGAAGAACACCGCGCCCATGATCGAGGTGACGATCAGGCCGATGTCGGCGAGCTGTTTGATCCAGTTGCGCGTCGCCGCCTGTTCGGTCTGCGTTTTCGTTTCGTGGTCGGAATTGGCCGACAGCGCATCGATCGCCTTTGCCACGCGGTCGGCATCGTTGACGTCTTTCACGCGGCTGATGTACCAGCCGACACTACCGCGGTTGTACGGCGTGGTTTCGTCGAAGTTCTTCCAATGCAGGATGATCATCTGGCTCTGGAAGGCCTTGTCGTCCTTCGCCTTCATCACGCCGCGCAGATTGAAGCTCCAGTTCTTCGAACCTTCCTTGTTCGGGAAGATCTGCGACTGCAGCGGAATCTTGTCGCCGATCTTCCAGCCGTATTTCTTCATCAGCACCTCACCGGCGAGGATGCCGTTGAGGTCGTCGTTGTAGGCCTTCATCTCCGCGGGATCGACGCTGACCTCAGGGTAGATGTCGAGGTAGTTGTCGCTGACCGCGAAAGTGAAGATCTGATTGTGCGGATCCTGGTAGGCACCGCCGAACCAGTTCGCGTGCGCGACTTCCTTGACCCCGTCGATCGTCGCGATGCGCGCCATCAGCGCCTGCGGCAACGGCTGGATGAAGGACAGCTTCGCCCCGGTCTGCAGACGTTCGGCGCCGTTCGCCGACTGTCCCGCCTCGGCAAACGACACGCGCACCGCGTCGAGCAGGCCGAACAACAGGAACGCGGCGACGATCGACACAAGCGTGAGGATCGTGCGCGTCTTGCGGCGGAACAAAGCCGCCCAGATGAGATGTAGGTATTTCATGG
>DAIMZS010000310.1:2276-3941 GCA_036733825.1 Rudaea sp.
TCGCGATTGAGCGTTTGCAGCAATCCGAGCACTTCTTCGGCCGATTGGCGGTCGAGATCGCCGGTCGGCTCGTCGCACACGAGCAAAGTCGGGTCGGAGACAATCGCGCGTGCAATCGCCACGCGCTGCTGTTGGCCGCCCGAGAGTTCCGTCGGCTTGTGCCCGGCGCGGTCGGCAAGGCCGACGAGCTGCAGCGCGATCGCCGCGTTCTTCTTGCGCTGCGCGGCGCCGAGCTTGGTCAGCAGCAGCGGCAGTTCGACGTTCTTCTGCGCCGTCAGCATCGGCAGCAGATTGTAGAACTGGAAGATGAAGCCGACGTTCGAGGCGCGCCATTTGGCCAGCGCGCCCTGGTTGAGATTGTCGATGCGCGTGCCGCCAACGCTGATCTGTCCCTGCGTCGGCGAGTCGAGCCCGCCGATCAGGTTGAGCAACGTCGTCTTGCCGGAGCCCGACGGCCCCATTAACGCGAGAAAATCGCCCTGCGCGATGTCGATGTCGATGTGGTGCAGCACCTCGACCTTCTGCTTGCCGCGCTCATAGGTTTTGCTGACATTGCGGATTTCGACCAGCGTGCTCATGCGTGAACTCCTCGACTCAAGTTTTTCCTTCCACGACGGGACAGGACAGGCACATCCTTTCAACAGGACGATCGACCGGGCGCGATTTCGACACCGCGCCCGAAAATTTTCACTTTGCGGCGGCTTTGAGCGCCACCGCCGCACCGTCGCCCATGTCGGCGGGCGGCTGCTTGACCACGCGCGTACCGGCGCCGATGCCCTCGACCAGGCGCAGATCGTTGTAGCTTTGTCCCGGCGTCACCGGCTTGGCGCGTGCGCGATCGGCGTCGATCGCGAACACCGTGTCCTTGCCGTCGCGCTTGACGATCGCCGACGCCGGCACGAGCACGCCCTTCGGCGGCGGGGCGTTCGCCGTCTTGGGGGCATCTTCGAAAAACGACACGCGCGCGCCCATGTCGGGCAGGATGCGCGGATCCTTCGCGTCGATGCCGATGCGCACTTTCACCGTCGCCTTGCCGCGGTCGGCGGTCGGGATGATCGCGATCACGTGCGCGGGAATCTTCCAGTCCGGATAGGCATCGAGCACGGCCTGCGCGCTCTGCTTCGGCAGCACGCGGCTGATGTAGGACTCGCTGACGTCGACTTCGACCTCGAGCGAATCCATGTCGACGATCGTGCCCACGCCCGTGCGCGTGAAGCCGCCGCCGGCCGACAGCGGCGAGACGATTTCGCCGACCTGCGCCGCCTTCGCCGTGATCATGCCGGTGAACGGCGCACGCACAGTGCAGTAATCGAGCTGCACCTGCGCGGCCTGCACGTTGGCCTGTGCTACGTCGACTTGCTTGCGCTGCGCGGCGACGGCGGCGGCTTGGGTATCGACCTGCGTCTGCGCGAGTTCGAGCGACTGAGTGGAGGCGAGCTTGCGCGCGACAATGTCGCCTTGACGCTTCAAATCGCGCTGGCTCTGCGCAAGCTGCGCCTGATACTGCACGAGCAGCGCCTGCGCGGCGCGCGCCGAGGCCTGCGCCTGCGCGAGATACGCCTGCTGCTGCGTCGATTCCAGACGCGCGAGCACCTGGCCTTTTTCGACGCGGTCGCCTTCCTCGATCAGCACCTCGGTCAGCGTGCCGGTGATCTGCGCCGACAC
>DAIMZS010000311.1:0-3895 GCA_036733825.1 Rudaea sp.
TCGCTTCCCCTGCGCAGCGGGGGAAGCTGTCGCGAAGCGACTGAAGGGGGCGCTTTGCGAGCAGCAAAATCGAAAACGTTCTAGTGCTTGCGTCCCGCGACGACGCGCACGCGTTTCGGCGCGGGCGTCGTCGGTGCGTCGAGTCCGGCCCAGTCGACTTCGGGCAGGCCGAGATAACGATCGAGCAGCATCGGCAGCAGGCCGGAAGGCAGTGCGGTTTCGCAGTTCCACAGCATCACCGTGCCGAAGCGCGTGCGCGGGAAGAACGCGATCATCGAGTGATAACCCTTCACGTAGCCGGCGTGGAAGACCAGCGTTTCGCCGGCATAGTCGAACACGCGCCAGCCGAGCGCGTACTGCGATTCGCTCACGCGCGCGCGGCGCCACGGCGCGGCGCGGCGTTCGAATGGCGTGTCCACCTGCGGCGTGTGCAGCATCTTGAGCTCGTCGGGCGAGAGCACGTCCGGACGTCCGCCCATCTGCGCGATCAGCCACTGCGTCATGTCCTTGATGCTGGCGTTGATGCCCGCGGCGGGCGCGACGTGATAGTAGCCTTCCCGATTCTCGAACGGCAGCCAGCCGCCGCGGCCGCGCGTGTGCGGCCGCGCCCAGCTCGCGCTCGACTCGAGCGCGTCGCGGCCGTAGCTCGCGGTCGCCATGCCGAGCGGGCGGAAGATGCGCTTCTCGACCTGATGGCTGAAGAAATCGCCCGTGGTCGCGTAGATTACGTCGCCGATCAGCGAGTAGGTGACGTTCTGATAGCCGTAGCACTCGCCGACGTCGCAGGTCATCGGCACTTCCTTGAGCCGGTCGACGAGCAGCGGATAAGGTTCGTTCGCCTCGATCAGGCGATCATAAGTATTGTGCGGCAGGCCGACGCGCTGGCTCAGCACATCGCGGACGGTGAGCTTGTTGCTCGCGTCGCTGTCGATCAATTCGAACGCCGGCACCACGCTGGCCACGGTCGTGTCCCAGTTGAACGCGCCGTCGTCGATCAGGATCGCCGCCATCGCGCTGGCGAACGCCTTCGACAGCGAGGCCAAGCGAAATACCGTGTCCGGGGTGACGCGCAATCCGGCTTTCGCATCCGCATAGCCGATGCCGCGCTGCAGAAGAACCTTGTCGTCTTTCACCACGGCCACGGCCAGCCCGGCGATGCGATCGCCCTCTTCGACCTTGTCGAGCAGGCGGTTGAATTCCGCCGCCGACACCGCCGCGTCGCCGGCGCTGCGCGCGGATTCGCCCTTGACGATCGGGGTGACTTCTTCCGCGTCGCTTTCCTCGGGCGAAGCTTCGCCGACGGGCGCGCGTTTGAGCGCAGATTTGGAAGCGGCCGCTTTCGCCGTCGCGGCGGCGACGGTTTGCGCTTTCGCCGCGGACTTCTTTTTCGCCGCGGCGGCGGGGAGGGATTTGCCGTCGGTATTTTCGGGAGTCTGGGTCGCAGCCGGCAGAGCGGCCGGAACAAAGCTCAACGCCGCAAAGATCAGCAGCGTGTACGATCGTAGTGCCATGTCGTGATCATCGGGTCGTGCTCCGTGCGTTTATGTACTTGTTGCACGGGCACATTGCGGACAAATGCCCATGCTATCCTCTTCCGCACGGGGCGCATTCTAGCCCCAAATCTGGGGGGAAATGTTATGTCTTTACTAATTGTATTGGCGGTTGTGGTGGTGATCGGCTTCTGGCTGGTCGGCATCTACAACGGCCTGGTGACCGCGCGCAACGGTTACAAAAACGCCTTCGCCCAGATCGACGTGCAGTTGCAGCGGCGCTATGACCTGATCCCGAATCTCGTCGAGACGGCCAAGGGCTACATCAAACACGAGCGCGAGACGCTCGAAGCGGTCGTCGCGGCGCGCGGCGCGGCGATGAACGGGCTTTCCGCAGCCAAGGCCAATCCCGGCGATCCGGCCGCGATGCAGGCGCTGTCGGGTGCGGAGACGCAGCTGCAGCAGGCGCTGCTCAAGTTCAACGCGGTGGCTGAGGCCTACCCGGACCTCAAGGCCAACCAGAACATGATGCAGCTCAGCGAAGAGCTGACCTCGACGGAGAACAAGGTCGCGTTCGCGCGCCAGGCCTACAACGACGGCGTCCTCTTCTACAACAACAAGCGCGAAGTGTTTCCGAACTCGTTCGTCGCCAACATGTTCGCGTTCGCCCCGGCCACGCCGCTCGAAATCGAGTCGCCGGAGGCGCGCAAAGCAGTGAAGGTGTCGTTCTCGTAAGTGTGAGCGGTGAGCGGTGCGCTCACTCTCATGAACTTCTTCGCCCAACAAGAACGTGCCCGCACGCAGACGCGGCGCATGCTCGTGCTGTTCGTGCTCGCGGTGATCTGCATCGTCGCCGCGGTCGACTTGGCGATCGCCGTCGCGTTCGGCGTGATAAACCTCCATCGCCAAACCTTTACCGCCGCACCACCGCGGACCGGCGTGCTCGTGATCACCTCGATCATCGTGCTCGGCGTGATCGGCCTGGCGATGCTCTACAAAATTTCCACCCTGCGCGCCGGCGGCGGCGTGGTCGCGCGCCAGCTCGGCGCCACCTTGATCGATCCGCACGATCCGGCCGCGGCCGGAAATTTCGCCTACAAACGCCTGCGCAATGTCGTCGAAGAGATCGCCATTGCCTCGGGCGTGCCGGTGCCGGAGATCTACGTGCTGGAGGAGGAGACGGGAATCAACGCGTTCGCCTCGGGCTACACGCCGTCCGACGCCGCGATCACGGTGACGAAGGGCTGTCTGGACAAGCTCACGCGCGATGAATTGCAGGGAGTGATCGCGCACGAGTTCAGCCACGTGCTCAACGGCGACATGCGCCTGAACATCCGCCTGATGGGCGTGCTGTTCGGCATCCTCGTGATCGGCATCGTCGGCGGCAAGATGCTGCAGTGGAGCGGCCGCGGCCGCGATTCGAACTGGCAGGTGTTTCTCGGCATCGCGCTGCTGATCATCGGCTCGATCGGCCTGTTCTTCGGCCGCTTGATCAAAGCCGGCGTATCGCGCCAGCGCGAATACCTGGCCGACGCGTCGGCCGTGCAGTTCACGCGCCAGTCGCAGGGCATCGCCGGCGCGCTGAAGAAAATCGCCGGACTCGCCGAAGGCTCCAAACTGCAGACGCCGGAGAAGGAAGAAGCCGCGCACATGTTCTTCGGCGACGGCGTTGGCTATTCCGCGCTGTTCGCCACGCATCCGCCGCTGCACAAGCGCATCCTCGCGATCGACCCGCATTTCGATCCGCGCGAACTCGAAGAAATCGCCAAGGCGTGGACCGCGCCCGTGCGCGCGGACGACGCCGAAGGCGCGGAAGTGTCGATCAGCGGCTTTGCGCCCGCCGGCGGTGGCGCCGCATCGCACCCACAAGCCGCAGCGAGGATGGCAGACGTATTGCCCGACGCCGGCGCGGCGATCGCATTGACGCCGAAGAAAGTCGTCACCCAGGTTGCCCACCCCGGCTCGGACGACTATCTCGCTGCGAACGCGATCCACGCGACGATCGACGACACCCTGCGCGCCTACGCCTACTCGGCCGAGCAGGCGCCGCAGGTCGTGCTGGCGCTGGCGCTCGATGCGGACGAAGAGCTGCGCGCCAAGCAGTTGCGTCTGATCGAAAAGTATTTCAGCGCCGACACACGCGCCGGCGTCGAGACGATCGCTGCCGATATCGCCGGTTTGCATCCGATGCAGCGCCTGCCGCTCGCCCAGCTTGCGTTTCCCGCACTGCGCCGGCGCACGCGCGGCGAATTGCAGACCTTCGTCATCGTGCTCAAACAGCTCATCCAGGCCGACGGCCGCGTCCAGCTCGAGGAGTACTGCCTGGCCACGCTCGTGTCGGCGCAGGTGATCGAGACGCTCGACCCGTCGAAGACGAACGCCGTCGGCAGCGGCAAGCTGCCCGA
>DAIMZS010000312.1:0-3875 GCA_036733825.1 Rudaea sp.
CCGATCGTGTAGAACACCTTGTTCTTCACGCGCAGCACGCGCGCCATCAGGTCGAGATGACGCGAAATCAGCTGCGAATCGAACAGTTCGACGAAATCGCGCTGCGTGCACAGGCTGTCCGCCAGTACCGGCGCGTCCGCCGCGCCGCGCGCGTGCACGGCGCCGGACCAGTCGCGCACGAATTCGACGAAGTTCTGATCGCAGACCTCGGCGCGGTTGACGTTCTTGTGACGTGCGGGGACGGGATTGACGGCGGCGTTCATGCGCGGATTCCAGGGATATTGGCTCGTATTTTATGGCACCGGGTAGGCAGCGCGCAGTACCAATTTTCGCGAATTCAGAACCCGTAATGGCCGTACACGCTCCAGGTGAACGGCGGCAGGACGTTGGTTGCGGCGCAGGCGCCGCCGCTCGGCGCACTGCTGCCGCGGTCGAGCGGCCATTGGGTCAGGAACGGCACCTTGCGGCGCGTGCTTTTCATCGCCGACTGCAGATTCTGCGCGGCGACGGGGTCGTCGTAGTACGTCTCCGCGACGATCACCGGCGCGTCACGCCAGCCGAGCGCGCCGCTCGCGTCCTCGCTGCGCATCGCGCGGTCGTACTGGGCGAACTTGGTCGCCTCGTTCGCCGCCGGATCGCCGTAGACGTCGATCGCGAACACGGCCGGGTAGCGCGGATGGCCGCCGCCGATGTCGTAGACGTAGCGCATGTGGCGCACGCGCGAGAGCATGTCGTCCGCGTCGTCGTCGGTGATCGAGGAAAAGCCGACCGTGTCGGCGCTGCCGTAAGCGGCGTAGTAGTTCTGCCAGAGCGAGCGCACGGCGCGGCTCCAAGCTGTGTTGTTCGGATATTTCCACGGATCGGGGATGAACGGCAGATCGGAGTCGCGCGGCGCGACTTCGACGCCGAGGTCGATCAGATAGTTCAGGCCCGAATCGACCAGCGCGGGGCGAATGGCTTGGATGAAATTCCAGTATTCGCCGACCAGGCTCGCATCGAAATTCGCATTCGGCGGATAGATCGTGCCAACCGGGAAGAAGCGGAACAGCACCTCGCGATATCCGGCGGCGCGCGCGTCGGCGAGCAGGTTCGCCACGTTGCGCGCGGCCAGCGCCACGGCCGCGGGATCGCTTGAATCGATCACCGTCCCGGTCGGCACGCCATGGGCGAAGAACACGCCCAGGCTCAGGCGCGCCTGGCCGGCCGCAAACATGTCCGCCAATTGCATCTGCACGAGCGCACGCACCTCGGCATGCTGGTAGTTCGGCACGACGCCGTACGGCTCGCGCTCGCAATTGGCACCGAGCGTGTACCAGAGGAAATTGCTGCCGCCGCGCTGCAGACCGGTTTGCGCAAACGGGCGCGCCGGCGGCGAGCCGCGCGGTGCAATCGGCAGGCGCGGCGGCACGCTCGCGGCGTGCGCGGACAACAAGCTACCCGCGGCCCACAGCGCGAACGCCAACCCCGCGCGCCGGTACCGCGCGCGGCCCCCTGTGAATGTGCGCATGTTCAGGCCTGCATGCGCACGAACCGCGGCTGAGTCTGCACGCGCGCGAGCCAGGCGCAGACGGCGGGATAGACGGTGAGATCAAAACCGCCGTCCGCCGCGCAATGGGTGTAGGCGAACAGGGCGATGTCAGCGATCGTGTACTGATCGTCGACGAGGAAGTCGCTGCCGGCCAGGTGTCTTTCCATCACATCGAGCGCCTGCGCGCCGCGCTCGATCAGACGCGGCAGGTCGGCGCGGCGCGGGTGGTCGGCCGGCAGCCAGCGGCGGATGAAACGCGCGACGGCGACGTACGGTTCATGGCTGTACTGCTCGAAGAACATCCACTGCAGCACCTGCGCGCGCAGCCAGGCGTCGGCCGGCAGATATGGCGTGCCGTCGGCTAGGAAATTCAGGATCGCGTTCGATTCGGACAGGCGGCGGCCGTCGTCGAGTTCGAGCAGCGGCACTTTGCCGTTCGCGTTCTTGGCGAGGAATTCCGCCGTGCGCGTTTCGCCGCGCGCGCTGTCGGTCTCGATCCAGCGATACGGACGCTGCAACTGCTCGAGCAGCAGCTGCACCTTGTAGCAGTTGCCGCTGGATTTCATGCCGTAAACGGTGACCACGCTCAGCCTCCTTCCGCCCATTCTGCGCGCGGCGTGCCGCGCCGTCGAGCAGCGCGTCAGCGCCTGCGCGCCTGCCATTGCTCGCGCGACTGGCCCCAAATATCGCAGATCTTGTCGCTGAACGGCGGCGGCAACGCCGCCTGCCGCAGCAAACGTGAACCGAGCCTTGTCGCCACCGCAGCCGAATTCGTGTTGGCCGATTCGATGCAGTGGATCACCTCGGTCCAGCCGAGATTCGCAAACGCCCAGTCGATCGCCGCCGTTGCCGCTTCGGTCGCATAGCCCTTGCCGGTCGCCTCGCGCGCGAGGCCCCAGCCGACTTCGGTGCCCGGCCAGCCTTCGGGCATCCACGGACCGATGCGTCCGATCCAGCGTCCGCTCGCTTTCTCGATCACCGAGAACATGCTGAAGCCTTGGATGGTCCACGCGCCGGCCATCGTGAGAAAGCCGCGCCACGCAGCCGCGCGCGGCTGCGCACCGCCGATGAAACGCGCCGATTCCTCGTCGGCCATGAACGCGGCCCAGGCGTCGAAATCTTCACGCGCGATGGGGCGCAGGAGCAGGCGTGGGGTTTCGATTTGGATGTCGGCTTGCTTCAATTCCGAACCCTCATCCGCCCTTCGGGCACCTTCTCCCGACGGGAGAAGGAAAAATTAGAACGCGTTGATCCCCGTCACTTCGCGGCCGACGACGAGCTGGTGCACGGTCTCGGTGCCTTCGTAGGTGATCACGGATTCGAGATTGAGCGCGTGGCGGATCGGGCAATGCTCGGTGGTGATGCCGGCGCCGCCGAGGATGTCGCGGCACTCGCGCGCGATGTCGATCGCCATGCGGCAGTTGTTCCACTTCGCCAGGCTGACCTGGGTCGGCTGCATTGCGCCTGCGTCTTTCAAACGGCCCAATTGCAGCGACAGCAGCTGCGCGAGCGTGATCCGGCGCGCCATCTCGGCGAGCTTGATCTGCACCGCCTGCGTCGCCGCGATCGGGCGCTTGAACAGCATGCGGTTCTTCGCGTATTCGGTGGTCTCGGTGAAGCAGGCGATCGCCGCGCCGATGGGGCCCCAGGTAATGCCGTAGCGCGCTTGGGTCAAGCAGCCGAGCGGGCCTTTCAAGCCCTTTACGTTCGGCAGGCGGTTCGAATCCGGCACGCGAACGTTGTCGAAGAACAAACCACTCGTCACCGAAGCGCGCAGGCTCATCTTCTTGTGCACTTCCTGCGCGGCGAAGCCCTTCGTATTCGTCGGCACGATGAAGCCCTGGATGCCGTCGTCGGTCTGCGCCCAGACGATCGCAATCTGCGCGAGGTTGCCGTTAGTGATCCACATCTTGGCGCCGTTGATGATCCAGTCGCCGCCGTCCTTTTTCGCATGCGTCTTCATGTTGGCCGGATCGGAGCCGCCGTGCGGCTCGGTCAGGCCGAAGCAGCCGATCACCTTGCCCTGCGCCATCTGCGGCAGCCACTCGCGGCGCTGCTCCTCGCTGCCGTAGGCGTAGATCGGATACATGCACAGCGAGGACTGCACCGAAGCGAAGCTGCGCAGGCCCGAGTCGCCGCGTTCGAGTTCCTGGCAGACCAGACCGTAGCTGACGCCGTTCATGCCGGCGCAGCCGTATTCGGTCGGCAACGAGGAGCCGAGCAGGCCGAGCTCGGCCATCTCCGGAATCAGCTCGGTCGGAAAGCGCGCCTTGTCGAAGCAGTCGCCGATGATCGGCAGCACGCGCTCGTCGGTGAAGCGCGCGACGGTGTCCTGCACCATGCGCTC
>DAIMZS010000313.1:0-3850 GCA_036733825.1 Rudaea sp.
ATCGACGCGCTCGGCCTCGATCTCAAATACGACGTCGTGGAAGCGGGGCTCGCCGCACAGAACAAATTCGGCGAATTGCTGCCGCAGGCGACGCTCGATGCGATCGCCAAGCACAAGGTGGCGCTGAAGAGCCCGTTGACCACGCCGGTCGGCGAGGGCTTCACCTCGATCAACGTGACGCTGCGCAAGAAATTCGATCTGTACGCCAACGTGCGCCCGGCGATTTCGTTCGCGGGCACCAAGTCGCGCTACGAGAACATCGACATCCTCACCGTGCGCGAGAACACCGAAGGCGCCTACATCGGCGAAGGCCAGCAGGTGTCGGCCGACGGCGAAACCGCGACGCTGACGCAGAAGATCACGCGCAAGGGCTCCGAGCGCATCGTGCGCTACGCCTTCGAGCTCGCGCGCCGGGCCGGGCGCAAGAAAGTCACCATCGTGCACAAGGCGAACATCTTGAAGTCGACCTCGGGCCTGTTCCTCAAGGTCGCGCGCGAGGTGTCGGCGCAGTATCCCGAGATCGAACACAACGAGATGATCGTCGACAACACCTGCATGCAGCTGGTGATGAATCCGTGGCAGTTCGACGTGATCGTCACCACGAACCTGTTCGGCGACATTCTCTCCGACCTGTGCGCCGGCCTCGTCGGCGGCCTCGGCCTCGCGCCGGGCGCGAACATCGGCGCGGACGCGGCGATCTTCGAAGCCGTGCACGGCTCGGCGCCGGACATCGCCGGCAAGGGCATCGCCAACCCGTGCGCGCTGCTGCTCGGCGCCTGCCAGATGCTCGGCCACCTCGGTTTCGAGGAGCAGGCTAATCGGGTGCGCGCGGCGATCCGCGCGACGATTGCGGCGAAGGATCGCGTCACGCCCGATCTCGGCGGCACCGGCACCACCGACAGCTTTGCCGAGGCATTGATCGAGCGGTTGGGTTAGAACTCAATATGTGTCGACGGCTGAGAATTTATCCGTAAATAGCCGTTCGCACTGAGCGTAGCGCCGAAGGCGCGAAGTCGAAGTGCCAGAAGCCTCGCCATGCGGTGTTTCGACTTCGCGAAGCTTCGCTTCGCTACGCTCAACATGAACAGTATCCTTACTCGTCGAGCAGTTCCAAGTTCAAGCGTTGCAAGTCAAACCGTGGCATCCCGATACGCTTTCAACACGGCGTTCATGCGTGTCTGCCACCCGGCGCCTTGAGCGCGATACCACTCCAGTACATCTCGGTCTATTCTCAACGCAATCTGCTCTTTGCGTTCTTCGGCAGCCTTTGTGGGCCTGCCTCGTTTGGCTCGCAATTCGGCCGCGCCTTTATGAGGCGTTGCCTTGGCCCAAAATTTCAGGGTGGCGGCTCGATCTTTCGGATCGTATGGCACATCAGCCCGGCGGGTGCGCGCGGTAGTACGCTTCTCGTTCATTAGGTTCGGCTTCTCGGCAAGAAATCAATCGTGGTCCATCCTCACGGTCGGTCCACACCAGCACTACGACCTTGCCATGCGCCCATCCCAGGCTCACGAAACGTTGCTCTCCATAGTCATCGCGGTCGTCCTCATCGGTGAGCATCGGGTGATCAAACGCTTCCATGCAACGCGGTAAATCAACTTTATGCTTGCGCTGGTTCTTGCGCCGTTTTGCAGGGTCGTGGCTCACGCTGAATTATTGTATATGCAAAAATTATGTATTGCAAGAATGGTCGAGTGCCGATTGCGATAAGTCGAGACTGGCTGCGGTCTTTGGCTCTGACATAGGAAGTTAAGGTGATTGTTGCAATGCGACCGCAGCCTCCGTCGAAGCGGATTTTCGCAGCATAGCGACTTGCGCTTTTATCTCGGCAAGCTCGGCATCATGCGATTCGAGCGAGGCAATGCGTGCTTTCTGCGCGGCAATCTCCATTTGCTGCTTGGCGAGCAGTTTCTTTTGCGTCGCCAATTCGGTGCGTAGGTCGGTGATTTCGCGATCTTTGTCCACGAGTGCCGCGTTAAGCCCTTGAATAGCCGCGAGCGCCACGCCGTCAGCGTCGATTGTGTTGATACTCTTATCCGAATTGCCCAGATGGAAAGCGGCGTAGAAGTCCTGTGCCATGGGGCCCATGTGCCGGTAGTCCGCTTCTTGCGCCTTGTACTGCCAGGTGCTCATCGGCAATGCAGCCACCTTTTTCAGCACCTCACGCGGGTCCACAGGCTGCACCGCCGTCTTCGCGTTGCGGTCGGATACCGAGTTCCAGCCGCTTCCATGTTGATCGAGATAGACGCCTGTCGAACCGTCCTTATTTGTCGTCAAGACAACTCCGCCGTCGGCGACGACCATGAACTGATTGTCGGCGGAGTTGACGACAGCTGTACGGCTGGAAGTGTCGCCAAAAATGAAGGATCCGTCGTGACCGCCCGAACCGACTTTGTATCCCATTGCAATTGAAGCATTACCGTCAGCGGTGGTGTCTTTACCCATCGCCGTTGAAAAGGAAGCACTCGCTTTCGTGTCCATGCCCATTGTGGTCGAAGCAAACCCCGCGGATTTCGTCCCTTCGCCCATAGCGGTTGAATATTCACCGCTAGCTTGCGTATTGCTACCCATCGCCATCGAGGCGTCTCCTTCAGCAATAGTGCGCGCCCCCATTGCTGTTGAGTAATTTTTCAACGCTTTCGTGTTACTGCCCATCGCCGTCGACGCAAGGCCGTCGGCTGTCGTGTTATCGCCCATGGCGGTTGAAGCGCCGCCACTGGCCGTCGTACCTTCGCTGCCCATCGCCGTCGAACGCCCACCGCTGGCGATGGTTCCCACACTCATCGCCGTTGCATAGATGCCCGTTGCTTGGGTGATGGCCCCCATCGCCGTCGAGCCATTTCCAATAGCTTTCGTGTTTTCACCCATTGCGGTCGCACCATCGGCATTGGCGAGCGTGCCGATGCCCGTTGCCATTGAGCCTCCGCCGCTGGCGACGGTATTTTTCCCTAGCGCGATTGAGCCTTGACCGATACTGCCATCGTCCCAGTGTCCTGCATCGACGGAACCCGCCCGAAGCGCGGCTTTGGCCGGATACCACATCAGGCGCACGCCCGCCCCGGTGGCGGGAATACTGCCGACGCCCAATGTACCGCCTGCGGTCAGCCCGCCATCGTCATAGGCTCGCAGAAGATTGTTCGTAACGAGCGCGTTGCTCGCATCGTAGCGCAGCGTTTGATTGACTGTGCCGACCGGCAGGGTTGCGCCGCCTGTGCTGCTACACGGGCCGAGTTGGCCGCTTGCGCTCATGCACAATCCCTGCGATTGACTGGGCGCGGCGACCACACCTGGCAAGCTCACCGCGCCGGATTCCTGCACGCGCAGGCGCTCGTTTGCGCCGCTGGCATCCTTGACGACAAAACCGCTGCCGGCGGCGGGCTGCACGACCACATCCGCCGCTTCGGCAAGTGGCAAAGCCAAACCGAGGGCGATCGCAACGGCGAGGAAAATGGCGCGACGATTCATACGGGCTCTTGGGACCGTGAGTGACTCAGCCACATCCGCTTCTTGGGCGAAGGTGACAGGCCCAGGAGTGATATGGTCGATTGAATTCGTCACCCTAGCCGGGTCCGAAGGAGCCTATCGGACAAGAGCCGGACGATTCACGGACAAAACGGGGACGCCATCCCTGTGAGCGTGGCTCCTTCTCGATCATGTTATTGGGTGCGCTAAGTAGCTCTGGGTTATTGCGCAATCCCAAGATTGACCAACGGCACATTCGTGCGCACGAACGATCCTCCGCCCGGATAGTTCGCCACGATCGTCGCCGTATTCGTCGCGCCGAAGTTCAGCGTAATCGTGCCGATCTGCACGGCGTTCTGCGATTTCGGCGTGCATGTGCGGCAGTAGC
>DAIMZS010000314.1:0-3845 GCA_036733825.1 Rudaea sp.
GCCGACCAGATCTCCGACGCCGTGCTCGACGCGATCCTCGCGCAGGACAAGCGCGCGCGCGTCGCCTGCGAAACCTTGGTGAAGACGGGCGTGGCGATCGTCGCGGGCGAAGTCACGACGAGCGCGTGGATCGACCTCGAAGCGCTGACGCGCAAGGTCATCCTCGACATCGGCTACAACAGCTCCGACGTCGGTTTCGACGGCGCCACCTGCGGCGTGCTCAACCTGATCGGCAAGCAGTCGCCGGACATCAACCAGGGCGTCGACCGCAAGTCGCCGGAAGAACAGGGCGCGGGCGACCAGGGCCTGATGTTCGGCTACGCGACCAACGAAACGCGCGACTACATGCCGGCCGCGATCTACTACTCGCACCGCCTCGTCGAACAGCAGGCCAAAGTGCGCAAGAAGGGCAAGCTGAAGTGGCTGCGCCCCGACGCGAAGTCGCAGGTCACGCTGCGCTACGAAGACGGCAAGGCTGTCGCCATCGATGCCGTGGTGCTCTCGACCCAGCACGATCCGGGCATCAAGCAGAAAGACCTCATCGCCGGCGTGCGCGAGGAAATCCTCAACCCGGTGCTGCCGGCGAAGTGGCTGCACAAGGGCACCAAGTTCCACATCAATCCGACCGGCAAGTTCGTCATCGGCGGCCCGGTGGGCGACTGCGGCCTGACCGGCCGCAAGATCATCGTCGACACCTACGGCGGCTGGGCGCGTCACGGCGGCGGCGCGTTCTCGGGCAAGGATCCGTCCAAGGTCGACCGCTCGGCGGCCTACGCGGCGCGCTACGTGGCGAAGAACATCGTCGCGGCCGGCCTTGCCGACCGTTGCGAAATCCAGGTCAGCTACGCGATCGGCGTGGCCGAGCCGACCTCGATCTCGGTGACCACGTTCGGCACCGGCAAGATCAGCGACGACAAGATCGAGAAGCTGATCCGCAAGCACTTCGACCTGCGTCCGTACGGCATCATCAAGATGCTCGATCTGATCCACCCGATGTACCAGCAGACCGCCGCCTACGGCCATTTCGGCCGCACGCCGCAGCAGGTCAAGCTGCCGAACGGCGAGAGCTACACGACGTTCTCGTGGGAGAAGACCGACAAGGCCGACGCGCTGCGCGCGGATGCGAAGCTGAAGTAAAGGGCATTGCGCCGAATCACGAAAAAGGCCGCATTTGCGGCCTTTTTTGTTGCCTGTTCATAGCGCGAGCCGGCGCCGCCGGCAATCTGCGACGGAACTTTGGCCTCCTGCGTCAAATCCATTCTCCAACGTGTTTCGGAGCCGCCGCGCCATGCACCGCTGTTTGCTGCTCGCTTTCGTACTGCTGTTCGCAAGTCCGTACGCCTTTGCCCTTCGTTGCGGCAATCAGCTCGTCAATCGGGAAATGCAGGATCTGCAGGTTCGTGACCGCTGCGGCGATCCCTTCTGGACCGAAAACTACATCGGCTACGACGTGATCGGTTCCGACAACACTGGCCAGATCGCCCGGGAAGTGCGGTTTCAGGTCTGGTACTACAACTTCGGGCCTCACAGCCTGATGCACCGCCTGCTGTTTCGCGATGGCGCACTCAAGCAGGACGATACTCTGGGCTACGGCGTCAACGACATCGGCTCCAAGTGCGATCCGCTGATGCGTTTCGTCGATCTGAGCGTGGGCGAGCTCGTCGCCTTCTGCGGCGAGCCGGCCTCGCGTCGGCAGAACAGCGATACCCTCGTCAACCGTCTTGCGCCTGGATACCACCGCGTTCGCGAGCAGCGGCGGGAATTGTGGACCTACGATTTCGGCGAAAGCCGCTTCCTGCGGCAACTGCAGCTCGTCGAGGGTCGCGTAGTATCGGCACAGACCATCGCGCGCTAAGGGCCCACTCACGGACATGAAAAAGGCCGCTTGCGCGGCCTTTTTCGTTGCTGCACGGCGAGGAATCTCGCCGATTACTCTCCGTGCGCCTCGGCAACGAACTCGGTCACGCCGCCGCGCAGCGTCTCGAAGTCGGCGTCGGACAGCGCACCGGCCTTCTTGCGGCGCTGGCTGTGGTAGGCCAGGCCGGTGCCGGCCGGAATCAGACGACCGACGATGACGTTCTCCTTGAGGCCGCGCAGCGTGTCGCGCGTGCCGCGCACGGCGGCTTCGGTGAGCACGCGGGTGGTCTCCTGGAACGAGGCCGCCGAGATGAACGACTCCGTCGCGAGCGATGCCTTGGTGATGCCGAGCAGCATCGGATCGAACTCGGCCGGACGTTCGTCGCGCGCCTTCGCACGGGCGTTTTCCTCGCCGACGCGCTTGCGATCGCTCTGCTCGCCCTTGAGGTAGCGCGTGTCGCCCGGCACGGTGATCTCGACCTTGCGCAGCATCTGGCGAATGATCGCTTCGATGTGCTTGTCGTTGATGCGCACGCCCTGCAGGCGGTACACGTCCTGGATTTCCTTGACCAGGTAGGCGGCCAGCGGCTCGACGCCGAGCAAACGGAGAATATCGTGCGGATTCGGCTCGCCGTCGACGACGGTTTCGCCCTTCTCCACATGCTCGCCTTCGAAGACGATGACCTGACGCCACTTCGGAATCAGTTCCTCGTGATCGTTGCCGTCGGCGTCCTTGATGATCAGGCGCTGCTTGCCCTTGGTGTCCTTGCCGAAGCTGACCACGCCGGAAACTTCGGCGAGGATCGCCGGTTCCTTCGGCTTGCGCGCTTCGAACAGGTCGGCCACGCGCGGCAGACCGCCGGTGATGTCGCGGGTCTTCGAGGTTTCCTGCGGGATACGCGCGACGACGTCGCCGACGCCCACTTCCGCGCCGTCCTGCAGCGAGATGATCGCTCCGGCCGGCAGGAAGTACTGCGCCGAAATGTCGGTGCCCGGCAGACGCAGCTCCTTGCCCTTCTTGTCTTCCAGACGCACGATCGGACGCAGATCCTTGGCCTGCGTACCGCGGCGCTTCGGATCGGTGACGACCGCCGACTCGAGGCCGGTCAGTTCGTCGGTCTGCGCCTGCACGGTCACGCCGTCGATGAAGTCGATGAAGCGCACCTTACCGGCCACTTCGGTGACGATCGGATGGGTGTGCGGATCCCAGTTGGCGATGGTCTGGCCGGCCTTGACCGCCGCGCCGTCCTTCACCGAGATGGTCGCGCCGTACGGCACCTTGTAGCGCTCGCGCTCGCGGCCGTGCGCGTCCATGATCGACAGTTCGCCCGAACGCGACACGGCGACGAGGTGGCCCGCGCTGTGCTGCACGGTCTTCAAGTTGTTGAACTTGACCGCGCCGGTGGTCTTCACCGACACGTTGTCGACCGCGGCCGCACGCGACGCCGCACCACCGATGTGGAACGTACGCATGGTCAGCTGCGTGCCCGGCTCGCCGATCGACTGCGCGGCGATGACGCCGACCGCTTCGCCCATGTTGACGAGGTGGCCGCGCGCGAGGTCGCGTCCGTAGCAATGCGCGCAGATACCGAAGCTCGATTCGCAAGTGATCGGCGAACGCACGAGCAGGCTCTGCACGCCGGCGGCTTCGAGTTTCTCGACCCACTTTTCGTCGAGCAGCGTGTTGCGCGTGACGATCGGCTCGTCGTCGTTGCCCGGCGCGAACGTATCGGCCGCAACGACGCGACCAAGTACGCGATCCTTCAACGGTTCGACGACGTCGCCGCCTTCAACGATCGCGGTCATGGTCAAGCCGTTGACCGTGCCGCAATCCGATTCGGTGACGACCACGTCCTGCGCCACGTCGACGAGACGGCGCGTGAGGTAACCCGAGTTCGCCGTCTTCAACGCGGTGTCGGCCAGACCCTTACGCGCGCCGTGCGTCGAGTTGAAGTACTGCAGCACGTCGAGGCCTTCGCGGAAGTTCG
>DAIMZS010000315.1:0-3823 GCA_036733825.1 Rudaea sp.
TCGACGTATTCGGTGATCTCGCCCGAAGGCTGCGCCTCGATCCTGTGGAAGAGCGCCGACAAGGCCAAGGACGCCGCCGAAGCGCTCGGCCTCACCGCACCGCGCCTGCTCGAACTCGGCCTGATCGACAAAGTGCTGCGCGAACCGCTCGGCGGTGCGCATCGCGATCCGCGCAACATGGCGGTGCGCCTGAAGGCGGTGCTGCTCAACCAACTCGAAGAACTCGGCAAAGCCGATGCGGCGACGTTGCTGGATCGTCGCTACAAGCGCTTGCGCAAATACGGTGCCCTTCGCGCGGCGTGACGCCGCGCCTCCGTCACACTCCGGCGGAAGCCGCACACGCAAAGTCAATGTGCCGCGCTGCGCCCGCCGCTGCCGCCGCCCGTGCCCGCGCTGGAAGCCACCGCGACAGCGCTGCCGCCTCCGCTCGATCCGCCCGAACTGCTGCTCGACGAGCGTCCGCCGGGATTTCCGCCCGAGCCGCTGTGTGCACCGCCACCCGACTGACCGCGCCCGCCGTACGCAGCGACGCGCACGCCGCCGTAACCGCTCATCGATGAACGTGCATTGTTAGCGGCGACATAGCCGCCGCGAACCGCCCAGCCGTCGCGAGAGATAGCGGCCGTGCGCTCGCGCGCACCCTGCGCAATCCGATCGATCGTCGTGGCAATGCGCCCGTATCCGGCGGTGTTCGCCGCATGGGGATGGTGATGATGGTGGTGCCCGTACGGACAATAGCGCGCCACATTGGCGTAGTAGCCGCCGCCGAGGCAGTAGTAATCCCACGCATAAGCGCACGAGTCGAAGATCGGGTACCAGTCGAATGTCGCGAAGGTATCCCAGCGATCCTCCGGCCAAAGATAGATTTCGCTCGCATCGACCTTGGCCACTTCGAAATTGTTGTAGTCGGACTGATACTGCTCGTTGCCGCTGATCGAGCCGACGACGGTAATCTCGCTCCCTTCGGGATAGAGCGCAGGGTCGAGGAAGCCCGGCCGGCAGGCAATGAAAAAGCCATTCACATTTCCGCGCCTGCTCGGCCGCGCATCGTTGAGCAGCGCGCGCGACAGGACCGCAAAACAGGTACGGTCCTCGCCCGGTTCGACGGCGAAAATCTCGCCGCCCCAGCGCACGTCTTTGCCACTGCTTTTCTCCTCGACGGCATCGTTCGGGGTGATCGGCGAGAAGTGGTCGCCGGCGAGCGGTGCGGGCATCGTGGCGCAGCCTGACATCAGCGCCGCGGTCAGAATCCAGAGGAAAAGAATGGAACCGGTCATCCTCGGAAAAACAGTCGCCTTCGTATGCATACGCGCCTCCGTTGCTCGAATACTGCGGCGGCATCAGCATGAAACGGGATTTGTCGAGAAACAAGCCTGTTCGCCCATTCGGAAATTAAGAATTGTTTATCGAGCAATACGCTTTCTTGGGCCGCATAAAAATAATATGATTAATCTTATTATTAGATAACAACCGGGGAGATCGACGATGCGTGCTATCCGGACGCTGGCTGTAATGTTGCTCGCCGTTGTCGGCGCCATCGGGAACGCTCACGCGGCCGACGCCGGCTCCGTGCGCTTCGACGAGTCCACTAAGACCTTCCGCCTCGACGCGGCCAAGGTCACCTACGCGTTCGGGGTCGACGACAAGGGCATGTTGCAATCGCTCTACTGGGGGCCGCGCCTCGGCGCGTCGGATCGCCTCTCCACGGCCGTCGCGCCCGCCCCGGGCGATGCGATCGACGGCAACATCAACCGCGTGCGTCAGGAATACAGCGGCTGGGGCGGCGGCGTCTATTACGAGCCCGGCGTGAAGATCACCTTTCCCGACGGCAATCGCGATCTGGTCCTGCATTATCAGTCGCATTCGATCAAGGGTTCGGTCTTGTCGGTCGTGCTCAAGGACATCGAGCGCGCGATTCTCGTCACCCTCGAATACGAGATCGACGCCGGCACCGGCATCATCCGCCGCAGCGCGACCATTACCAATCGCACCTCGACGCCGGTGATCGTCGAACAGGCCAACGCGGCAATCTGGTTTCTGCCGCGCAGCCGCGACTACACCCTGCGCTTTCTGTCCGGCCGCTGGGCCGCGGAGAACAGTATCAACGAGCGCCCGGTGCAAGCCGGCAAGACCGTGCTCGAAAGCCGGCGCGGCACGACCGGCATGCAGAACGAGCCGTGGTTCGCCGTGCGCCGCAACGATGCGGACGAGACGCACGGCCAAGTGTGGTTCGGCGCGCTCGCGTGGAGCGGCTCGTGGCAAATCGCGGTCGAACAGGATCAGATCGAGCAGGTGCGCATCTCGGGCGGCTTCAATCCCTTCGACTTTGGTTACAAGCTCGACGCGGGCGCGAGCCTCGCCACGCCGAGCTTCTACGCCGGTGTCACGACCGACGGCCTCGGCGAAGCCTCGCGCCTGATGCATCGGCTGGAGCTGACCAAGATTTTGCCGCAGGCGCCGAATCCGCGCGTGCGCCCGGTGCTGTACAACTCGTGGGAAGCCACCGAATTCAACGTCGACGAGCCGGGCCAGATCGCGCTCGCCGAGAAAGCCGCGAGCATCGGCGTGGAGCGCTTCGTCATGGACGACGGCTGGTTCGGCGCGCGCAACACCGACAAGGCGGGCCTGGGCGACTGGGTCGTCAACAAGCAGAAATTCCCGAACGGGCTCAAGCCGCTGATCGATCGCGTGCACGGCCTCGGCATGGATTTCGGCCTATGGGTCGAACCGGAGATGGTCAATGCGGACAGCGATCTCTACCGCGCGCATCCCGATTGGATTCTGCACATGACCGGCCGGCCGCGCACGGAAGGGCGCAACCAACTCGTGCTCAACCTCGCCCGCGCCGACGTGCGCGCTTACGTATTCAGCGCGCTCGACAAGCTGCTCAGCGAGAACGACATCGCCTTCCTCAAATGGGACTACAACCGCAGCTGGTCGGAGCCGGGCTGGCCCGACGTCGCGCCGGACCAGCAGAAGAATGTCTACGTCGACTTCATCCGCAACTACTACGGCATTCTCGAAGAGTTGCGCAAAAAACATCCCAAGGTCGAGATCGAATCGTGCTCGAGCGGCGGCGGCCGCGTCGATCTCGGCGTCATGCAGTTGACCGACGAGGTGTGGACTTCCGACAACACCGATGCGTTCGATCGCCTGCGCATCCAGGACGGTTTCACCCAGGCCTGGACGCCGGCCGTGATGATGGCCTGGGTCACCGACTCGCCGACCTGGGTCAACAACCGCAGCGTCTCGCTCGAATACCGGTTCCTGTCCTCGATGCAGGGCTCTCTCGGCCTGGGCGCGAATTTGAACAAGTGGCAGCCGCAGGATTTCGCCACCGCGCGCCGCCTCGTCGCCGAGTACAAAGCAATGCGCAAGACCGTGCAGCAAGGCAGCCTCTATCGCCTGATCTCACCTCAAAGCGGCAGCGAACAGTCGGCCACCGAAAGCGTCAGCGCCGATCGCGCTCACGCCGTGCTGTTCGCCTTCCTGCACTCGAGCACGGAAAAGTATCCCTACCCCACCGTGCATCTGCAGGGCTTGGATCCCACGGCGAAATACCATGTGCGTGCGATCGAAGGCAAATTCGACGAACGCACACCGACGACGGCCAGCGGAGCCTACTGGATGAACGCGGGCATCGACTTGCTGATGCGCGGCGATTTTCAAGCCGCGGCGCTGGCTTTCGACAAAGAGTAGCTGTCTACGCCGCGCGCGGCTGGCGCATCAGCAGCGCGTTCAACGTGGCGAGGCGATCGCGCATTTCGCGCCGGTCGACGATCAAGTCGACGGCGCCGTGCTCGACGAGGAATTCCGAGCGCTG
>DAIMZS010000316.1:0-3816 GCA_036733825.1 Rudaea sp.
ATATCGACGCGGCGGCAGATCCACACTTTGTCGTGTTCGAGCACGTAATCGAGAAACCGCTCGAGCGCGGCGATGCGCGCGGGCCGGCCGACCAGCCGCGCGTGCAGGCCGATCGAGAGCATCTTCGGCGCATCGAGGCCGTTCGGATCGCCCTCGCGGTAGAGGACGTCGAACGCGTCCTTCAGATAATCGAAGAACTGCGTGCCCGAGTTGAATCCCTGCATCGCGGCGAAGCGCATGTCGTTGCTGTCGAGCGTGTAGGGCACGATCAGCTGCGGCACGCGCTGCGCAGCGCCGTCGCGCACGATGTCGATCTGCGTCCAGTACGGCAGATCGTCGGCGTAGGAATCGGCGTCGTAGAGATAGCCGCCCTGCTCGGCGACGAGGCGGCGCGTGCTCGGACTGTCGCGCCCGGTGTACCAGCCGAACGGCGCGTGGCCGCACAATTCGGTGAGAATCGCCGTCGCCTGCGCGATGTGCGCGCGCTCGGTCGCTTCGTTGATATTTTGATAGCTGATCCAACGCAGACCGTGACTGGCGATCTCGTGACCGAGCTGCCGATACGCCGCGACCAGTTCGGGCTTGCGCTGCAACGCCATCGCGACGGCGAATATCGTCAGCGGCAGCTTGCGCGCTTCGAAGGCGCGCAGCACGCGCCACACGCCCGCGCGCGAACCGTATTCGTAGAGCGATTCCATGCTCATGTGCCGCGCCGGAAACGCCTGCGCGCCGATGATCTCGGAAAGAAACGTTTCGGAGGCCGCATCGCCGTGCAGCACATTGTTCTCCGCACCCTCTTCGTCGTTGAGCACGAACTGCAGCGCCACGCGCGCGCCGTTCGGCCAGCGCGGATGCGGCGGGGTGCGGCCGTAGCCGATCAGGTCGCGGGGATAGACGGAGTCGGAATTGGCGGTGGAATTCATTTCGCTTCATGATCGCACAATGCGACCCGTCCTTCGTATCGCCATGGCGGCAATTCTGGCAACCCTGACCGCGGCTTGCTCGACGCTGCGCTATTACGCTCATGTCGCGCACGGGCAGATGCAGCTCCTGACCGAGCGCGAGCCGATCGACGAGCTCATTGCGCAGCCGCAGACCGACGCCAAGCTCGCTGCGCGCCTGCGCCTGGCGTTGGAGGCGCGCCGGTTCGCCGCCGCACAACTGCACTTGCCCGACAATCGCAGCTATACGAACTATGTCGACCTGAAGCGCTCCTACGTCGTCTGGAATGTGTTCGCCGCGCCGCGCTACTCGGTCGACGCGGTGTTGCACTGTTTTCCGATCGCGGGCTGCGTGCCGTATCGCGGCTACTTCGACGAGGCGAAGGCGGACGCCGAAGCGGCGCGGCTGGAAAAAAATGGCGACGACGTCTACGTCGGCGGCGTGGTGGCGTATTCGACGCTCGGCTGGTTCGCCGACCCGATCCTGTCGACGATGCTGCGCTGGGACGACGATGAGCTGATCGGCACGATTTTTCACGAGCTCGCGCATCAGCTCGTCTACGTGAAGGACGACACCGCGTTCAACGAATCGTTCGCCAGCTTCGTCGCGGACGAAGGGCTGCGCGAATGGCGTGCGTCGCGCGGCGAGGCCGTGCGCGGCGGGCGCAACCGCACGATGGACGACGAATTCGCGCGCCTCGCGCTTGATCTGCGCGAGCGCCTGCGCATGCTCTACGCGAGCAAGATCGACGCGGCGGCGATGGAGACGGCGAAGCAGAACGAAATTGCCGAGTTCCGTCGCCGCTATGCCGAATGGCGCGACCGCCGCTTTGCCGGCGACCACCGTTACGACGCCTTCGTCGCCAAGCCAATCAACAACGCCACGTTGCTGCCTTTCGGCCTCTACGACGGCTGGATGCCGGCGTTTTCGGCGCTGTTCGCGCAGGCCGGCGGCGACTGGCCGGAGTTCTACGCGCGCGTACGCGACCTTGCGCGCGCGGGCAAGCCGGCGCGCGAGGGTCGGCTGAAAGCGCTGGCCGCAGCGCCGATTCCGTAGATTTCGCCGTCTAGACGTCCAAACGCCGATTTCTTGCATTGCCACGAGGTTCGTCTGCTAGAATCGGGCCATGCGCACGATGTCGCTCTCGCCGCACCTTCTTGGACTCGACCTTACCCTCGGCCGGGATCCGCTGCGCGCACTTTGAACTCTCCCTGATCCCGGCCATCGACCAGACCTTCGCGAAAGGTCGGCAGGAGAGACGCGCGCCGTCGAATTTTCTCCCCGCAACATCCATGGCCGAATCATGATCCCCAATCCGCAAACCAAATACCGCCCGTTTCCGACCGTCGACCTGCCTGATCGGCAGTGGCCCTCGCGCCGCCTCACCGCCGCGCCGATCTGGCTGTCGACCGACCTGCGCGACGGCAACCAGGCGCTGTTCGACCCGATGAACAAGGCGAAGAAGCTGCGCCTGTTCGACGAACTCGTGCGCGTCGGCTTCAAGGAAATCGAACTCGGCTTTCCGGCCGCCTCGCAAATCGACTTCGACGTGATCCGCCACCTGATCGAAAGCGATTTGATCCCGGACGACGTCACGCCGATGGTGCTGACCCAGGCGCGGCCCGAACTGATCGAGCGCACGATCGAATCGGTGCGCGGCGCGAAGCGCGTCATCGTCCACGTCTACAACGCGACCGCGCCGCTGTGGCGCCGCGTGGTGTTCCACATGAGCGTCGAGGAGATGCTCAAGCTGGTCGACACGCAGGTTACCCTGATCAAGCGCCTCACCGACGCGCGGCCCGGCACCGATTGGCGCCTGCAGTACTCGCCGGAAACGTTCTCGATGACCGAGCTCGAGGTCTCGCTCGCCGCGTGCAACGCGGCGACGCGCGCGTGGGAGGCAGGTCCAGGCCGGCCGATCATCCACAACCTGCCGACCACGGTCGAGGTGGCGACGCCGAACGTCTTCGCCGATCAGGTCGAGTTCATGCACCGCCATCTGGAGCGGCGCGAGCACGTGGTGCTGTCGGTGCATTCGCACAACGACCGCGGCACCGGCGTCGCCTGCGCGGAGCTGGCGATGCTGGCCGGCGCGCAGCGCGTCGAAGGCTGCCTGTTCGGCAACGGCGAGCGCAGCGGCAACGTCGACATCGTCACGCTGGCGCTGAACCTGTACACCGAAGGCGTGCATCCGGGCCTCGACTTCTCCGACATCAACGCGACCGCGCGCATCGCCGAGGAATGCACGCAGCTGCCGATCCATCCGCGCCATCCCTACGTCGGCGATCTGGTCTTCACTTCGTTCTCGGGCTCGCACCAGGACGCGATCAAGAAAGGTTTCGCCGCGCGCCGCGAAGGCGATTTCTGGGAAATGCCCTACCTGCCGATCGATCCGGCCGACGTCGGCCGCAGCTACGAGAGCATCGTGCGCGTGAACAGCCAGTCGGGCAAGGGCGGCATCGCCTATCTGCTCGAGCGCGATCACGGCATCGTCATGCCGCGGCGCATGCAGATCGAGTTTTCCGCCATCGTGCAGAGGCACACGGACACGAGCGAAGCCGAGATCAGCACCGGCGACATCTGGAAGTTGTTCGAGCGCACTTATCTGACCTGCGCGAACGACACGAACGGCTTCGTCTATCTCTCGCACAGTCTGCGCGCGGCGGACGCCGGCCACGCGATCGATCTCGACGTGACCCTCGACGGCCGGCCGTGCACGCTGCAGGGCCAAGGCAGCAGCGTCGTCGACGCCGCCGTGCAGGCGCTGTCGATGCCGCTGCGCATCGACAGCCACGAGCAGCTCGGCGCGGCGAACGGCGATGCGGTCGTCATCATCGAAGCCGCGCACGCCGACGTGCCCGGCGCGCGCTTCGG
>DAIMZS010000317.1:0-3706 GCA_036733825.1 Rudaea sp.
CGCGCGTTGTCCGCGCAGATGCGCTGCTTGTCGGCATCGGCCAGCGCCGCATGCCCGAGCACGCCCGCGCCGATATCCTGCTCGCCGAGCGGAAACGGTGCATCCGAACCGAGCATTACCCGATCCGCGCCCATCACGTCGACCAACAATTGCAGCGCACGCGGATCGAACACGGCCGAGTCGACGTAAAAGCGGCGGACATAACTCGACGGCAGCTGCGGACAGTCCTCGCGCACGATGTCGCGATGGCGCCAGGCGTTGTCGACGCGACCAAGCAAAAACGCAAAGCTGCCGCCGCCGTGCGCGAAACACAGACGCAGATTCGACGGCAATTTCTCGAATGCGCCGGAAAGAATCAGCGAGAGAATGCCGAGTTGCGTCTCCGCCGGCATCGCGACGAGCCACGGCAGCATCCATTTCTTCATGCGCTCGCGGCCCATCATATCCCACGGATGCACGAGCACGGGAATGTCTTCGTTCGCGCAATGGGTGAGGAAGGCGACGAGGTCGTCGTGGTCGAGATCGAGCGCGCCGACGTGGTTGCCGATCTGCACGCCGATATGTCCATTGGCTTTTGCGCGGCTCGCTTCGCGGCAGGCCGCGTCGAGATCCTGCAGCGGCACCTGCGCGAGCACTTTGAGCCGCTTCGGCGCCGATTCCGTCATCTCGATCGCGCGGTCGTTCATGCGCTGCGCCCACGGCAGCGCGCGTTCGATCGGCTGCTCGTAGCCGAACATCACCGGCGTCGCGCACATCACCTGCACGTCGACGCCCTGCTCATCGAGATAGTCGGCGCGGCGCGAGGCATCCCACAACACGTCGTCGACCGGGCGAAACGCTTTTTCGCCGACCATGATCTGCCCGCTGCGGCCTTCGGTGTGCAGCCACGGCGCGCGATGCGGGCACAGCTGCGCCGCCTCGCGCTGGTCGATACGCGGAAAGAAGTGCGAGTGGATATCGATCTTCATGGCGATTCCGGTGCGTACGCCACCGCCTTGATTTCGATGCGCAGCAGCGGATGCGGCAGCTGATGCACGGCCACCGTCGTGCGCGCCGGTCCGTTCTCGTCGAAATACTCGGCGTAGACCTCGTTGTAGCCGCCGAAGTCGTTCATGTCGACGAGAAACGTGGTGATCTCGACGATGTCGTCGAGCATCGCGTTTTCGCTGGCGAGGATGTCGCGGATGTTCTCGATCACCGCGCGCGTCTGAGCGCGGATGTCGAGCTTCGTCGTGCCCATCGTATCGGCCTCGGCGCCGGCGATGCTGTTGTCCGCACGGCGCGAGCTGGTGCCCGAGACGAACAGAAAATCGCCGGCGCGCTTGAGGTGCGGGAAACGTCCACGCGGCTTGGCCTTGCCTTGCACCACAGTCGCTCGTGTGTCGTTGTTGCTCATAACCCGCCTCAAGGATGGACGCACACCGTCGTCAGTTCGGAATAGAAATCGAGCGAGTGCCGGCCGCCTTCGCGGCCGATGCCCGACAGCCCCACGCCGCCGAACGGCGTGCGCAGGTCGCGCAGAAACCAGGTATTGACCCAGACCATGCCGACACGGAAGCACCGCGAGATGGAATGCGCACGCTTCAGGTCGCGCGTCCACAGCGCCGCGCAGAGCCCGTAGGCGGAGTCGTTGACGCGGCGCACGATCTCGTCCTCGCTGTCGAACGGCGCGACGTGGCAGACCGGGCCGAATACTTCCTCGCGCATGCAGCGCGCGTCGTCCGCGAGCCCGGTCCAGATCGTCGGCTGCACGTAGGCGCCGCCGTCGCGCACATCGCCGAATTTCGGTACGCCGCCGCCGGTAACGACCGTCGCGCCCTCGTTGCGTGCGAGTGCGAAGTATTCGAGCACCTTGTCGCGATGCGCGTGCGAGATCAGCGGCCCCAGGTTGACGCCGTCTTCGTCCGGGTAACCGATCTTGAGTTTCTCCGCGCCCGCCTTCAGCGCGGCGACGAAGCGTTCGAAAATCGGCCGCTCGACGTAAATCCGTTCCGAACACAGGCAAACCTGGCCCGAATTGGTGAAGCTCGAACGCAGCACGCCGGCAACGGCCTTGTCGAAATCCGCATCGGCGAAAACCACGGCGGCATTCTTGCCGCCGAGTTCGAACGACACTTCGCGCACACCTTCCGCCGCCGCACGCATAATTGCCTCGCCCGTGCGCGACTCGCCGGTGAAGGTGATCGCGTCGACGTCGGGATGGCGCGTGAGGAATTCGCCGGCCGAGTCCGGGCCGAAACCGTGCACCAGATTGAATGCGCCGGCCGGCAGCCCCGCTTCGTGGATGACTTCGGCGAGCAAGGTCGCGCTCGACGGCGTTTCTTCCGACGGCTTGGCGACGATCGAGTTGCCGCAGGCCAGCGCCGGCGCGACTTTCCAGGTCAGCAGCAGCAGCGGCAGGTTCCACGGCGAAATCACCGCGACGACGCCGTGCGGCTTGCGCACGGTGTAGCTGAAGACGTCGCTGCCGTCGGCCGCGCGCATTTCGTAGAACTCGCCGCCGGATTGGCGGATCAGCTCGGCGAACGTGCGAAAATTCTGCATGCCGCGCGCGACGTCGAGCGTGCGCGCCTGCTGCACGGAACGCCCCGTGTCGCCGACTTCGGCGGCGACGAATTCCTCGAAACGGCGCTCGATGCCGCTGGCGATGCGCATCAACGCATCGGCGCGCTCGCTCGCACTCGTTCGACCCCACGCGCCGGCCTGCGCAGCCTTCGCCGCAGCGACCGCGCGGTCCACCGTGTCGCGGTCGGCCTCGCAGACCTCGCCGAGCACGCGGCCGTCGACCGGCGAAACGTTCGCGAAGCGCTTTGCGCCGGCGACGAATTCGCCGTCGATATAGTGGCGCAGCAAGGTGGGCGAAGACGGCACAATGGCTTCCACGTAAGGACTCGTGGGGCAGTCTAGGCGCCTCTGCTATGCACGAATAATAGAAATGCGGCTCCCAAGTATTCGATGCGGGAATACTTGCTATAGCTTGTCATTCCCGCGTGCTTCTGGCGGGAATCCAGTGCCTTGTATTTAATTTGTAGGGCAAAGTCGCTGGATTCCCGCCAAAAGCATGCGGGAATGACGAGAAAAAAGACCCTCAACTACCACGCGACTTGTTCAAAGCAGCGCCGCGTGCTTCGCGCACCGCATCGAGTTTCTCGCGAATCTTCGCCTCGAGTCCGCGCTCCATCGGCTGATAGAACTCGCGACCGACGAGCTCATCGGGCAGACACTGCTGATCGAACGCGATGCCGCCTTCGACCTCGGGATCGTATTGATAACCCTTACCGTAGCCGAGCCCTTTCATGAGCTTGGTCGGCGCGTTGCGCAGATGCATCGGCACGTCGAGCGTGCCGGTCTGGGCGATCAACCCCTTGACCTCGCCGAACGCGGCATAGGCGGCGTTGCTCTTGGCCGCGATCGCGAGATAAATGGCGACTTCGGCGAGCGCGAGATCACCCTCGGGCGAGCCGAGCCGATCGTAGGTGTCCCAGGCTTCGAGCGCGAATGCGAGCGCCCTCGGGTCGGCGAGACCGATATCTTCGATCGCCATGCGCGTCAGCCTTCGCGCGAGATACGCCGGATCGACCCCGCCGTCGAGCATGCGCGTGCACCAGTACAGCGCCGCGTCGGCATCGGAGGAACGCACCGACTTGTGCAGCGCCGAGATCTGGTCGTAGAACTGCTCGCCGCCCTTGTCGAAGCGGCGCGTGCG
>DAIMZS010000318.1:0-3685 GCA_036733825.1 Rudaea sp.
CCGGGCACGATGTAGCCGTGGTCGTTGAGATGGCTGTCGATTGCCGCGGTATAGATCGGCACGTCGGGATGCGCCTCCTGCAGCGTCTGAATGCCTTCCGGCGCGGCGACGAGGCAGACGAACTTGATCGCATGTGCGCCGCGGTCCTTGATGCGGTCGAGCGCGGCGACCGCGGAATGCCCGGTCGCGAGCATCGGATCGAGCACGACCGCGAGGCGTTCGCCAATGTCGAGCGGCAACTTGCAGTAGTACTCGACCGCTTCGAGCGTATGCGGATCGCGATACAGGCCGACATGGCCGACGCGCGCCGAGGGGATGATGTCGAGCATGCCGTCGAGCAGGCCATTACCGGCGCGCAGGATCGAGATCAGGCAAAGTTTCTTCGAGGACAGCGTCGGCGCGTCGATCGTCGCCAGCGGTGTTTCGATGCGCGTCGTCTCCAGCGGCAGGTCGCGCGTGACCTCGTACGCCATCAGCGTACCGATTTCCGAGAGCAGTTGGCGGAACTCGGCGGTCGAGGCCTGCTTGCGCCGCATCAGCGTCAGCTTGTGCTGGATCAGCGGGTGATCGATGACGACGACGTTGGACATAGTTAAACCTCGCAAATGCAGGAAACCATTTCTTCCCTTCTCCCGACGGGAGAAGGTGGCGCGAAGCGCCGGATGAGGGTTCGACATCTGATGAGAGTTCGATAGAACGCCGGACCCTCACCCCAACCCCTCTCCCGATGGGAGAGGGGCTCAAGCAGAACTAAAAAACGGTTCCGTCGCTGACGATATTCAACGGCGGCGCGCCGCCGGGACGACGCTCGGCAGCAATCTTGCGCCCGGCTGTCCACGTGCCGCCTTCGAGCACGCGCGCGAGCGGCAACTGCTCGGCGTCGACGCCGAGCTTGGCGCGAATGCGTTCGGCGAGGCGGTCGAGTCCGATCACGGTCAGCGCGCGCCATTCGACGATGGCGGGATGATCGACCGTCAGCGCCTGCGTATACAAATTCGCATCGCGCGCGGCGATCACGCCGAAATCGATCAACAGACCGCCGTTGCGGTATTCCGGCAAGCCAGTGAGCTGATCCAGATCGGTCACTTCCAGACCGCCGTCGGCGAGCGGTTCGAGCAGCGAATAGGCGAGCCACTGGGTGAGCTTGTGGAATGGCACGAGGCCGTCGGTCGGATCGCTCGCGTCGGACGCGGCGCACGGATGCTTCCAGCAATCGCCGAGATCGACGCCGCCGACGTCGAGACGCCCCGGCCACACCGGACCCAAGGCCTGCAGCAAGGTTTCGAGCAGCAGCGTGGCCGAAATTTTGCCGCCGACTGCGCGCGCTGCGAGGTAGTCGTAGAGGTTGCCGAGCCGCGCAGGTTCGCCGAACACCTCGGGATTGACGCGCGCCGCCGCGCCGAGCCGGCGCAGCAGATTCACGCGGCCCTCGACGCCGACGAGCGGATTGTTTGCGTCGACCTGGAAACCACGCTCGATGTCGTCGACCGCGATCTGCATCAGCGCCGACGCATCGCTGCGCAGCGGCTGGCTCTTGTCGGCGGCGAACGCGCCGCGAACGAACATGTCGAAGCTGGCGACACCGAGGCCTTCCGAGCGCGAGAAGCCCTTGTGATGCGCCTCGTCGTAGTACTCCCACGACGGTCCTGCGCCGGCGTCGAGCAGCACGCTCGGAATGGTCAGATCGATGCCGACGCGCGCGCGTTCGGCGCCGCTCAATGCATGCTGCGCAACGAGTTCGCCCCAGCGGTCGATGCCGCCCGCCTCGAAATGGCGGCGGCGGCTGTGCACAGGCACGTTCAGATCGGGAAAACGTTTGCGCATCACGCCGAGCACGTAGTCGGCGCAGGCGTCGAGCTGGTTTTCATGCCAGGTGAAGTGCGGTGCCCGGCCCGCCTCGGCCGCGGCCATGATGCGTGCGCAGCGCTCACGCACCGCAGCGGCGGAAAGCAGACGTTTGGCCGCTTCGTTAGGCGTGGTCATTGGCGCAGCCTCCGTGAACGAGCGAGGCGGCATCACTCATTGAGTCCGCGTCCTTTGGCTTGCGCCAGAACGTCGGCGCCCGGCGCCGCCTCGGTGCTGAAGTAGCCGGCGGCGACTTTCGCATCCATCTCCACGCGCGCATCCTGCGGGATCAATTCGTCGGGAATTGCCACGCGCTCGACGACCTGGATGCCCTGCTCGGTCAGCGCGCCGTGTTTCATGTTGCTCATCGACGCCCAACGGTCGATGCGGGTGATGCCGAGCCAGTGGAACACGTCGGGCATCAGTTCCTGGAAGCGCATGTCCTGCACGCCGGCGACGCATTCGGTGCGCGCGAAGTAGGTCTCGGCGCGGTCGCCGCCTTCCTGGCGCTTGCGCGCGTTGTAGACGAGGAACTTGGTCACCTCGCCGAGCGCGCGGCCTTCCTTGCGGTTGTAGACGACGAGGCCGACGCCGCCCTGCTGCGCCATCTCGATGCAGACCTCGATGCCGTGAGCGAGGTACGGACGGCAGGTGCAGATGTCGGAGCCGAACACGTCCGAGCCGTTGCATTCGTCATGCACGCGGCAGGCAACCTTCGTTTCCTCCTTGCCGAGCTGGGTGATATCGCCGAAGAAATACAACGTCATGCCGCCGATCGGCGGCAGGAACACATGCAGATCCGGGCGCGTGACGAGTTCGGGGAACATGCCGCCGGTCTGCTCGAACAGACCGCGGCGCAGATCCGATTCCTTGATGCCGAAACGCTGGGCGATGCCGGGCAGATGCCAGACCGGATCGACCGCCGCCTTGGTCACCTTGACGTCGCCGTTCGCGTTGAGGATGTGCCCGTCGGCCTTGAGCCGGCCGGCTTCGATCGCGTCCTTGAGCTCAGGCATGTTGATGTGCGCTCGCGTCACCGCGATGGTCGGACGGATGTCGGCGCCGGCTGCGATCTCGCCGGCGAACGCCGTCGCGACCATGTGGCCCCATGGATCGAGCGAGACGATCTTGTCCTGCCCCTGCGCATTCTTTTCCCACCACTGTGCGTGCGGACCGATCGGATCGGCCGGCGCGGTATTGGTCAGGTCGGGCCGATGGCCGCGGTCGAGACGGCCGGAAGCGATCGCCAGCGCGCGGTAAACGGCGTAGGCGCCGGAGTGGGTGCCGATAACGTTGCGTTTGGAAGGATCGGTCAGCGAGGCGATAATGGGACCGCGGTCCGACGGTGTGGCCGCCCCCCAGCGGATCGGCGCCGCCTGATTGCGGCCGTCGGGGTGGGACGTCAAGACGATATGGCGTGAACTCATGTCTTTATGCGGTCACAAAAACGCAGCATACAGACTTTTGGGGACGTGTAAAGTGACGCGGAAGCGCGGTTCCGCGTCATTCCCGCGAAAGCGGGAATCCAGTGCCTTTGCTCTCGAACGGAAAAACGAAAGTCGCTGGATTCCCGCTTTCGCGGGAATGACAAAATAGCCGTCTAAACGTCCAAATAAGCGAACGCTGAACACCCGCGGTCCATGCAGGCCCGAAAGCTGCAAATCGGCACCGGTCCGTGTATGATGCGCGGTTTACATCTTTCCATCCGAATCAAAGGATATATACGACATGAGCAGCTATCTCTTCACCTCCGAGTCGGTGTCCGAAGGCCACCCGGACAAGGTTGCCGACCAGATCTCCGACGCCGTGCTCGACGCGATCCTCGCGCAGGACAAGCGCG
>DAIMZS010000319.1:0-3677 GCA_036733825.1 Rudaea sp.
CGCGGCGGACATAAACTTTGAGCACGGCGTCCGCGCCGAGACGCGCAGCGGGCGCGATCTGCGCGGCGGCGAGCACGCTGTCGATGTTGGCGAGCGTCTCGTCGATCTGCGCCTGGAGATCGTCGTGATGATGTGAGGCATGGCCGACGATGGCCGCGGTGCCGGAGATGTAGACCTGCGCCTGCGTGGTCGGCGCACGCATCGCGCGCGCAAACGTCGGCGCCTTGATGCCGTACTGACGTGGATAGCGCCAGGCGCTGACCTGGCGCGGGTTCTCCAGCGCCGTGCCGGGCGTGCGCGCGGCGAGCCAATAGATCTGCAGCACGCGCCGGCCGTCGCGCACGCCGATGCCGGTCGCGGCCGGATACGCATCGAGGAAACCCTGTTCGAGTCCCGCGGCGCGGCCGACGCAGAAGCGGCGGTAGCGTTCGGCATCGCCCTCGCCGAGATTGATCGCGTCGAGATAATTCCAGAGGCGCAGCACATGCGGGGTATCGCTCGCGGCGATCGTTTCCACGAGCCGGCGATAGGCCGTCTCGGCCGCGCCTTCGATGCCGCCGTGGCTCGCCTCGTCGACTTCGATGGCGCCGTAGGAGTAGTGACCGTCGCTGGCCCGGGCGATGCCTGCGTCGCGGCGTGCGAATACCGGGCCGGGCGTGCGCCAGACTTCGAACGGCGGCGCGTCGTCCGCGGTTTCCAGGTTCACGCGCAGATAACGCGGGTCCGCGTGCGTCGCCGGCGCATGCACGCCGAAGCCGAACACGGCGAGCACGCCGTCGTCCGCCAGAATTGCATCGAGGCGAGCGGATTCGTAGCCGATGCGCAGGGGCGGCAGATCGGCTTCGGCGGGGCGGGAGGTGGCGGCGATGATTTCGGGGTTGGCGGAAGACAAAGGCGTTGGGGCGCCGCTCGCGCGGCATCAGGTTTTTGATCGCGCAATGATACACTGCGCGGCCTTCGCGCCTTAAGCTTGCGCGCGCACGCTTCACGGAACGCCCAGCATGCCCCAGCAGACGCCCGCCGAACACGAATTGGCCAGCCTGATCGTGTCCAGCCTGAATCTCGAACACATCAAAGCCGACGACTTCGCGCCCGAAGCGCCGCTGTTCGGCGCCGAAACCGGGCTGGATTCGATCGACGCGCTCGAACTCGCCCTGGCCGTGTCCAAGCGCTACGGCGTGCAGCTGCGTTCGGACAACACCGACAACAAGCGCATCTTCGCCAGCCTGCGCGCTCTCGCGCAGCATATCGAAACGCACCGCGTGAACTGAGCCATGCGTATTTGGGTCTGGCTCGCCATCCTCGCGCTGGCGCTGCTCGGCCGCTGGGAGCACAGTGACGCCGTCACCGCGGCGATCGTCCCGATCGCGCTCCTCTTCCTGGGTTTCGCTTCGCCGCGCGCGCTGCGCGGGGCGATCGTAGTGATCGCGCTTGTCGAAGCCGCCGCGTGGGGATTCGGCAGTGTCGGTCTGATGATCGATCTCCTGCCGGCCGCGATCGCGGCATTCGTCGGCTGGCTGTTCGCGCGCAGCCTGCGGCCGCCGCGTACGCCGCTGATCGAGCGCGCGATCGCGGCGATCGACGGCGACGCGTATCTGCGCGACGCTGCGGTGCTGCGCTATGCGCGGCGCCTCACCTTGCTTTGGGCGATTTTCCAGTTCGCGCTCGTGGCGATGTGCCTATTGTGCGTGTTGCACGAACGCGGCCTGGTCCCGCGACCGCCGCTGCCGCCGCGCCTGTTCGGTGCGACCATTTTGCCGCTGGCCGTGGCGGCGCTGTTCTTCGGCGAATTTCTGCTGCGCCGATACCTGCTGCCTCAGGTCCCGCGGCATACGCTGATCGGCTTCCTCGGCGCGCTCGGCCGCGCCTGGCCCAAGCTGATCGAAGAATGAACTGCGCGGCGGCCTTGTCGTGCTTTGCGGCTATGATCGGCGCATGAATCCGACGCGCTTTCGCATCGACGCCGCACATCCCGCGCTGCCCGGCCATTTTCCGGATCGGCCGGTGGTGCCGGGTGTCGTGCTGCTCGACCGCGTCGCCGCGGCGGTCGAACGCGAATTCGGCGCGCGCGTCGCCGCATTGCCGCAGGTGAAGTTCCTCTCGCCGCTGCTGCCGGGCGAAGAAGCCGAGCTGTGCCTCGAGGAAAAGGATAAAAAAATACATTTTTCCTTTTTCCACAAAGATGCACTGATCGCCAGCGGCATCGCCGAGATCGAGGCGATCGCATGAGCGCGCAATGGCACGAACGCCGCGAAGCCGGCGGCCGCTTTGCGATCTGGCTGATCCGCGCAGCCGGGCTGTACGCCGGCCGCGGCTTCGCGCGCGCCTGGTTGTATCCGATCACGCTGTATTTCTATTTCCGCCGCACGCGCGAGCGCTGCGATTCGCGCGAGTTCCTCAACCTGGCGCTCGGCCGCCGCGCGCGCGCCTGGGACATTCTCAAGCACCTCCACAGCTACGCGGCGACGATCCTCGACCGCGTCTTCCTGCTCAGCGACAAAAATCTCGATCGCTTCGAGCTGCATATCGAAGGCGTCGACGCATTGAAGGCGGAAATGGCGCGCGGCCGCGGCGTGCTGCTGCTCGGTTCGCATTTCGGCAGCTTCGAAGCGCTGCGCGCGCTGACCCTGCACGAGCCCGAGGTGCAACTGCGCGTGGTGATGGACCTGAAGCAGACGCGCGCGCTCAATGAGCTGCTGCACGCACTCAATCCAGGCATCGCCGCGAACGTGATCGATGCGGGCGTCGATGCGGGCGCGCTCGCCCTGTCGCTGCACGAGGCCGCGCAGCAGGGCGCGCTGATCGGCCTGCTCGCCGATCGGCCGCGCGCGCACGAGCCGACCGCGCCGGTCGAGTTTTTCGGCCGCACCGCGCATATTCCCGTTGCGGGCTATCAGATCGCCTCGATGCTCGACCTGCCCGTCGTGCTCGCTTTCGGCGTCTATCGCGGCGGCAACCGCTACGATCTGCACTTCGAGACGTTTGCGCAAAGTATAAAAATTCCGCGCAGCGACCGCGCCGCGCAGCTGCAGGCGTGGGCGCAGCGTTTCGCCGCGCGTCTCGAATATTATGCGCGGCGGTATCCCTACAACTGGTTCAATTTCTATGACTTCTGGGATCGTCCTGCTGAGCGCGCTGATCTGCGCGGCGGATCCGCCGCCTCCGCCGCCGGCTGAGCCCGCGCCGGCGACGGCCGCGCTGATCGCATCGCTGCGGCGTCCGGTGCCTGCCGACACGAGCTACACCGAGGTACGTTTCGTGCATGTGCTCCGGCGTCCGCTCGTGCTGCGCGGCGAGCTGCATTACGGCGGCGCCGGCCAGCTCGGCAAACGCGTCGACGCGCCGTATCGCGAAACGACGACGATCGCCGGCAGCGAGGTCAGTGTGCAGCGCGAAGGCAAAACGCCGCGCACGTTCTCGCTCGAGCGCGCACCCGAGCTCGGCGCGCTGCTGGCCGGTTTCTCGGCGCTGCTCGGCGGCGACGCCGCGGCGCTGAACCGCGACTTCGTCATCGAAGCCGCGCAGCACGACGCCGACTGGCGCCTGAACCTGACCCCGCGCTCGCCATCGTTGGCCAAGCAATTGACGGCGATGATCGTCGACGGCCGCGGCAGCGAGCCGCGCTGCTTCACCTTGCGCGAGGCCGACGGCGACGCGAGCACGATGCTGCTCGGCGA
>DAIMZS010000320.1:0-3608 GCA_036733825.1 Rudaea sp.
TCCATCGGGCAGCGCACGCCCTTCGGCACGAACACGAACGAGCCGTCGGAGAACACCGCCGAATTGAGCGCGGCGAAATAGTTGTCGCCCGTCGGCACGACGCTGCCGAGATATTTCTGTACGAGTTCGGGATGCTCGCGCACCGCCTCGCTGATCGAGCAGAAGATCACGCCGGCTTCGGCGAGTTCCTTGCGGAACGTGGTGCCGACCGAGACCGAATCGAACACCGCGTCGACCGCGACGCCGGCGAGGCGCGCGCGCTCGTGCAGCGGCACGCCGAGCTTGTCGTAGGTTTCGAGCAGCTTCGGATCGACTTCGTCGAGCGACTTCGGCCGGTTCTTCGGCTGCGAGTAGTAGCTGATCGCCTGGAAATCGATCGGCTCGATGTCGAGCTTGGCCCAGTGTGGCGGCGTCATCGTCAGCCAGTGGCGATAGGCCTTGAGGCGCCATTCGGTCAGCCATTCGGGCTCGTTCTTGCGCGCCGAGATCGCACGCACGACGTCCTCGTTCAAGCCCGGCGGCAAGCTCTCGCTTTCGATGTCGGTGACGAAGCCGGCGCTGTAGCGTCGATTAAGAGCGGTTTCGATTTCGAGGGGTTGGGTGGCCATGGGGCTGCCTGAGGATTTATGCGGTAGCTAGACGTAGAGGGATCGTTGCGCGCCTCGGCGGCGGCCGCAGCATATCGGCCAGCGTCATCTGCCGCAGCGTCGTTTCGATCACCTCGCTGACGCGCCGCCAGTTGCCGCGCACGCCGCAGTGCGGCTCGTGTCCGCAGGCGCCCTGGTGCGCACTGCACTCGGTCATGCCGAACGGCCCTTCCATCGCGACGAGAATGTCCGCGAGACTGATCCGCTCAGGCGTGCGCGCGAGGCGATAACCGCCGTTGACGCCGCGGAACGATTCGACCAGTTCCGCCTGTGCGAGCTGCTTGAGCAGCTTCGACACGGTCGGCAATTCCAGACGCGCGCGCTCGGCCAGCGCCTGCGCGCTGAACACCTCGTCCGGCGCCTCGGCGAGAACGGTCATCACAACAGTGGCGTAATCGGTCAGTTTGCTGACGCGGAGCATGGTGCGCCGTCATCCGGATCAATACAGTACTGAAATAGTACGGTTTTAGACCGACCGAGTCAAACCGAGGCGGACCGCGGCTGGATCACCGGCCGGCACATCGAAGCGTCGGGCGGCATGTTCTGTAATCGAGCCGCCGATTGACGGACCGACGAATACGGCATATCTTGTGTCCGTCAACGGCGCCCGACCCAGTATGTAGTTGGTGAGGGCTTAAACGGGAACCTGGTGTGAATCCGGGACTGCCCCGCAGCGGTGACCGGGAACGAACGGTGCCAACGGCACTGGGCCGAGGCGGCCTGGGAAGCGGCATCGAAGTAGGTGAGGTTCAGGCCTCATGCCCGGGAGTCCGAATACCGGCCCGCGATCGTCGTGCGCAAGCGCGGCGTCTGGCTTGCAGACCTTCGCGGGAAGGATAGCCGGCAGCGTGACGCTCCGTCGTTTTCATCGGCGCCGCCTCACCCGCTCCGTCTTTCCCACACAAGTTCTGTGCTCGCTCGCGGGAGCGAAGGCCGGCGGTCGCGGCCTTTCCGATTCCCGCATCGCCTGCCTCGCTTCCTTTCGTATCGCCGATAAGGAGAGGCACCATGTCCCACGCAGAAATCCTCGCGGCCACGCCCACGCAATCGTCGCCGGCTGCCGCTTCGCCGAACCAGACCGGTTTCTCCCTGACGCCGCCGCACAACGCGCCCGCGGCGATGCGCGTGACCAAGCGCTCGGGCGCGAGCGAACCCGTCGACCTCAACAAGATCGTGCGCGCGGTGACGCGCTGCTGCGAACAACTGCGCGACGTCGATCCGATGCGCGTGGCGGTGAAGACGATCACCGGCCTCTACGACGGCGCCTCAACGCGCGAACTCGACGAATTGTCGATCCGCACGGCCGCCTCGCTGATCGCCGAGGAGCCCGAATATTCGCAGCTCGCCGCGCGTCTGCTCGCCGGCTACATCGACAAGGAAGTGCAGGCGCTCGGCGTCTACTCGTTCTCGCAGTCGATCCGGCTCGGCTTCGACACGGGGCTGATCAACGAGCGCGTGCTCGCCTTCGTCGAAACGAACGCACGCAAGCTCAACGACGCGATCGACGCGAGCCTCAACACGCGCTTCGAGTACTTCGGCCTGCGCACGCTCTACGACCGCTACCTGCTCAAGCATCCGACCCAACGCCAGGTGATCGAGACGCCGCAGCATTTCTGGATGCGCATCGCCTGCGCGCTCACGCAGACGACCGCCGACGCGATCGAGCTGTACCGCCTGTTCGCGACGCTCGACTACGTGCCGAGTTCGCCGACGCTGTTCAACGCGGGCACGCGCCACGAGCAACTGTCGAGCTGCTTCCTGCTCGACTCGCCGGCCGATTCACTCGACGCGATTTACGAGAAGTACAAGGACATCGCGCAGCTGTCGAAATTCTCCGGCGGCATCGGCGTAGCCTGGCATCGCGTGCGCGCGGAAGGCTCGCTGATCCGTTCGACGAATGGTTTGAGCAACGGCATCGTGCCGTGGCTGAAAACGCTCGACTCCTCCGTCGCCGCCGTCAACCAGGGCGGCAAGCGCAAAGGCGCGGCCTGCGTCTATCTCGAGCCGTGGCACGCCGACGTCGAGGCGTTTCTCGAATTGCGCGACAACACCGGCGACGAGGCGCGGCGCACGCATCACCTCAATCTCGCCAACTGGGTGCCCGATCTGTTCATGCGCCGCGTCGACGAAGACGGCGCGTGGTCGCTGTTCGATCCGGCCGACGTGCCCGACCTGCCCGACCTCTGGGGCGTGGCATTCGAGCAAGCCTACGTACAAGCGGAAACGCGTGGGCTGGCGAAGAAGACCCTCAAAGCGCGCGATCTGTACGCAAAGATGATGCGCACGCTCGCCCAGACCGGCAACGGCTGGATGACGTTCAAGGACGCCTGCAACCGCGCCTGCAACCAGACCGCGCTGAGCGAAAACCGCGTGCACCTGTCGAATTTGTGCACGGAGATCATCGAAGTCACCGGCGGCGCGGAAACCGCGGTGTGCAACCTCGGTTCGATCAATCTCGCCCGCTGCGTCGTCGACGGTTCGTTCGATTTCGATAGGCTCGCGCACACGGTGCAGGTTGCCGTGCGCCAGCTCGACCGCGTGATCGATCTCAACTTCTATCCGATCGCGACCGCGCGCGCCTCGAACCTGCGCTGGCGGCCGGTCGGTCTCGGCCTGATGGGCCTGCAGGACGTGTTCTTCCAGTTGCGTATGGCGTTCGATTCGACGGAAGCGCGCACGCTGTCGGCGCGCATCTCCGAAGAGATCTACTACCACGCGCTGCTCGCTTCACTCGATCTCGCACGCGAGCACGGTGCGCATGCCGCGTTCGCCGACACGCGCGCGGCGCGGGGAGAATTGCAGTTTGACGCTTGGGGCGTAACGCCATCCGACGCGACGCGTTGGAATGCGCTGCGCGACGAAATCAGGACACACGGATTGCGCAATTCGCTGCTGATCGCGATCGCGCCGACCGCGACGATCGCCTCGATCGCCGGCTGCTACGAGTGCATCGAGCCGCAG
>DAIMZS010000321.1:0-3579 GCA_036733825.1 Rudaea sp.
TTTTTTTTGCCTATCGCATCACTGCGATCAGATCACTTCACCGGCATCAGGCCGAGCATCCAGGAGAAATCCTGCGAAATCGAACCTGGCGTGACCGGCGTGCAGTTGCCTTTCGAATTGTTGGTGCACGCATAGCCGACCGACTGCCAGCCGTTCGGCGGACCGCCGAAGTTGTTTTCCGGCGACTGCGGCTTGCCGTCGTAGTACGCATACTTGTGGCAGGTGATGCACGAGGCCTGGCCGGGTGGCACGCCGGCGTTGAATTCGACGAACGAGCTGCCGAGCGGAATCGGCGCCCCGCTGGACGTCACGAACAGCGTCTGCGCGCCGGTGAGGTAGTAGTTGTTGAACGCCGGATTGAGCCCCGCGGACGCCATCAACTGCTTCAGCTGCGGACTTTGCGGCACCTTTTGGCCCTTGCCGTAAGGCACGCTCGAGGTCGTTCCCCACGGATCGAAACACGTGTCGTAGAGCTTCGGATCGCAGCGGTTCGGGTTGGTGATCATACTGGCCGGTTCGAACGTCGCCCACAGCCAATCCGGCAGCACCTTCGAGGAGATGTGCAGGCCGACCAGCGCGTAGCAGGTGCCGTTGATCGTTTCGGTGTACAGCGAATTGGTCGTATCCGGGCAGGCGAAGGTCGGATTGAACGAACTCGTCGGCACCCAATCGGCTTTGATTTCGACCGCATCCCAGGGGAAGGTGATCGCGCCGCCGTTCGCCTTGGCGTAGGTCTGCTGGCCGGTCAGCGTCGTCAATCCATTGGTTTTGACGAAAGTCGTCTCGGGCGGATTGACGTAGACTTCTTCGCAGAACTGCGCCTGCGGCGTCACGTTTTTCGGCGGCGGATATCCGCCCACCGGCGAGGTCGACATCGCATTGCACTCGATGCCGTTGTCCGTCGCATTGGCTACGCTCGTCGCCACGCCGCGGACCTTCCGCGCCAGCGGACTGGCGTGCAGTATGCGTTTTTTGCCCGCGAGCGCGGCGGCCGACGGACAGCCGGCGAGGCCGGGGTTGAGTTGACATTGTTCCGTCCAGCCCTCGAAGGTCAGCCCGCCGTTCGCCGGCGTCATCGCCTGCACGAACAGAAACCAGGCGTACCTCGCCGCGGCGGAAGGATCGACGGCCGACGTCGGCCGTGCGGAAACGTCTTCCGGCGCAGGCGGTGTCGCCGCCGATGCGCCGCTCGCTGATACGATCGACAGCAGTGCTGCAGTAAGAACTCGCTTGTTCATTGGTACCACTCCACTTTGGATTGGCGACTGCGCGCCGTCGCCCGCGGAAATACCCGGTCGGCCGAAGGCCTCCCGTCGAACCCGTTCTTCAGGCAATTCTTAATATCAACCAAGCGGCAGGTATACGAATGGAGCCCGGTTTCCCTGGCTCACGGTATCGACGTGCTTGCCCCCACAGATCGCCGTTTCCATGCGATGCCCCTGTCAATGCGCCGAATGACCTCGACGCGAGCGGATTTTATCGATTATTTTTTCGCTCGGGCGCTGAAGTTAGTCACAAACGTATTAAGCGCGGCATCCCTACAGTTTTTGCGAATTGGATATCATTTTAAAGACTGTCCGATAACTGTCCGTGAAAGGCTGACTAGTCACGCGAGTCTGCTCTCGCCAAGCGCACGCGCAGCCGCCGCCGCGTTTCGGCATCGCAGTTGTCCGGCAATAGCACGAAGGCGGCCGTACGCGTCGTCGCGATTTTCAATACGAGTACGATCAGCACGCCCAACGTAACGGCATGCGCAAATTCCCCCGCCTGTTCGCCGCCGCGCGCATCGTGCAGACGCCAATGGCCCGCGGAATGCCAGACCACCCGCACGAACGGCGGACGCAGCCACGCCCGGAACGCATGCCCCGCATACACGGCGGCCAATGCGGCCAACCCGAACTTCCAACCCGCGGCGAGACCGCAGAAGACGATCGCGGCCAACGCGGTCCCCGCGATAATCAGCACGCCGAACAGCAGCCCGCGCGACGGGCGATAGTCAAACGCGATCGCGGGTACGGATTTCATCGATGACGCCGCGCCAGCGCGCGTCGTCAGGCGCGCCGTGTCCCTGCAGCCAATGCCACAACTCCGGATCGGGTTGATCGAGCAGTTCGACGAACGCCGCCTTCGCCGCGTCGCCCGCCTGCGCATAACGCGCATCGAGATACCAGCCGAGCAGTTGATCGAGCTCGCGCATGCCGCGCCGGCAGCGCCAGCGCAAGCGGCCGATGTCGCTCACTTCACCAGCCCGTAGGCAAGCGCGCCCCAGAACAGCCACAGCGCGACCGTGCCGGCGAAGTAAGCGTAAAAGCGGTCGCGCACCCGGTTGTAGGTGCAGTGGATGTAGCTGTGGACTACGCGCGAGAGGAAGAACGTCCAGGCCAGCGACAGGGTCAGCGCATTCACCTGGGCGGTCAGAAAAGCCACGACCAATGCCAGATAGAACAGCATCGGCAGTTCGAGCAGATTGCGGAAATTGTCCGCGGCCTCGACGTTCTTCAGCCGCGCGTAGAGCTGCGGCGAGGTGGCGATGTCGCGCATGCGAATGCCTTCGCGGCGGATCTCGGCGACGCGCGTTACGAACATGCGCCACTGCACGACGAACGTCAGCGCGGCCATCGCGACCGCCGGCCAGAAGATCAGGCGCGCATCCATCGTCTCCTCCCTCTGCGTCGAATTTTGGCGCGCATCATACCTCGGGCGACGCGGCGCCGACGCAGCGGTGCGTGTCAGACGCCCTTGCGCTCCACCAGAAGCTTCTTGATCTCGCCGATCGCTTTGGCCGGGTTGAGGCCTTTCGGGCAGGTGTTCGTGCAGTTCATGATCGTGTGGCAGCGATACAGCTTGAACGGATCCTCGAGTTCGTCCAGGCGCGCGCCGGTATCTTCGTCGCGCGAATCGGCGATGAAGCGATAGGCCTGCAACAGCGCCGCGGGACCGAGGTATTTGTCGCCGTTCCACCAGTAGCTCGGGCACGCCGTCGAGCACGAGGCGCAGAGGATGCATTCGTAGAGGCCGTCGAGCTTGGCGCGGTCTTCCTTCGACTGCAGGCGCTCATGGTCGGGCGGCGGCGGCGTCTGCGTGCGCAGCCAGGGTTTGACCGAGGCGTACTGCGCGTAGAAGGTCGTCAGGTCGGGCACGAGGTCCTTCACCACCGGCATGTGCGGCAACGGGTAGATCGCGACGTCGCCTTTGCAGTCGTCGATCGCCTTCGTGCACGCCAGCGTGTTGCCGCCGTCGATATTCATCGCGCACGAGCCGCAGATGCCTTCGCGGCAGGAGCGGCGGAAGGTCAAGGTCGAGTCGATCTCGTTCTTGATCTTGATCAGCGCGTCGAGAACCATCGGCCCGCAGGTATCCATGTCGACTTCGTACTCGTCGATGTGCGGATTCTGGCCGTCCTCCTCGTTCCAGCGGTAGACACGGAACGTACGCACGTTCTTCGTGCCCGCTTTGGCGGGGTACTTCTTGCCTTTCTGGACTTTGGAATTCTTTGGAAGAGAGAACTCAGCCATATCTGCTACCTGTTGTCGATTCGGCGACCTGCTGTTCGCTCGTCATTCCGGCGAAAGCCGGAAT
>DAIMZS010000322.1:0-3574 GCA_036733825.1 Rudaea sp.
AATCGGCGGTCGTCGACTTTGCCGTGGAGAAAACCGACGACATGCCCCGCGCGGCGCTCGGCGAGGTGCAGCATGGAGCTCTCGTCGATCGTCAGATTGGTTTCGAGCAGCCGGCGCATTTCCTCGGGCGGCTGCGACTTGGTCAGGCCGATCAGGTTGCGTTCCTTCGGAAAATCCGCGTGCTTGTACGCGGCTTCGAGATAACGCTCGGTGTCTTCGGGCGACAATGTCGCCGGCGCCGTCTCCTCGCTGCCGCCGTGATCGGCGATGTATTCGCGGCGGATCATGTTGTCGACCATCACCTTGCGCAGCCCGTCGCGGTCGGCGTTGGGATCGGTGCGGCCGATGATGCCGAGGTTGAGCGAGGGGCGCTCGTTCAGGATTTTGGCGACCTGGACGAGCTTGGTTTTCGCCGCCTCGTCCAGGCGATCGTCGCCGGGCGCGTATTCGACATAGCCGAGCTCCTCGTTGCCGCCGCCGCCACCGCCCTTGAACACCGAAGCGAGCAGGCGGAACGGCGCGGTCGCGGCCTTGGCGATCATGCCGCCGATCGCGCGCCAGACCATGCTGCCGAGCGAAAATTGCGGATCGTCGAGCGAGCCCGACACCGGCACGTTGACGTCGATGACGCCGTTGGAATCCTTGAGCAGCGCGACGGCCAGCTTCACCGGCAGGTGACTGACGCCGGGATCTTCGTTGACTTCGCCGAAGGTGAGCTGGTCGATGTTGAAATGGTTGTCGGCGTTGAGCTTGCCCTGGTCGAGCACGTAGTGCACGTCGGCGTTGAGCCGGCCCTTGATGATCGGGTAGCCGGTGTACTTTGTCGAATAGGCCGAGAGATGCGTGAGTTCGACGCCGCTCGCCTTGCCTTTGATGTCGACGAACGCGCTCGGCGTGAGCGGGTTCATGCTGCCTTCGATGCCGACCTGTGCGTTGTCGTCGAGCAGGCCCTGCAGGTCGACGACCGCGGGCGCGCCGCCGGCCGCCGTGCCGAACGGGCCGATCTTGCCGCTGAGCTGGGTGATGTTCGCTGTGTAGTTCGGCTTGATGAAGTTGTCGGTGTAGTTGAGATGGCCGCGCGAAAGCGTGATCCGGCCGACCTGGATGGACGCGGTGGCGGCGAGCGGCGGAGTCTGCGGCTTCGCCTCCGCGGGCGGCGGCGCCGGGGCGAATTTCGCCATTTCGTCCGCGCGCGTCACCGAGATGGGCTGCGCCGCGCTGCCGCCGGTGACATCGGCGAGATTGAGCCGTCCGTTCGCATTCATGATGATGCGTGCGTAGAAATCGCTCAGCGCGACGTCGCCGAGCTTCACTTGCACGGGCCCGCCGCTCTGCGCGTAGTCGAGCGCGCCGACGTCGAGCACGCGCAGGCTGAGGAAATCATCGCTCGTCACCTTGTCCTTCACGCGCACGCGGCCGAGCGCGACGCGCCCGCGGTACGCGGTTTTTGCCTGCTTGCCTTCGGCATAGCGCAGCTCGCCGTCGCTGGTCAGAAACGCCTGCACCACGCGCACGTTGAGCGGCACGTCGACATAGGGCTGGAAACCGGCGACGCTCAGTTCGCGCGTCTTGATCTTGAGGTCGAGGTCGAGCGGCTCGGGCCGGACGCTGCCGTTGACGTCGAAACTGCCCTTCTCGATCGAGCCGCTCAGGGCCAACTTGAGCGGCTGTTTCAGATCATCGTTGAGACCAGCGACGTCGCCATTGATCGATTCGACCGCAACCTCGGTCGGCTTCGCCGTCGACAGATCCCGCAGGCGCACGCTCGCCGCGTCGAGCGCGAGACGCGCGATGCTCCATTTCCACACCGGAACGGGTTTGCCCGTTTTCGCCGCCACCGTCTTCGCCGGCGCGCCGCCAGCGAGCGCGGCGAGATCGATCTTGCCGTCGCGGCCGCGCTGCGCCTTGACGCTGAGGCCGTGCAAGGTCACCTCGCCATGGCGCGCTTCCGCGGCAGCGAGATCGAACTTCGTCAGCGCGATGTCGAGCGCTTTCCAGGCGATCTGCGGCTCCTTGTCCTCCGCCGTGCCGATCGCCAAGTCGCGCACGTGCGCCGTCGCGGGTTCAATGTGCAGATTGAACGCGCCTTTCCAGTCGGCGAAGAAATTGCCGTCGGAATCGAAGCGGCCCTGCTGAAGTACCGTCGGATTGCCGGCGGGCACGACGAACGGCTGCAGCGGCGGCAGGCCCACGTCCTTCGCGCTCAGCGCGCCGGTGTAGCGGTTCGCGGGCAGGTCGAGTTTGCCGCGCGTGGCGAGATTGCCGCCGTTGTGCCGCGCCGTCGCGTCGACCGCCGCCGCTCCCTTGAGCGTGTCCAGGTCGGTCACCGTGCCCGCGATCGTATCGATCGTAATCGTCGCCGGCCCGGCATCGAGCGTTTGGTCGACGTAGTCGAAGCGGCCGGCGACAATGCCGAGATTGGCGATGCCGACGTCACTCGGCGGCTTCTTGCTCGCCGCCGGCTTCGGCGGGCCGAACAAGACGTCGTAGTTGCTGCGCGCGCCCGCACGTGCGAGGTAATGCACGCTGACATGGTCGAGATTCACGTTGCCGAAGCGATAACGCGAAATCAGCGGCTGCACGTCGGCGAACGAGGCGATCACGCGGCCGGCCTCGGCCATCGGCGCGCCGCTCTTCTCGGTCATCGCAAAATCGTCGAGCACGGCGACGCCGTCGAAGCGCAGCTGCGGCGTCTTGTCCTGCACGAAATGCACGCGCACGCTGCCGGAAAGGATGCCGCGCGGGACCGCCACCGGCAACTCGGCCTGAAAATAAACGAGATACTTGGGCAGGTCGAGCCGGTCGAGGGTGAGGTCGATCGTCGATTCGAGGCTGTTCTTGAACGGCTTGGTCTGGCCCTCGATGCGCAGCGGCCGGCCGTCGACGCGCATCGCCAGCAGCGGCTGGACGAACACGTCGACGTCGCGCGGCAGGTTGGCAAGGAACGGAATGCCGATTTCGATGTCGTCGAGACGATGAGTGGCGTTGGTCGCGCGGTCGTCGAAGCGAACCTCGCCTTCGCGCACGCGGATGTTCGACAGCGAAAAGCGCGCAGGCTCCGTCGGCGCAGCGGAGGGCGCCGGCGCGGAAAAGCGCTCGATCAGATCGGAGAAGTTGAAATGCATGTCGGCCGCGCGCGTGAGTGCGATGCGCGGATGCTGCACTTCGACTTCGTCGAACACGGGCGCCCAGCGCAGCAACGACATCCACGAGAGGCTGAGCACGATACGGTCGGCATCGATGAACGCCGTCTTGCCGTCGGCCTCGCCGACATGCACGTTGTCCGCGCCCAGCTTGAGAGTGAACGGATTGAACTGCAGCGCGCCGACCGTCACGGGTCGACCGAGCAGCTTGCTCGCGTTCGCGTCGATCCAGCGATGCAGCAGCGCGGGCACGGCGAGGAATCCGATCAGGGCATAGACCGCCAACACGACAGCGGCGGCGATGATGATTCTGCGGGCGCGCGCGGAATGGCGCAGGGCGAGTGCGCGGTCACGCGCGCGCGCGGCAAAATTCTTCAGTGTGGCCGTCGATGCGGGCATGGTCCGAACGTCCTTTCATCGAAACCGATGCC
>DAIMZS010000323.1:0-3526 GCA_036733825.1 Rudaea sp.
TCCATCACCGTCGCCGCGTTCGGCGAGCCCATGCCGAAATTGATCAGGGTGATGCCGTCGGCCGTGGCGTTCGGCATCGGCCGGTCGCGGCCTTGCACCTCGACGCCGTTCCACTGCGCGAACAGGTCGACGTAGTTGCCGAAGTTGGTCAGCAGAATGTATTCGCCGAACTGGTCGAGCGGCGTGCCGGTGTAGCGCGGCAGCCAGTTTTCCACGATGTCTTTTTTGTCTTTCATTGGTGTATTCCGTCGGTTGCCGACGACGACACGTCGGCGGGATGGCAGGCCTTTTTAGTCACCGGCAAGTGTAATGAATGGCTTGCGCATTTGCAGTGTGGCGAAGGCGCGGGGCGGGCGGTATCTTTGCTGTCCCGCTTTTTGCCGCCGCACCGACATGTCTTCGTCCTCCGATGCTTTGACTCGCGCGCTCGGCGTTTCGCCGGAATCGGCGCAGGCGGCGCGGCGTTTGGCGCACGTCCATCTGGACGCGGGGCGCTACGGTCAGGCGGTGGCCGCCGCGCTCGCCGCGCTCAAGTTCGAGCCCGGATCGGCCGACGCCTGGCTCGTTCTCGGCATCGCAAGCCGCTATCTCGACGCCTACGACAAGGCCGAAGCCGCGCTGGCGCACGCGGTCAAACTCGCGCCCGCCTCCGCCGAAGCGGTCAAGGAACTGGCGATGGCCCGCTACGAGCGCGGCGACTACGAAGCCGCGGCGTTGGGTTTCCGGCGCGCGAGGGCGCTGGCGCCGCAAGACCTCGGCATCGCCTGGCTCGAATTGCTCGCGCATCCGAAGTTTCTCGCCGACGCGGCCCAGGCCCGCACCGCCGCGGCGCGCTTCGAAACCGGCGTGGAGCAGGCGATCGCCTTGGTGAAGGATCACCCAGCGTGGGATACGGCGCTGCAAACCGCGGCATGGATCCAGCCGTTCCATCTGCATTATCACGCGCTCGACAGCGAGAGACTGAGCTTCCTTTTCGGTGACTTGCTTGAAACCGTCGTCGGCGTGCATACCGCGGCGTTCGCCGGCGCGGTCGACCCGGCTCCTTCGCGGCCGCGCCGGCGCATCGGCTTCGTCAGCAGCGCGCTGCGCACGCACACCGTCACGCGCTACTTCGTCGAATGGCTGCTGCGCCTGGATCAAACACGTTTCGAGGCGTGCGTGTGGAATCTGAGTCCGACGCTGGACGCCGTCAGCGCGGAAATCCGCCAAGTCATCGCGGCGACGTACGATGTCGGCGGACTCGGCGTGCGCGAGATCGCGCAATCGATACTCAATGCGCAGCTCGACGCGCTCGTCCACCTCGATGTCGGCATGGACGGACGCACCAACCTGCTCGCCGCGATGCGCCTGGCGCCGGTGCAGTGCGCCGCGTACGGTCATCCGGTGACGACCGGATCGACGCGCATCGATTATTTCCTCAGCGCCGAGGCGATGGAGCCCGCCGACGCCGACGCGCATTACCGCGAGCGTCTCGTGCGCCTGCCCGGCCTCGGCGTTCTGCCGCGGCGGCCACCGGCGGCCGGCGACGGCGTCTGGCTGCAGCGCGACGGCGATCGTCCGCTGATGCTGTGCGTGCAGAACCTGATCAAGATCGTGCCGGAGTTCGATGCGCTCGCTGCGCGCATCGCCGCGCGCAGCGGTGCGACGATCGTCTTCTTCGAAAACGAATCCGCGCTGGCCACGCGCTTCCGCGCGCGCATGCACAAGGCCTTCGCCGCCGAAAATGTCGATTTCGACCGCCACGTGCGCATCGTTCCGCGGCGCGGCTATGCCGACTACCTCGGCGGCGTCGCCGCTGCCGACCTCGTCCTCGATTCGATTCATTTCAGCGGCGGCTCGACCAGTCTGGACGTGCTCAGTCTCGGCACGCCGCTTGTCACGCTCGAAGGCAACCGCATGCGCGGACGCCAATCGGCCGGAATGCTGCGTCTGCTCGACGTCGAGGAACTGATCGCGAAAGACGCCGACGCCTACGTCGATCTCGCGGTGAGCCTCGCCGGCGACCGCGCGCGCCGCGATGATCTGCGCGGCCGTCTGCTCGCCGCGCAGGATCGTCTTTTCTCCGATGCGCGCGTGATGCCGGCGCTGGAGACGTTTCTCGCCGAAGTGAAGCCGCCGTCTTGATGTCTTGCGCTGCCGCTTTGCTTTTGCGGCGCCGCAAAGGATGATGCTGGAAAAAGAAGGAGTCCGCGATGCTGATCACTTTCTTCCTCGTCCTGATCGCACTGAGCGCTCTGCTCTTCCTCGGTCGCGGATTTCTCGCCTGGGTCATCGCGGCCGGCATCTGGCTCGTCGGCTGGCGCATCACGGGCATCGTCTCACCCGTCCTGTTCGAAGCGACGGCGCTCGTGCTGACGGTGTTCGCCGTCGTGTTCGGCGTCCCAGCCATCCGCCGCGCGCTCATTACGCGCCAGGTGATGCCGATCTTCGCCAAAGTGCTGCCGCGGCTCGGCGAGACCGAACGCATTGCGCTCGACGCGGGCACGGTGTGGTGGGACGCCGAGCTGTTCTCGGGCAGGCCCGATTGGAAAAAGCTGCTCGCGTTTCGCCCGCAGCCGCTGAGCGCCGACGAGCAGGCCTTTCTCGACGGCCCGGTCGAACAACTCTGCGCAATGCTCGACGACTGGCAGATCAACCAGCTGCGCGATCTGCCGCCCGAAGTGTGGGAGTTCATCAAGAAGCAGGGTTTCTTCGGCATGATCATCCCGAAGGAATACGGCGGGCACGGATTCTCGGCGATCGCGCACTCGCGCGTGGTCACACGCATTTCCTCGCGCTCGGTCGCGGCGGCGGTGACGGTGATGGTGCCGAACTCGCTCGGCCCCGGCGAGCTGCTGCTGCACTACGGCACCGACGAACAGAAAAAATATTACCTGCCGCGCCTCGCGCGCGGCGAGGAGATTCCGTGTTTCGGCCTTACCGGCCCGGAAGCCGGTTCCGATGCGGCGGCGACGCAATCCACCGGTGTCGTCGAGAAACGCGTCGTCGACGGAAAAGAAATTCTGGGTCTGCGCCTGGAATGGAAGAAGCGCTACATCACCTTAGCGCCGGTCGCGACGCTGATCGGCCTCGCCTTTCGCATCAAGGATCCCGATCATCTGCTCGGCGACGTAGACGATCTCGGCATCACCTGCGCGTTGATCGAGGCGCATCTGCCCGGCATCGAGATCGGCCAGCGTCATGATCCGATGGGCGTGCCGTTCATGAACGGCCCGATCGTCGGCAACGACGTGTTCGTCCCGCTCGACAACGTCATCGGCGGCCGCGCCGGCATCGGGCAGGGTTGGCGCATGCTGATGGAAAGCCTCGCCGCGGGGCGCTCGATTTCGTTGCCCGCGCTCAGCGTCGGCGCCGCGCAGATGATGACGCGCATCTGCGGCGCGTACGCGACCGTGCGCGAGCAGTTCGACACGCCGATCGGCCGCTTCGAAGGCATCGAGGAGCCGCTCGCACGCATCGCCGCGAAAACCTACATGATGACCGCGACGCGCACGCTCACGTGCGGCGCGCTCGACGCCGGCGAAAA
>DAIMZS010000324.1:0-3509 GCA_036733825.1 Rudaea sp.
TGTCGCGGGGCGGCGTAAAGGAGCCGGGGATGGGCGGCGTAATGGCGCCAGCAGAACCGGGGGTAAAACGCGGATTCGAACGGTTTCAAGGTTGCGGTTTTTTGCCGTTTTTGGCAACTGCATTTTGAGGGGGATCTGGCATCGGTTTCGGGGTGCGGTAACTGTCGCCCTCGAGGACGAGCCGGTAGGCGCCGTGGCGTAGTCGGTCGAGTGTGGCGGTGCCGAGGATGCGGTTGTCGGGGAACGCGGCGCCCCATTCACCGAAGTCGAGATTCGACGTCAGGATGGTCGCCGCGTGCTCGTAGCGGGCCGCGACGAGATCGTGGAAGTCCTCGTCCTGCGGGGTACGTAGCGGTTTGAGCGCGAAGTCATCGACGATCAGCAGCGGCACCCGGGCGTACTGCTGGAACTTGCGGTCATAGGCGCCGGTGGCGCGCGCGGCGTTCAATCGCTTGAGCAGCTCGGTCTGCGAGATGAACAGCACATCGCGGCCTTGGCGGGCGGCGCAGTGGCCCAGCGCCTGGGCCAAGTGGCTTTTGCCGGTGCCGGTTGGACCGGCGATCAGGATCGCGACCTTCTCGTCGAGATACCGGCCTGTCGCGAGATCATGAACGTGTGAGCGGTTCAACGTAGGCAGCCGGTCGAAGTCGAACGTCTCGAGCGTCTTGCCCATCGCGAAGCCGGCGCGCAGCAGACGGGTGCCGAGCTTCTTGTGTTCGCGACGGGCAACCTCGTCGTGCAGCAGCATGGCAAGGAACTCGGTATAGGCGAGCTGCCCGTCGATCGCCTGACGGTTGCGCTGCTCAAGCGAGTCGAGGATGCCGGACAGGCGCAGCTGTTTGAGGATGGAATTCAATTCGGGACTCGGGTTCATGGTGTCAGTGGATCAGCAGGGATTGGAGATCACGGCCGAAGCGGCCGCCGTTCTGGTAAGCGCCAGTCGGGGCCGACGCGGGACGCGGCACCGGTTCGCTGTCCAGGCCTTTGTCGAGGATGCCCTTGATGGTGCTGTACTTCGCGCTGCTGAACGCGAGCGCACGCTCGCAGGCTGCTTCCAGCCTCTGATCGCCGACTTTCTGTCGCAGCCGGATGATCCCCTGCGCGCCGCGCAGGTTGACGAGCACCTTGTCGTTGAACAGCGCGAGGATCACGCCGTGGCACGACGGCCCGATCTCCTTCGCGCGCGCCAGACACCACTGCGGATCGTGCTCGAGCCAGGCCTGCGCTTCGGGCGGCTGGTGATCTCGCACCGTGTGGCGACCGCCGGCCCGCTGCCGCGGATGGGTTGCGACGAGTTCATGCCGATGGAACAGCTGGATGACCGTATCGGTCGCCTTCAGCCAGAGCGACTTGCCGACGAGCGTGAACGGTGCAGAGTACAGCGCGTGCTTGTAGACGACGTGGCCGTCGCGATGGACCGCCACCTCCTTCCAGACCGACAGTACCGGCGGCACGTCCGGCAATGCAGCGAGCAACGGGCGCTCGACGCCGAAGCGCGTCAGCGGCCGTTCGTGGACGGTGCCGTGGATACGAGTGCCGGCCTGCTGCATCACCCATTCGCGCAGTTGCCGGTTGGCGTCGGCCAGATCCCGGAACTCGCGCAGCGGCACGAAGGACTTCTTGACGTATTTGACGCCCGATTCGACGACGCCCTTCTTCTGGGGATCGTGCGGCGGACAGGCGTCGATCCGGAATCCATATCCCTCGGCAAGCGCGGCGTACGAGCGTTGCACCGCCGGCTCGTATCGACACGCCCGGATGATCGCGCACTTCGCGTTATCGATGATGACCCGGTCGGGACAGCCGCCGAACCATTCGAAGGCGCGCCGGTGGCTGGCGAGCCACGTCTCGACGGTCTGGTCCAGCACGATCTCGGCATACTGGTGGCGCGACCAGCACAACGTCATCACGAAGATCCACGTCCGGACCGCAATGCCCTCGACCGTCAGCACGGGTCCCGCGCCGAAGTCGACCTGCGCGGCGTCGGCCGGTGCGAAGTCGAGGATCGTTGTGGTGGCCACGCTGCGCTCGGCAGCCAGATGGCGCAGCATGCGCTTCACGGCACAATAGCTGCCGGCGTAGCCATGATTGCGTTGAAGGGCGGCATGGATCGTGGTGCCCTGAACGCCGGCGGCAAGCCATTCGCGGACCTGTTCGCGATATGGCTCAACCGTCGACACACAGGTGTGCGGCAGGTGCGGCGTGCGCCCGAAGACACCCGCGATCGTAGCGTCGTCCGGCAGCGGCTGCACCGGATCCAGCCAACTACGCGCTTCAGCCTCGCGGCGCACGGTCGTCAGCTTCTTGCGCCCCATCAAACCGCCGCGCGCGATGTCGCGGTCAGAATCGCCTTGCCGCATGCGGACAAGGACTTGGCGGTATTCAAACAATTCGAACCTCCTGTTGGCCATGGACGCTCCGTTCAAAAAGAACGGAGCGTACCGACTCGGAAAGTTCGAACCGCGTTCTCGCCCTGATGCTGCTGGCGCCTATGCGCCGCCCCTAACGTGGCGCCATTACGCCGCCCTTGGACTGGCGCCTATGTGCCGCCCCTCAAGTGGCGCCCTTATGCCGACCCCGCATTGGCTCCATAGCGCCGCCCCGTGACAGTTGGCCCAGTGTGTCGCCTGCAGCATGGCGCTGGACCAGCTTCTGGATCTCGCCATCGAGTGTGTCACGCACACGCTTCGCAATATCGAGCAGCCACTTTTCCTGCTTTTCTGACAAGGGTAGGTAGCTGTTCATTCTCGACTGGCAGTTACGAACGAGACTTCGTTCGTCCTGTTGGAGAACTGATAGTCCAACGCCTCAATGCAGATGTTCAGTTCGCGACGCAAAGCCCTTTCGTGTGCTTCGGCTTTAGCTTCCTGCTCTTCGCGTTCCTTACGACATTTCTCCCGGCGCTCAGGGTCGTTCAATTGTTTGAAGTCCAGCATCATATGCCTCCGTGAGAAGACGAGAAAGCCCGGGCATAACGATGCCCGGGCGCAGTGACGACAACATCAATCGATTGCCGCCGAGATCTCGGCCGACTCGGGGCGCTGCGATGCATAGTCCAGCAGCCGATGATAGCGATCCACGAACCGATCGTCGCCGGTGACTTCGGCAATGTGACAGAGCACGAGCAACGTGACGACGATCCCGAACGCGTCGGCACCCGTCTCGCCCTCGTCGCCGTTGAGCGGCCACTGAACTTGGAACCGGCGCACGTGATCGGGGCAAGGTAGCACCCGCCATTGTCGAGCTCGAAGAATTGCCAGAGGCCGCCCGTATAGCTTTCGGACAGACGACTCGCGTAGTTGAAGATCATGCTTTCTGCGTTGAGATACTCGGTGGCGAACCGCCGCGGCGGGCAGTGGTGGCGATCGGTACCGCGCATCGGCGTCGGCCGCGCCCGCGTGCTGGTCGCCTGGTTGCGGCGCCACGCGTCGTCGATCGGCGCAGCCGTCGAGGCCGACGTCGACGCCGGCGACGCGCTCGCGCCGACGTCGGCGGGCGTCACCGCCGGC
>DAIMZS010000325.1:0-3421 GCA_036733825.1 Rudaea sp.
CGTCGAACGAGCCACACCTGCAGCGGCGGTGACGGATTCAGTCCAACCGCAATTCACCGCGCATCAGTTCAATCACGCGTCCGCCGACGTGGATGCGCCGCTGCGCATCGACGGTCAGATACAACGTGCACGGCCGCCCGGTAGCGGCACCTTGGTGCACCTCGAAGTCGAAGGGCGCCGCCGTTCCTTGTTCGAGCAGATAACCGCCGAGATTGGCGCAAGCCGAACCCGTGCCCGGATCTTCGAGAATCGCACCGTGTTGATTCCAGAAGTAGCGGCTGACGATGCGCGCCGCTCCGTCGTGCGCATAAACGTATGCCTGCGCCTCGCGCGCGTTGCTGCAGAAATCGAAGAAGGGAGCCAGTTGCGGCCGCGCGCGCGCCACCGCCTCGGGGTTCGCCAGAGGCACGACAAGTTGCTCGACGCCGGCATTCATCCACAACGGCACTCCGGCGACATCGTTCTCGTTCAATCCCAACGCTTGCGCGATCTGCGCACGCGAATAGTCGTAAAGCCGATGCGTCGGCACGTTCGCGGTCAACGTCCATACGTCTGCCTGGGCGACGACCGGAATCACACCGGCATTCAGATGCAGGCGCAACTCATCGCCGCCGCGCCCCAGAGCACGCAAGACGTGCGCAGTGCCCAGCGTCGGATGTCCGGCGAACGGCATCTCGAAGGTCGGCGTGAAGATGCGCACCCGCGCATTGGCCTGCGCCGAAGGCAGGACAAACGTCGTTTCGCTGAGATTGAACTGCAGCGCGAGCTGCTGCATCTCGGCGTCGCTCAAGCCTTGCGCATCCTCGATCACGGCGAGCGGATTGCCGCTCAGCCGCGACGACGCTCCGTCTTCCGAATCGACGATGAAGACGTTGACGACGCGAAAGCGATAGCTGCGGCTCATGAGGAAATTACGTCGCCCAGCGCCTGCCGTTGCCCGCCTGATTCACCGGCAGGCAGCCGTGATAGGCGCCAGGTATCGCCACGTATTGCAGCACTTGCGTTGCGCCGACGCGCGAAGTAAAGAAGCCGAGCAAGGTCAACTCCTTCGTCGTCATGAGGAAGGTACGCGGATGCGCCCACACCGACGCCTCGGTGCGCTGCGGCAGCATCGCGGGGCCACGGACTTCCTGCCAGAGCTTCTTTTGCCCTTCCGCCTTCATCGCGCGCTCGTCGGCGATTGCCGCGTCCTGGAACTTCTGCACCAACGCCTTCTGCTGCTGCGCATCCAGCTTGAGGAACGGCTTGCCATGCGCTGCTTTCGCCGCCGCATCGAAATCGTGCAGCTCCTTGAGGTAGCGCTCCCGCGATGCCTTCGAATACACCTCGTTCAACATCGTATCGATGAAGGCAGGAACGCCGACATCCAGCGCACCCGGCGTGTCGGTGCGCGGCAGGAAGATGTCCGCGATGCGGGACACCACGGCCAATTCCTCCTTGTCGAGCACCGCCGGCTTCCAATCCGGCCCCGGCTCCTTCGCCTGGACGTTCATTGCGCCGAGCATGGCCGGTGCGGAAATCGCGCCCCCCATCAACAATGCCACCCGCTGTATCGCTTCGCGACGATTCATGGTGCGTCCTCAGATGTTCTTGCGCTTGAGTTCTTCGACGGCATGGTCGACCGCGCGGGCGGTCAGCGCCATGTAGGTCAACGACGGGTTCTGGCATGCCGACGAGGTCATGCACGAGCCGTCGGTGACGAAGACGTTCTTGCAGGCGTGCACCTGGTTGTGTGCGTTGAGCACCGAAGTCTTCGGATCGCGCCCCATGCGCGCCGTGCCCATTTCGTGAATGCCCAGGCCGATGCCGTAGTCCTCGTCGACGATGCGCACGTTGCGGTATCCCGCCGCTTCGAGCATTTCGGCCGCGTCGTTGATCATGTCCTTGCGCATGCGCAGTTCGTTGTCGCGCAGACGCGCGTCGAAACGCAGCACCGGCAGGCCGAATTTGTCCTTCTTGCTGTGATCGAGAGTGACGCGGTTGTCGTGGTACGGCAGGATTTCGCCGAAGCCGCCCATGCCGATCGTCCACGGTCCCGGATCCTGCGCCTTCTTTTTCAGCGCTTCGCCGAGCTCCGAGGCGTTTTGCAAGTCGCTCCAGCCCGCGCGCGACGCGCCGCCCTGATAGCCGAAACCGCGCAGGTAATCGCGTTTGTCCTTGCCGACGTTGCGGTAACGCGGAATGTAGAACCCGTTGGGACGGCGGCCGAAGTAGTAGCGGTCGTCGAAACCGTCCACCGTCGCGCTCGCGCCCGAACCGAGGTGGTGATCCATGATGTTGCGGCCGAGCTGATCGCTGTCGTTGCCGAAACCGTTCGGGAACCGCTTCGAGATCGAGTTCAGCATGATGTGGGTCGAACCGAACGCCGACGCGCAGAGGAAGATCACTTTCGCAAAGTAATCGGTCTGCGCGCCGGTTTCCGCGTCGAGTACGCGCACGCCAGTCGCTTTGCCCTTCTTCTCGTCGTAGATCACCTCGTAGACGATCGCATTCGGCACGAGTGTCATGTTGCCGGTCTTCTGCGCCGCCGGCAGCGTGCTCGCGTTGCTCGAGAAGTAGGCGCCGAACGGGCAGCCGCGGATGCACATGTTGCGGTAGCGGCAGGTGCTGCGCTGCGGACTTTGATCGTGCGTGAGCGGCCCGGTCAGATGCGCGGCGCGGCCGATCGTCATCGCGCGGCCGAACTTGTCCTTGAGCTTGCCCTGGAATTCCTGCTCGACGCAGTTGAGTTCCATCGGCGGCAGGAATTTGCCGTCGGGCAATTGCGCCAGTCCCTCATTTTGGCCGCTGACGCCGATGAACGTTTCCACATGGTCGTACCACGGCGCGATATCGGCATAGCGGATCGGCCAGTCGACGGCGACGCCGTCCTTCGCGTTGCCTTCGAAATCCATTTCGCTCCAGCGATAGCTCTGCCGGCCCCACATGATCGAGCGGCCGCCGACGTGATAGCCGCGGATCCAGTCGAAGCGATAGTCCTCTTCGTACGGATTGTCGATGTCGTCAACGAACCAGTGCCGGGATGCCGGCGTGACGACATAGCCCGTGCGCGCCTGTTTCGGCTGGCGCTCAAGGTCCTTGGCGGTGGGACGGTTGCCGTCGGGCAGGTCCCACGGATCTTCGGTGGTGGTCGGATACTCGCCGTGGCGGACCATGCGCCCGCGGTCGAGGACCAGCGTTTTCAACCCTTTTTCGGTCAGTTCCTTGGCCGCCCAGCCGCCGCTGATACCGGTACCAACCACGATCGCATCATAGGTGTTCTTATCCATCGTAAATCTCTGTGTACCGGATTAGTTGATCGAATGCAGATAGTCGTAAGCGACCTGCGCCGCTTCGAGCTGGCTCATGCGCGAGAACGGCCCTTCCTGCTCGGCGAAGTAATGCTTGAGCCCGGCCGCTTTCGCCGCGGCGAAGATCGGCT
>DAIMZS010000326.1:0-3399 GCA_036733825.1 Rudaea sp.
GGCGGCGACTTCAACAACACCACCGACGATCCCATCTATCGCCAGATGGCGGCGCAGGGACAGACGTTCGTCAACGCGAGCGGCGATCTGGGCGCGTACAACAACCGCACCTGGGGCGCGCCGTCGGCGGACCCGAATGTGCTCGAAGTCGGCGGCACGGATCTGACGACCAACGGCGGCGGCGGTTCGTGGGCTTCGGAAACCGCCTGGGTCGACAGCGGCGGCGGTTTCTACAGCGGCGCAGGCGAAAGCACGCCGAGCTATCAGCTGCTCGCCGGGGTGCTCAATTCTTCCAATAAGGGATCGACGACCTATCGGAACGATCCCGACGTGTCGGCCGAAGCGAACTTCGACAATCCCACCGTCAGCAAAGGCCAGTTCCTCACCGGCTACGGCGGCACCAGTTTCGCCGCGCCGCGTTGGGCCGGCTTCCTCGCGCTGGTGAATCAGCAGGCGGTCGCGCACGGCCACGGCCCGGTCGGCTTCGTCAACCCGGCGCTGTACAACATCGGGGTGGGCACGAACTACGTGACGAGCTTTCACGACATCACCGCGGGCAGCAATCCGTCGGGCAAAGGCAAGAGCGTCAGCTACAACGCCGTGGCCGGCTTCGACTTGGTCACCGGCTGGGGCAGCCCGCAGGCGGCGCTGATCAACGTGCTCGCGCCGTGACGCGGCAGCGGGGTAAGCGCGCTCCAAAGTAAGTTCGACACGCCGAACTTCGCCGTGTCAAAAGAGGGGCCGCCGATCGCGGCCCCTTTTTTGTGCGCAAATTCTGCAAAACCGACCCGGCGGGACGTCGGCGCGTAGAAACGTTTCCATTGCAACTTTCTCCCCGTGCAAGCCCAATAACAGCGCGCCTATTCCAATGTGACATCACGTTATTACATTGCCTGCAGGAGTGTGAACTGCATCGACGCTTTAGATGGAATTAACGTTACGGATGTTTTCTAGGCGCGCGTTTCTCGCAGGGGCAGAGGCGTGAAGTCGGCAGACGGAGCGGTGCCGCAAAAACGGGCCGGGGATCAGGTAGCCGTTTCGTCTCGCGCAATACGGTCGCAACGACAACGTGTGTCGAGGGGCGCGCGTCAGGAGGTTTTGCGTTCGTGAGGAAGCGCGTGCCGGATTCTCAAGGAGCCAACAGAAATTGTGAAAGACGTGTAGACGGAATCACTGCTCTTTTCTTAACTTTCTGGAGACCCTAAATGAGGATAGTCCAATCCTTGAACGCGCGTCGTCACGCATCGCGTTCGCTCAAGTCCGGTATCGCGCTTTCGTTGCTCGCTGCGGCCATGACGGTCGGCGGCGGCAGCGCCGCTCATGCCGGCAGTCCCGCTCTGCTCGCCAGGGCGCCGTCGATTCAAGCGCAGCATCTTCCGGCGGCCGTGGCCAGCGGTCAGGCGCTCATGACGAACCCGGTCGCAGGTTCGCAGCGCCTGAAGCTCGGCATCGCCTTGCCGACGCGCAATCAGGCCGAGCTCGATCTGCTGTTGCACGACTTGCAGGATCCGCAGAGCCCGCGCTTCCACCAGTACCTGACGCCGGAGGAATACACCGCGCGCTTCGCTCCCACCCAAGCCGACTACGACGCGGTCGTCGCCTGGGCGCAGGCGAATGGTCTGGAAGTCACCGGCACCGTGCCCAATCGCCGCCTGGTCAGCATCGAAGGCGACGTGAACACGGTCAATCGCGCGTTCAACGTGTCGATGACGGAGTATCAGCATCCGAGCGAGGACCGCACGTTCTTCTCGGCGGACCGCGAACCGACGGCGAGCGGCCTGGATATTCCGCTGCTGCAGGTGACCGGCCTCAACAACTACATCATGCCGCATCCGCATCTGCATAAGGGCAACTCGCCCGTCGCGCACTCGACCGGTTCGGGCCCGTCCGGCGAATTCCTGCCGAGCGACATGCGTGCGGCCTACTACGGTTCCGGTTCGCTGAACGGTTCGGGCCAGTCGATCGGCATTCTCTCGTTCGACGGCTACAAGACCAGCGACGTGCAACTGTACTACTCGAGCACCGGCATGTCGTCGAGCGTGCCGATCAACAACGTGCTCGTGAACAACTACAGCGGCGCCTGCGTATCGTTCAATTCGAACGGCACGATCAACACCAGCGTCTGCGACGACGGCGAGCAGATCCTCGACATCGTCAACGCGATCGGCATGGCGCCGGGCATCTCGCAGATCCTGTTCTACGAAGTCGATCCGTCCGACGCCTCGGGCGACACCAAGATGCTCAACCGGATGGCCACCGACAATTCGGCCAAGGTGCTGAGCTGCTCGTGGGGCTGGGGCGTAAACCAGGCGACCGACGATGCGATCTTCCAGCAGATGGCCACGCAAGGGCAGACCTTCCTCAGCGCGTCCGGCGATTCGGGCGCGTGGGGCGTCGGCACGAGCAAGACCGTCAACGCGGACTATCCTTCGCAGTCGCCGTACATCCTGCAGGTCGGCGGCACGGACTTGACGACGAGCGGCGCCGGCGGCGCGTGGTCGTCGGAAACGGCCTGGTCGAACAGCGGCGGCGGTTGGGATTCGAGCGCGCCGATTCCGAGCTGGCAGCAGATTTCGGGCGTGATCAACACCTCGAACAAGGGCTCGACGAGCTATCGCAATGCGCCTGACGTCGCGATGGAAGCCAACTTCGACAACCCGACGGTGAGCAACGGGCAGTTCCTGACCGGTTATGGCGGCACGAGCTTCGCCGCGCCGCGTTGGGCCGGCTTCGTCGCGCTGATCAATCAGCAGTCGGTCGCGAACGGCCACGGCACGGTCGGCTTCTTCAACTCGGCCCTGTACAACCTCGGTGTCGGCTCGAGCTATACGAGCAACTTCCACGACATCACGAGCGGCAGCAACCCGGCGGTCAATTCGAGCGGTACGACCATCTCGGGCGGTCCGTCGTTCAATGCCGTGACCGGTTACGACCTCGTTACCGGCTGGGGCAGCCCGAAAGCGGCGTTCATCACCACGCTGGCGGGTTCGAGCAGCGGCACGGCGGATTTCAGCTTGTCCGATTCGCCGACCAGCCTCACGCTGAACCAGGGGGGTACCGGCACCGACACGATCACCGTGACCGGCGTGAACGGGTTCAGCGGCAGCGTGGCCTTGTCCGCGTCGGGCCTGCCGAGCGGCGTGACCGCCTCGTTCAGTCCCTCGAGCACGACGAGCACGAGCACGCTGACGCTCACCGCTAGCAGTACGGCGGCGACGGGCACGGCCTCGGTGACGATCACCGGCACCTCCGGTTCGTTGAGCCACACGACCACGCTGAGCCTGACGATCAACGCGTCCGGCGGCGGCGGTTCGACGCAGCTGCTCGGCAACACCGGCTTCGAAAGCGGCGCGGCTTCGCCGTGGACCATGTCCTCGGGCACGCTGTGCAGCAACAGCA